>JBHIET010000067.1:0-19289 GCA_046760785.1 Anaerolineae bacterium | reverse complement strand
CTATGATCTGTACAATCACTGTTACGATTTCCAGGGGTGCGAAAAACAGGCTATAATGTATGGAGCTCATCGCAGGAAACCAACGGGTTCATCGAGCACGTAGGCGCTGCGGAGCAGGCCCACACGCTGCTTGAAGTCTGGCGTCGTTTGTGGTATAGTAGCCTTGGCTGGGGCGTTCTGGGGGGCGACGCGCCCGGCCAGGAGGAATGTGGTGATGAAACGTCAACTCATAGTTGCCGGGCTGGTAGCGTTTGCGCTCTTGTTGCTGGCCTCCATCTCGGCCACCGTGGCTGCTCCTGGGGATAAGCCGTTGCTTCAGACTGGCGAGACGGAGCCTAATAATGACTTCGGTACCGCTGACACCATCACCGTGCCGGGTTATGTCACAGGGGCAGTTTCTAACACAAATGTCATTACTCTTACTCCAGATACACAAGATTATTACGTGATGAGTAATGAGAATGGACGGCAGTATCAAGCCAGCCTCACTGTCTTGCAGAATCCAGGTGACTTGAAGCTGAGAATACGTCTCTACGATGGCAGCCAGAATTTGATTGAGACCAGCTCTTCGTCGTCCAGCGACGTCAGTATATCGTGGACGGCGTACACGACTATCCATTATGCCCGTATCGAGGTGCTCGCTGTCACCACTAGCACTGTCTTTGTTGCCACATATCAATTGGATATTGACGAACTTGCTGTGACGCCAACCCCAACTGATACTCCGGTCCCGACCGACACGCCAGTCGCGACGCCCACGTCGGTCTCCGCAGGGGACAACTACGAGCCTAACGACAGCTTCAACCAGACGTATACCCTGCCCGTCGCCGAATCGGTCACGTTGAGCAGCCTGGCGGGCGTGGCCAACTTTTACCCCGCCGGTAACGAGGACTGGTTCAAGGTCTGGGCCAAGACCGGGAAGTGGTACCAGGCCACGACCAGCAGCCTGAGCGGTGTGGACACGTACATGGAAGTCCGCGACCAGAACAACGGCGTGGTAAAAACGAACGACGATTACGGTGAGGGATATGCATCGCAGGCTACGTGGCAGGCCACTTACGACGGATACTACTACATCCGCATCGTCAACAAAGTCAGCACCACCGGCAGCTACGATATGACGGTGGAAGAGAGCAGTGCACCCTCTCCCGAGCCTACGTCCACGCCCGGCCCTGGCCCCGCCTCCGGCTCCGACAGTTGCGAAGACAACTCCGACTTTCAATACGCCTGCGTCATCCCCACCAACGACCCCCAAACCTTCAACTTCTACCCGCCTTATGGTGGGATGGACAATGACTTCTTTAAGGTCTGGGTCAAGCCGGGATTCAACTACGAGTGTACCGCGTCGGTACAGGACCCCGGCATAGACCCCAACATGATCGTATTCAGCGGCCCTTCGTGGGACGACGCCATCGGTGGCAACGACGACGTCGAGCCGGGGAACCCCGACAGCGCCTTCAGTTACTATGCCACTTACGAGGGCTGGCTGTATCTGCTGGTGGGGACCGGCGACCGCACGCCGAGCGACGTATCTGCAAGCGATTACGAGCTGAATTGCGAGATGCAAGCGCCGGGTCAGCCCACCGCAACCAGCACCCCTGAGCCGACCAACACGCCCCAGCCCGGTGCCACTCCTACGGCTACATCGCCTGCTGCTACCCCCACGGAGGCCGCCGCGGGCCTCACGGTGCGCCCGCTGACCACGCCGAGCCCGGTTCCCGCCGAAACGACCCCGGCTCCCCGCTTTGTCCCCATCACCCTGCTGGTCTACTACGACGGCAACGACGACCACCAGCCTGGCGCAGGGGAGGGCATCGCTGGCATTTCGGCTCAGGCTTACGAGGCTGCCACCAATCAACTGCTGGCCCAGGGCTTCACCGACGAGCGAGGCAATCTGGAGTTTACTGTCTCGGCGCAGGGGCCCGTGCGGGTGAGTGTGCCCTTCTTCGGCTTCAGCCAACTGGTGGCTACCGAGGGAGCCAGTATCTACCTGCGTGTGCCGTCCCAATCGCTTCCAGGAGAAACGTCCTGACCCATACAACGAGTGAACGGGTGAGAAGAGGGTCATTATGAGTGAATCAGCCCCTGCTCCAGAGAAGGAGAACCCTCAGCCTGAGCCTGCGGCGAGCTCAGTCAAGCCGGCTGGTCCACCGCGCCGTAGGTGCCTGGTGATCATTCCCATTGTCGGCGGTATATTCCTGTTGATGGTCGTCGCGGCGCTTATTCTCTTCCTTGGGCTGCAGCGTCTATTCCATACAGGCGAAACTGGCGCTGGCATGCCTCTGGAGGTGACCAAACTTGCGCCCACCCCCTTTGCTTCCCCTCTGCCTCCCCCGAGTTGCGAGACGATCATCAGCAGCGGCGACGTGCAGGTGGCTGTGTCTTTCCCCATCTCCCTTGGGGTGGGCAGCGAATCATTCCCCGTCGTGGCCGTTGCGCCTGAGCAAGGAGGCTGGACCTATCCCCAGGATTACCCGGGATCGGCTGTCTGGATTTGCGGCACGGTGGTGAACTACGTCGTGGGGCTGGAGCCTCTGCCTGCGAACGAGGCGCTGCTGGCCGGTTTAAGGCCGGGGGACGAGATCAAGCTCTACCTCTCCAACGGTGCAGTGCTCCTTTTCCGCTTCGTTGAGGGGCGAGAGACGACGGCAAATGAGGCAGGCGTGTTTGAGCAATTTCGACCTCGCTTGACGTTGATCCTGGAGAGTGGGGCTGACACCTGGCAAGTTGCTACGGCCGACTACGTTGCCGAGACGGAGCCGGTTCAGCCGCCTCCATCGGGAGGGGCGTTGGCCCAACCCGGTCAGCCGGTGCGCGTGGGTGGCGCGCAGGTGACGGTCATTGAGGGCTATGCCGAGCGCAGCGGACCTGCTCTCCTCGCTGGGACGATGTATTACCTGGTGGAATTCTCGGTCGAAAATGTGGGTGCAGTGTCGCTGGACGCCAACGCCTTCAATGTGCAGTTGCAGGATGGCGTGGGGAACCGGTACCTGCTTTCTCCTGAGGCCAGCGCTGCAGGGGAACACGGCCCGCTCAGCGGAGAAATCGAGCCCGGCGCCACGGTGCAGGGCACGGCCGGCTACCTGGTGCCGGAGGCGCTGGCTGGCCCCACGCTCGTCTGGAGCTTCAGCCCCCAGCCAGGCTCAGAGTTGCGAGCCAGCGTGAGCATCCCCTACGAGGGGGAGGCAGGACTGGTCTCGCGTGGCCAGGCCGACGTGGAGATTACTGATGCCTTCCTCGACGGCGGCGGCGACGTGCTGATTATCGAGGGAGAGGTGTGGAACAGGGGGAGTGGTCCCCTCACTGTGGAGTTGAGCGACATCAGCCTCACCTCCAGCGCCGGCATGAGCGCCTTGCGCAGTGCAGCCCCTCCGCTGCCCTGGACGGTTCAGCCGGGCGAGACGCAGATCATCGAGCTTCAGTATGAAAAGCCCGATGCTCCAACTGCACTGTTGGCGCTGCTGGGGTATTCTTTCGAGATCGGGGGGCTACCGTAGGTATGGTAGTCAGTCGTTGACAGTTAGCTGAGCGCACTGGCAGTTACGGAACAAGCGCTGGTTGAGTAGCTTCGCAACAAAGTGGAGAAACGTATCGAAACCATTGGTTAGCATCTACCGGCAGGTGAAGTATCCACGCCCAGGACGGTCCGCGCCTGGGCGATGTCCTTATGGATCTGCTCCATCAGCGCGTTGGTGGTGGGGAAGGCGCGCTCATCTCGCAGACGGGCGATAAAATCGAGTGCCAACACCTGGTCGTGGAGATCGGCGTCAAAGTCCAGCAGGTGGGCCTCGACGACCGGCGTGCACTCGGCAGGGGTGGGGTGGGGGCGGACGTTGACCACCGCCGGGTGCGTTCCCAGATGCTCGGTGTGCGCCAGGCAGGCGTAAATTCCGCTGGCGGGGATCAGCCGCTCGGGCGGAGGGGAGAGGTTAGCCATGGGCACACCGACGTTGCGGCCCACCTCATGCCCACGGACGACGACGCCCGCCAGTCGGTAGGGACGGCCCAGACAACCCGTTGCCTGTGAGATGTCCCCCATCTTCAACGCGGCTCGCACGCGGTTGCTGCTCACCAGTGTTCCTTCCCACGTCAACGGCTCGACGATGTGCACGCTGAACCCACGCTCTGCCCCTAAGCGCCGCAAAAACGGTACGTCCCCCTCGCGCCGGTAGCCGAACGCGAAGTCAGGGCCGCCCCACAGTGCGACCAGGCGGAGCTGATGAATCAGCGTCTCGACGAAATCGGCTGCCGGGGTGCGGGCGATGGCCGGGGTGAAGGCGAGCACGACCAGGATATCAAGTCCCAACGCAGCCAGTAACTCGATACGCTCCTCCACCATCGTCAGCAGCGGCGGGGGTTCGTAGCCCAGTGTGGTGGCCTGGTGGGGGTCGAAGGTGAGGGCGATGGCCACGTTGCCTGTAGAGTGGGCCGCCTTCACCATAGCGGTGATGAGTTGTTGGTGCCCCCGGTGGATGCCATCGAAGATGCCGATGGTCACATATCCCCCCCCAGCCCCCTCTTTCAAGGGGGGGAGAAGATGGGCCTGTGTCAGGTCGTGGACGATGTGCATTGTCAAACTCAGAGAAGGCGCTCCGGCCCTTCGACGCGCTCAGGGCGACGTGTGCAGAATACCTTATGAGGCCGCCAGACCTCGGCTGCCGGGTCGTAATTCACGAGTGCAAGGAAAGTCTCATCAGGCCCATAGGCACGGGCCATCCCCCCTCCTTTGCAGAGGGGAGAGGGAAAAGTAATCGCCTGTCCCGAACAGATCCGTCGCGCTGCGTCTGCACCCAGGTGCAGCGCCGGGAAGCGGGTCAGCGCCGCGTCTAGCGGGTGCAACAGGTCAGACCAGCGACCCTCAGCGGCGGCCTGGGCAAATTCCTCCAACGCGACACCGTCCTCCAGGCGGAATTCACCGCTTGCCAACCGGGTAAGAGCTGTGAGGTGGGCCCCACAGCCGAGAGCCTGTCCCAGATCGTGCGCCAACGCACGCACGTAGGTCCCCGGCGAGCAGGTCACCTCCAGCGT
This sequence comes from Anaerolineae bacterium, assembly GCA_046760785.1. Lineage (GTDB taxonomy): Bacteria > Chloroflexota > Anaerolineae > B4-G1 > B4-G1 > JBHIET01. The sequence goes on along the minus strand of JBHIET010000067.1, from coordinate 14,261 downwards.
GTACTCCGGCGGCTCCCAGGCGGTTAACTCCAGCCGAAAGACCTCGACCTGGCGCGGCTCGCGCTTCACCTCGAGACCCCGGCGGGCCAGCCGGTGCAGCGGCGTGCCCCGGTATTTGACCGCCGAATACATCGGCGGCACCTGTGTAATCTCACCACGGAAACGTGCCAGTGCCGCCTCAACCTGAGTGCGTCCCACCTTGACCGGTGCCTCTGCCACTATCTGTCCCTCGGCGTCATAAGTATCGGTGCTGATGCCAAGCCGCACACGAGCGAGGTAGGCCTTCTGCTCGGTCATCAGGTACTCGGCCACACGGGTGGCCCGCCCGATGCAGATGAGCAGCACACCGGTCGCCAGCGGATCGAGCGTGCCAGCGTGGCCCACGCGGCGGACGCCGGTCAACGCGCGGATGCGGTCTACGACGTCATGGGAGGTTGGGCCACGTGGCTTGTTGAGGTTGAGGATTCCGTCAGACATGGTTGTGGCGCTGGCGGGCCAAGTCGGCCTGGAGGGCGGCTAGCACGCGGGCCTGGGCTTCCTCCAGCGGTCCAGGGAGGTTGCAGCCAGCGGCGAGAGCGTGACCGCCGCCGCCGAACTGGAGTGCCACCTGCGCGACATCGAAGCCGGGCGCGGCGCGTAATCCGACCTCGATGGAGCCGTCCTCCCGCTCGATGAAGACAATAGCGACGTCGGCATCGTCGGCGCTGACGAGGAAACTGGCCAGTCCGGCGTCGCTGTTACCGGCGTGACCCGCCGCACGGCGCATCGCCAGCGGGATACTGGTCCAGATCACGCGGTCCTGGGTCTGCAACTGGGCCAGCGCCATCCCCCACAGATGGATGGCAGCAGCGGAACGGCAGCCAAGGCTGTGATGCGTGATGTGAGGGAGTGAGGCTCCGGCCTTCATCAACCGCAGTGCGGTCTCCATCACCTGGACGGTGACGTTGCTTGTGCGAAAGCCGCGCGTGTCGGTGACGATACCAGCTAGCAAGGCTGTGGCCAGTTCGGCGTCAAGCGGGACGGTCATATATTCGAGCAGCCGCAGCACGAGTTCGGCGGTGGATGAGGCGTGGGGGTCCACCAGGTTAACGTGGCCGAAATTCAAGTTGGTGATATGGTGGTCAATGTTGAGCAGCGGCGTGCTCCCGAAAGCCGGTATCTGTGGAAAGTGGCCCAGTCTCTCCAGGTCGGAGCAGTCGAGGGAGACGACGAGGTCGAAGGGAGCACTGACGTCTTGCACGATGGCCTCGACGCCGGGGATGTAGTTGAAGCGGGCGGGGATGGGGTCTGAGCAGGCCATGGTTGGTTCCAGGCCCATCTGACGTAAGGCCCGGCCCAGGCCCGTCAGACTGCTGATGGCGTCTCCGTCGGGAACGACGTGACATATCAGCAGGGGGCAGTGAGCTGATTGGATCAGTTGGCTAGCTTGCTCCAGTATCGTGTTCTTCTTCACTGAATCCCAATTCGTCGAGGATGCTGGCGATGTGTTCACCGTGTTCCAGCGAGGGGTCGTAGTGGAAGGCCAGTTGCGGGGTACTGCGCAAGCGCAGTCGGCGACCCAACTCACGCCGTAGCCAGCCGGCCGCGCTTTTTAGTCCGGCCTGCGCCTCCGCTTGTACCTCAGCTCCGCCCAGCACGCTGAAGTACACGTCGGCGCGGAGGGTGTCGGACGTGACTACCACATCGGTGATGGTGACCATCTGCAGGCGCGGGTCGTTGGCTTTCCGCTCCAACAGATTTGTCAGATGAGTGCGTATCAGGTCGGAGACCCGGCGTTGATATTTCTTACCCATTGAGGTTTGGCGTTTGGGGTTTGAGGTTTGTCACGTAGCTTCTTGCCGCTCCTTCACGTAAAAGTGAATCACGTCACCCGTGGCAAAGTCCTGGAAACCCTCCAGTCCCACGCCGCACTCGAAGCCCGTTCGCACCTCACGCACGTCCTTGTCGAAGCGCTTGAGCGAGGCGACGTGGCCGTCGTAGAGCTGTTCCTCACCTCGGATGACCCGTGCACGGGCGTTGCGCCGCGCTTCTCCCTGGCGGATGTAGCAGCCGGCCACGACGCCGACCTTGGGAATATTGAAGGTAGCCCGTACCTCGGCTTCGCCTACCACCACGTCCACGTAAGTCGGCTCCAACAGTCCCTTGAGGGCCTTATTCACCTCATCCACCAGTTTGTATATGATGTCATAGGTGCGGATATCCACGCCCTCACTTTCCGCCAGGCGGCGGGCTGCCGGGTCGGGGTGCACCTGGAAACCGATGACGATAGCACGTGAGGCAATGGCCAGGTTGACGTCCGATTCATTGATGTTGCCTGCAGCGGCGTGTATGACATTGACCTTCAGATCCTCGCTGCTCAGTTTTTCCAGCGAGCTGACGATGGGCTCGATGGAACCCTGGACGTCGGTCTTGACAATCAAGTTGAGTTCCTTGGCCTGTCCGGCCTGGATGCGGCTGGAGAAGTCGTCGAGGGTGAAGGCCCTGACAGGGACAGAGGCTTTGGCTTCCAATTCTTCCTTGCGCCTGGCGACGATGGTCCGCGCAGTGCGCTCATCTGGCACGACCTTGAACAATTCCCCCGCTTTGGGCACGCCGGAGAGACCCAGAATCATAGCCGGTGTCGAGGGCAAGGCTTCCCGAATGGGACGCCCGGCCTCGTCGAGCATCTGGCGCACGCGGCCATGGGTCAGGCCAGCCACCACAGTGTCGCCCACACGCAACGTGCCGTTCTGCACCAGCACGGTGGCGGTCGCGCCACGAGTACGCTCCAGCCGCCCCTCCAGTATCGTGCCCACTGCGGGCCGGTCGGGGTTGGCCTGGATGTCAATAGAATCCGTGACGAGCAGGATGGCCTCGAGCAGGTCGTCCAGGCCAGTTTCCTGCTTGGCCGAGACGGGGACGCACAGCGTGGTCCCTCCCCAATCGTCGGGAGCCAGGTCCATCTCGGCTAGCTGTTGCTTTACCAATTCTGGCTGGGCGGTGGGCTTATCCACTTTGTTGAGGGCAATGACGATGGGGATGCGGGCAGCACGGGCGTGGTTGATAGCTTCGATGGTTTGGGGCATCACGCCGTCATCGGCGGCCACGACTAACACGGCTATGTCGGTGGTGTGAGCACCGCGGGCGCGCATCGCGGTAAAAGCCTCATGCCCCGGAGTATCGAGGAACGTGATACTGTGTTTGTCGTGTTCGATCTGGTAGGCCCCAATGTGCTGCGTGATCCCTCCAGCCTCGCTGCCCACCACGTCGGTGTGGCGGATGGCGTCCAGCAGCGATGTCTTACCGTGGTCCACGTGGCCCAGGACGGTGACAACCGGAGGGCGTGGCTTGAGCTTCGCTGGGTCTTCGCCGGCATAAAGACGTTCCCAGAGCAGCGCCGGTCCCTCTTCAGCGATCTCTTCAGACAGGATCGGAGTCTCTTCCCTGGGCTCGAATCCCATCTCCTGGGCTACAATGGCAGCTGTCTCGTAATCAATCTGCTGGTTGATGTTTGCCATCACGCCGGAGTTCATCAATTCTTTGATCACGACGATAGGGCTGACGTCCATCAGTTCCGCCAAGCGGCGCACCGTCAGGAACTCTGGGATCTCGACTACTTGCTTTTCCGGCTCGACTGAGGCTTCGACGCTGAGGGCTTCGACTGAGCTCAACCGAACGTCCTCAGCCGAAGCGCTCGCCGAAGTCTGTGTCTGTACTTGTTCATTCATCTGTACTCGCTCCCCCCGCTGCCTCCTCGCCCTTCTCGGCCTCTGTTGCCGGGAGTTGGGGCAGTCCGGCCGCGTACTCTCGTAACCGGGCTTCGGTTTTAGCTGTCAACGTCACCTTCAGCGCCCGCTCCAGTTGCCGTCGTGCCAGCGCTGTCTCCCAGCAGTCGCGCTGACGGCAGAGGTAAGCCCCGCGCCCGCTGCGCTTGCCCGTCTCGTCCACCATCACCGCGCCCTCGGCCCCGGTCGGAGAAGGCCGCACGATGCGCACCAATTCCCGCTTGGGCCGCACTGTGCGGCAAGCAACACAGGTACGTTGTGGCACATGCTTACGACGCCGAGATTGCCTGCCCATACAGTCGCTACTCCAGGTACTCGCTCCACTCGTCGCCGTCCTCGTACCTCTTGCGCCGGCGATGCGCGACAAGCTCGCCCGTCTCCTCGTCGTAGATCAGTTCTCGGCGGCGACGGCGACTCCGCTTGCGTTCCTCCTCGAATTTGGCCTCCATTCCCTCCTCTTCCTCATCGAGGATGAGTTCTGAGATCTCCGCTATTACTAAGACCTCTTCGGCTACAGCCTCCTCTGGCGGTGTTTCTTCAACAGCCTCAGGCGCTGTCACTTCCGATGGGGCCTCTGGCACAGCCACCTCCATTGCTACGGCTGGTGCCTCCGGTGTCGGTCCGGCAGGCGGTGTTACTTCTGCTTCCACCTCAACCTCTGCCTTCACCTCCACTTTGGCGGCGGGCTCCTCCTCGGGTGCGCCTTCCTCTACTACCTCGGGTAACGCCAACGCTTCGATGCATTGCTTAACCTCGGCCAGGCTCTTGGGACCAATGCCGTCCAGTTTCAACAGCCCCTCGTCCCCCTCGGCCAGTCGTTCCATCACGTCCCCGACGTTCGTCACCCCGGCTCGCTCCAAGTGGCTCAGCACACGGGTGCTCAGGCCCATCTCGGCCAGAGGAATCTCGTAGGCACGGGGTGGGATGAGGGCAAGGGCAGCCTCGATAGCCGCTCGGCGCTCAGCCTCGGCGGCTTTGATGGTCGCACGGCGGGCTGCCTCCTCTGCCATAAGACGCGCGCGTTCAGCGTCGCGGATTGAAGTATAGTAACCCCCAACCCCTTCGATCACTTGCCGCATAGTCAGCAGTTCTTCGCTGCTATAAGGTAGACTCTCCTGCTCATGCTGCCGCAGGATATTGGCGACTGTGGGAAGCAACTCCGCTACTGGTCCCAGCGCGGGCAAAACGTTGGGGTCTTCGTTCACCTGGCGCAATGCCCAGGCGGCAGCCTCTGTAACTCCCTGAATGTCAATACGCCAACTGGTGAGTTTTGCCGACAAGCGGGCATTCTGCCCAGCCCGCCCAATGGCCAGCGAGAGTTGGTCGTCAGGCACGACCACGCTGGCGGTCTTTCCCTCAACCGGGTCTTCCTCTAATTGCACGCTCAACACCTTGGCCGGGCTGAGTGCCTTGGCGATGAAAGTAGCCACGTCAGGGCTCCACTCGATAATGTCAATCTTCTCCCCACCCAGCTCGTTGACAATGGACTGGATGCGCACGCCACGCATACCAACGCAGGCTCCCACCGGGTCCACGCCAGGTTGGCGGGCGGCTACGGCCACTTTGGAGCGAGATCCTGCCTCGCGGGCGATGGATTTAATCTCGACCGCTCCGTTGAAAATCTCGGGCACCTCCAGTTCCAGCAGACGGCGCAGCATGTTCTTGTGGCTGCGCGAGACGACGATCTGTGGGCCACGGCCAGTTTTGCGGACTTCCAGCACGTAGGCTCGCAGACGCTGATGAAGGCCATAACGCTCGCCAGGCACCTGCTGGCTGCGCGGCAAGATCGCCTCAGTGCCTTCAAGATGCAGGGTCACTGTCTGAGGCGTGATACTCTGCACTGTGCCGTGGACGATCTCCCCCTCCTGTTGGACGTAGTGTGCGTACCGTGCGTCCCGTTCTGCCTCGCGGATGCGTTGTAGGATGATCTGCTTGGCAGCCTGCGCCGCGATACGACCGAAGTCCTTGGGCGTGTTCTCGATCATCACCACGTCTTCTACTTCGACGCCGGGTTGAAGAGCACACGCATCTGCTAGGGCAATCTCTAGGTCAGGATCAGTAACTTCCTCTACGACCTGTTTTTCAACGAAGATGCGTGCCTTGCCGGTCTCCAGATCAACCTGGGCGGTGACATTTTGATTCGTATTGCCACCGATGTCACGGCGATAGGCGGACACCAGGGCCATCTGCAAGGCTTCGAGCACAACTTCTCTGGACAGCCCGCGTTCGCTGCAGATTTGGTTGAACGCCAATAAGAAATCCGACTTCATTATCCTTCCCCCACCAGCGGTACGCAGTGTACCAGACATTCACTCTCGGCATTTCGAAACCCCGAGACGGCGAATGTTACGGCCTGGCGGCCGTATATAAATAAAAGTGGGGCTTGCCCACTTCTCCTCTCCCACCACACCCGCGTATCTTGATAAAATTATAACATGGACATCTAGAATACGCAAGTGAAGCCGAGGGGAGCATTTTATTCCTGGAGCAAACAGACCCTCCCGCAGGTTGCCAATGTTGTTTTCGCTCCCGTAGCTTTGCCTACGCTGCGCCATCAGAACCTGAGGGCTGTCTCCCTGTGTTTTGCCCCTCATGCAGGTTGTGCTATAATAGACAACGTAACACTGCGCGGGTCTCACGATTACTCGGGGGCACGGATTCTCCAAATAGACGTAACAAGATGGAATAGCCAGGAGGGGTTGGTGCCTGAGGAAGAACTGGTTTTACGGAATCGCATTATCGGCCTGCTGCTGCGCGACGCACGAGAGCGGGTCGAGAAGACCAAGCGTGAGTGCGCGGCGGCATTGGGGGTTTCCACCAGTACGATCACGGCATACGAAGAGGGACGCAAGCCTATCTCTTTGCCGGAGTTGGAAGTGCTGGCCTATGTGCTCGACACTCCGGTAACGCATTTCTGGGAGCGCGACCCTGAGCTTGCGACAGAAGAGGAGCCATTGCCGCTGCAGGAGGTGCTGGCTCTGCGTCACCGTATTGTGGGGGCACTCTTGCGCCAGGCTCGGCTGGAGGCCGGCATTTCCCAGAGGGAATTGGCAGAGGTGGTAGGCTGCTCAACTGGCCGTCTCTCTGCCTACGAATACGGGAAGCGGCCTATTCCATTGGCGGAATTGGAGTTATTGGCGCAACATCTGAATCTGCCTCTGGAATACTTCCTTGATACTCAGGAAGGGCCAGTTGGAGAATGGCACCAGCGGGAGGAAGTCTGGCGACGTTTCTGCGAACTCCCCGGAGAGGTGCGGGAGTTTGCAACTCAGCCTATAAACATCAGATACCTGGAAGTGGCGATGAAACTGGCCCAGATGCCGGCTGGAAGATTGCGCGCTATCGCCGAAGGGTTGTTGGACATTACGTATTGATTGCAGGTTGTGCAGCGGATTACGGATCGGGGGTACAATGGTGGAGAGTACAGCTTCTGCACAGGAACTCAAAGAGGAAGGGCTGCGATTGTTCCAGGAGGGACTGTACGAGGAGGCGGCTGCCAGGTTTAAACAGGTCCAAGGGATGTTCGCCGCCGAAGGGAACGAGATCGAGGCGGCTGAGATGGTGAACAATCTGGGTGTGATCTATCGGCTGCACGGAAAATGGGATGAGGCGATTGCGGCCCTGGACGAGGCCAGGGCGGCTTTTGCGCGCCTGGGTGATCGCAGCCGTGAGGCGCAGGCGCTGGGTAATTTGGGCGGGCTGTACGCCAGCAAAGGTGAGCGCGATGAGGCGCAGGGATGCCTGCGCCAGGCAGCCGACATCTTCGCCGAGTTAGGCGAAGCTCAGCACCAGGGGGAGACGCTACTGGCGCTGGGGGTGCAAATGTGGAAGGCAGGCGACCGCAGCGGCGGCCTGGCAACGTATGAGGCTGGTCTGCGCACGCTGCAGAGACCAACGACCAGCCAGAAGACACTGCGCACTCTACTCGGTCTGCGCACCAGGCTTCTAAGGGGTAGGTAGGGGCAAACCCTCGCGGTTTGCCCGCCGAGGGCAGGCGCAGAGCCTGCCCCTACGTGCCGCGCAGCGTCGCGCCTAGCTCTCGCTCCAATCGGCGGACAATCTCGGCCCGCAGTTTGGCGACCTCCCGGTCGGTCAGCGTACGGTCGTCCGCCTGGTAGGTAAGACGGTAGGCCAGGCTCTTCTTGCCAGCTCCTACCTGCTCTCCTCGATAAACGTCGAACAGCACGACAGCGCGCACGAGCGGTGTACCGGTCTGGGCGATGAGTTCGTGTACGCGCACCGCCGGTACGTTCTCGTCCACTACCACCGCCAGGTCCTCGTAGACTGGTGGGTGAGCGGAGAGGGGCGCCATTGCGCGTAGCGCGCCCCAGGCCGCCAGTAGTCTGTCCAGGTTAAACTCCAGCGCACAGACAGGCTGTGTCGGCAGGTCAAATGCTTCCCGTACCAGAGGATGCAATTCTCCCATCTCACCCACCACGCCATCCCCAACGCTCACCTGGGCACATCGGCCCGGATGGAAGGTGAAGTGCGGCTCGAGTGAGGCTTCGACGGCTCGACTGAGCTCGCCGAGGTCTGAGCTCAGCCGAACGTCCTCAGCCGAAGCGCTCGCCGAAGCCTCTCCCGGCTCGAACCTCCCTTCCAGCCCCAGCCCTGCTAGCATCGCTTCCACCACTCCCTTGAGATCGTAGAAGTCCATCGGCGCGCGATCCTGTCCTGCCATCCACGAGCGGGCCTCTCGTGGGCCGGTCATCACGATGCTTAGGCGACGTGGCTCGTCGGGTAGCGTTTGCCCCTCCACGGGCAGGTAAACCGCACCGATCTCGAAGATGGCCACGCGGTCGAGGAAGCGTAGGTTCTCGCGGGTGGTGTGCAGCAGGGAGGGGAGCAGCGTTTGCCGCAGAGTAGCCCGCTCCGCAGAGAGGGGGTTGAGCACGCGCAGGTAATTGGCCGGATCGGGAGGGGGCCCCTGGGGCCGCAGTTTCCCCTCATCCTTGATATTCACCAGCGAGTAGGTGATGACTTCGTCCAGTCCACAGCCAATCAAAAGGTCACGCACACGCTCAGCCCCTTCCAGCCGCAGGTTGGCCCGCTGGGGGGGCAGTTCGTCGCGTATGAGCGTCGTCGGGAAGCGATCATACCCCCAGATGCGGCCCACTTCTTCGACCAGGTCTATAGGTTGCGTGACGTCGAGGCGATGGGAAGGGACAGTAACTTGGTAGCTTGGTGACCGGGCGATTGGCTCGGTTGGTGGTCGGACCTGAAACTCGAGAGAGGTGAGGATGCGAACGATCTCGTCCGTTGGGATTTCGACGCCCAGAATGCGGGCAGTGTAGGCCGGATCGAACTCGATCACCCGCTGCGGCTGGTGGCCGGGGTACAGGTCGCCTATGACAGGGACGACGGTGCCGCCGCCCAGTTCTGCCATCAGATGAGCTGCCCGTGCTGCTACCTTAATCGTCAGCTCTGGGTCCACCCGCCGCCCAAACCGTTGGCTTGATTCGCTTACCAGCCCCAGCGAGCGGGAGGTGCGGCGGACGTTGAGGAAGTGGAAGTTCGCCGATTCCAGAAGGATGTCGGTCGTCACCTCAGTGATCTCACTTTCCAACCCGCCCATCACACCAGCCACGGCCACGGGGCCGCCTCCATCGGTGATGAGCAACATCTCCTTATCGAAGGTGCGCAACTCCCCATCGAGGGTCATCATCTGCTCGCCGGGATGGGCACGGCGTACGATGATCGCCGGGCGGTCGTCACTCGGCCTGGAGCGTAGGACGTGGTAGTCAAAGGCGTGCAACGGTTGTCCCAACTCCAACATCACGTAGTTGGTGATGTCCACAATGTTGTTGATGGGGCGCATCCCGGCGCGACGCAGTCGCATCTGCATCCAGAAGGGTGAGGGCTTCACCTTCACGCCCTGGATGAGGGCCGCTGAGTAGCGCAGGCACAGGTCAGGGTCGGCGATCTCCAGGGCTAGAAAATCCGGCCTGGGGGTCAGGTTTGCCGGGTTGCGCTCCAGCACCTCAAGCACGTCTCGCCGGAGCGGCACGCCGAGCAGCGCCGCCACCTCGCGGGCGATGCCGAGGACCGATTGTAGATGGCCGAATGGCCCCTTGACGTCGAACTCCAGCACCGCGTCGCCCAGGTATTCGACCAGCGGTGTACCCACGGGCGCGTCGTCGGGCAGGTAGATGATGTCCACGTGCTCGTCGGAGAGGCCCAACTCCTTTTCAGAACAGACCATGGCCCGGGAGGAAACGCCGCGGATCTTAACTTTCTTCAGCTTCCTGATGCGCCGATCCTCGGCGTGGCCATCGTAGAGGTGGGCGCCCTCCATCGCGAAGGCCACCTTGAGGTGTAGGTCGCTCTGACCCCGCATCTCCAGCAGGCTGGGGGCTCCGGTGACGACGATTTCCGGCTCCGCGCCACCGTATTCTACCTCGGCCAGAACCAAGCGGTCGGCGTTGGGGTGGGGGCGCACGGCGCGGAGTTCGCCCACGACGATTTTTCCTCGCTCCCAGGGTAGTTCGGCCCCCGGCAGACCGATGTATTCGATGCTCTCCACCTCCAGCCCGGCCAGCGTCAACCGCTCGGCCAGTTCAGGGATGGGAGTTGTAATATCCACGTAATCTTTCAACCATGAGATAGGTACTCGCATTTTCCTCGCTCCTGACATTTACCATAGTGTCGCCAATCTAGCCACGCGATGAATACCACTACCAAAAGCGCTCCGAGAGTAAAAGCTGCGCCCAAGTGTAAACTGGGCGGGCGGAACTGGAATTCTACCCGGTGTGTGCCGCCATCAACGTAGACGCCGCGCAATGCGTAGTTAACACGCAGTATATCTGCATCTTGTCCATCCATCTTGGCATACCAACCAGGGTACCAGTTATCGCTCAATACGAGGATTCCCGGCGAGTCTGTTTGAACGTCAACAACAACTTTGTGGGAGCTATATTCAACCACATTGGCCGGCGAAATAGACGACCAGCGCGGCGTTTCGGCCAATGCCTGCAATTCTGGAGACATAGGGACTGAGATCATAACCGAATGCCATGGGTCAAATTCCTTATTCCTAATCCGCGCCAGGGCATCCTCATCTGTCACAGCCTCCACGTGATGACTGACGTAGGCCCTGGGGAGCACGTTTGGGTTTTCGTAGATCCACACACCTTGAATTGTGTCGGCAAATCTGAGCTGTGTGCTATAAGCGCTAAAAGCGATATTTTGACCGTCACCCGCACGGCAGAGCGCCAGACCTGGCTCTTCTTCCGCCTCGGTTAGCTCTACACCCCACACGAATGTCTCGCCTGCCGAATAGGTAACAGGTGCGAAGAAGAAGACCTTTTCTCCTTCCGTCGAAATCTCTGCAGCCTGGAAGGGTATGCTGGCGATCAATTCACCGTCAATGTGGTTGCGCCACAACCAGAAACGCAACGTCGCTTGGCCTGGGTTTTCCACTGGTCTGAATTTTAGATCCACTCGGTTCAGTCCAGGATTTGCGACTTGGAACTCCTGTGTGACAAGTCCTTCCTGGCGCAACGGTACATCGGTAAGACAGCCTTCGGAAGCTACCTCGACGATGATGCGTTCCGGGCGCGAATAGGACGACAGCACGTACTTGACATTGAGCATGCTGAAAAGCGGATCAAATTCACTGTGGACTAGCATCTGAGTGTTGGGAGCCATCCACCACACGTCGACCCGGCCCTGAATCGCCTTAGCCAGATCACGGTAGCGGCGGACGATTTGGGATGAGTATCCGCCAGGTTCTTGAAAGCCGAATATCGAAAGCACGCTAGGGCCGAATACGACCCGGTCCGACTGTAACGGCAATACCCGATACAGCCCCGGATCCTGCCGTAACCAGTCTGTGATCGGGTTTTCAGGGTACAGAATATCCAACGAATTGACTGGATTGAATGGCATCCCCCATGCCATCAAGTCCGCACAGGAAACCAAGACAATCAGCAAGGTTCCCCAGGCCGGATGCTTGCGAACCACTCCCCATCCCACGAGACCGATGATCAGCAGTGAGATCAGGGTTCCAACCTGAGGCCATAAATACTTGCTGTGTTCAACTATCTGCTCAAATTGCGGAAAGATGACGACGCCAGATGCGACAACTAGTAGCGAGGTCACGATAGCCAGCGTTGCCCAAACCCGCCTAGGATGCTGTGGTAAATGGTCTTGCGCCGCGTCCAGGGCAAAGGCCGCCGCCATACTGCCGGTGAGTGGTATGAAGTACAACAACCGTGTCAGACGCACATATCGTATCCCGGGCACCCAGCTCAACAAGTATGCTATCGGAGTTCCCCACAACGATAAGAGTACAATGAATATCATGCCGCCCCAGAAACGCCCGTCGAGCCGCTTGCACCAGGCGAGAGCGCACAGACTGAGAACGAAAGGCCACAGTCCAAAGTACCCACTCATTTCGGCTATGTTACCGTCTCCCCACCAGGGGGAACGTATCGAATTACCGTAAAAGTCTGGCATCCACAACGTGATGATATGACGCAGGGACCATCTGGTTTGGAGCAGTGTTAGAAGTGGCGCTCGGTGGCTTAACTTTATGAGTTCGATTGCCGGAGCCAGTTGAATCATTCCAATCCCTACCCCAAGAGCGCCGACCACCAACACAGTAATCAACGGCAATAGCACCATACGACGCTGCTTCGCCGATTGTACAGCAGCATGGAAGGTTCCCCACACACCGATGAGCCATGCTGCCCCAATTGCATACTGCATCTGTCCAGCCAATATGAGTACACCGAACATCGCGCCAGCGCCGGCAATTGCGCTCCACCTATGATGCTTCTTGCCAATACTGAGCAACCAGAATATACCTGGCAGCCAGGCACTCGTGCTTAGAAACTGCGGAGCCTCCAGCCAAACAACAGCTACAGAGTTGAACATCCAAATAGTGGCGCCGAATAGGGCGCTCGCTGGTCTAAGGCTCAAATGTCGCAGGTAGCCATACATCAGTAACCCGGTCATTCCCATATGGCCCCAGATCAAGAACACCCAAGCACGCGCCAAGGGAAACAGCAGCGCCCCCAGGAGATTTGGTGGGTAGAAAGTCTGCGTCATAACATCTCCCAGCATAGGGTGTCCACTGAAGACATACGGGTTCCAAAGAATGAATCTACCCTGTCGCAGTGACTCTGCAATCACATTTCGGAAAGGATAGTATTGGTAAAACGGATCGCTCAGCAGCAGGTTCTGTGCTTGTTGATAAACCTGCTTGTTCCAAGGTGCAATTCCAGCTTCCAGGCCTAGGGGCAACAATGTATAGCCTGGGCGCAATGCTGGCGCCAAGAAGATTGTGACCAGCGCCAAGATGACCACTATACACAGAGCATCGCTTCGCTTCAAAGGGAACCATCGTACGAGCATAGGGCTATTCATCCCGCCTCAGAACTGCCTCAGGAACCGCAGATCGTTTCCGTAGAACAGGCGGATGTCATCAATGCCGTACTTGACCATCGCTGGCCGCTCGACGCCAAAGCCAAAAGCGAAGCCGCTCCACTCCTCAGGGTCGTAGCCGCCATTCTGCAGCACGGCCGGGTGCACCATCCCTGCCCCACACACCTCCAGCCAGCCACTGTATCTGCACACCCGGCAGCCCTCCCCGCCGCAGAGAATGCAGTCCATGTCTGCCTCGATGGAGGGTTCGGTGAAGGGGAAGTAGGAGCCTCGGATGCGAATACGACGATCCGGCCCGTAGAACCGTCGCGCAAACTCGGTCAGCGTGCCGATCAGGTCAGTCAGCGTGATGGAGTGTCCCACCGCTAGCCCCTCCACCTGGTAGAACTGGTGCTCGGCGCGGGCGGTGACCTGCTCGTAGCGGTAGCATTTGCCCGGCAGGATGACGCGGACGGGCTCGGGGTAGCGGTCGCGCATGGCCCGAATTTGCCCCGGCGAGGTGTGCGTGCGGAGCAGCAGATCGTCGCTGATCCAGAAGGTGTCCCACATGTCACGGGCCGGGTGATGGGGCGGCATGTTGAGCAGCCCGAAGTTCAGTTCGTCGGTCTCGACGTCGGGAGCTTCATAGACCTGGAAGCCCATCTCAGCGAAGATGGCATAAATCTGGCGCAGTGTCTGGGTGGTGATGTGCAGGTGCCCCGGTCCGATGGGGCGGCCCGGCAGAGTGACGTCCAGCGCACCCCGTTCCAGTTCTCGCTGCATCCCCGTCTGGCGTAGGGCCTGTTCTCGCGTCTGGTAGGCTGCCTCTAACTTGGCCTTGACCTTATTAGCAGCCTGCCCAAAGGCCGGGCGCTCCTCCTTTGGCAGTTCTCCGACGGAGCGCAATAGCAGTGTCAGCGAGCCTTTCTTACCTAGATAACGCCGGTTCCAGTCGGTCAGTGCGTCGCTGCCCTCCACCGCCTCCAGCGCGGCAAGGGCCTCCTTTTCTACCTCTCTCAATTGATCAAGCATCGGCATGCCTCCTGAAAACAGAGTAAAAAATGGTATAGATGTGGTGAGAGCCTTTCATAATCTGTCCAAAAGACGTCACTACTCAGCCTGAGCAGCGTA
>JBHIET010000066.1:0-19467 GCA_046760785.1 Anaerolineae bacterium | reverse complement strand
ACTCAGGACGACTGGCCTGATTTAGCTGCTAGCGGAGTGCGAAATCTAGGCTGAGGAGGTATATTCCCGTAACGGAACTGTAACCCAAGCAGGGCGAAAACCGTGGTAGATTACTGATACAAAACTGATAGGAGATGTCTCCAGACGCTGATTTCGGGCTCTGGAGAGCCCTCCTTTTTTGGCTCGGAGCAATCAATGTCCACATCTCTCACCCGCCGGAAGACGCTTAAACTGATCGCCGCGACCGTTGCGGCAGCGGCGCTCTCACCTGCCTTCCATACCCGTGCTCGCTACCCCGACCCTCCGGAACCCGGCGCTGGCACCGAGATTGACACCGACATTTGGGTCTGGATGGGCCGGGCGATCCACACCGTCGTCTTCTATGAGCAACCCTCTACCTCTGCCGCGCGGCTGGACGCACGCTACCGCGACCAGACCTTTCCCATCACGCGCGAGATTCACGCTCCCTTCAGCGCCCACAACGATCTGTGGTACGAGACCCCCCTGGGCTACGTCCACTCTGCCTGGGTCCTCCCGGTGCGCGTTTATCCCCCCCAGCCCTTCATCTACAACGTCGGTGAATGGGGCTTCTGGGGCGAGGTCGCCCAGCCCTTTACCGAAGCCTATGCCGAGCCCACTCCCCAGTCCAAGAAGGTCTACCGCTTCTACGGCGGCACTGTCTATCACATCGTGGATGCCTTCCGTGACGATGAGGGCACCGGCTGGTACAAGGTCTTCGACGAGTTTCCACCGACAAACCCGAGTCACCAATGGGTGTTAGCGCGGGACGTGCGGTGCATCCCCCGCGCTGAGGTGGCTCCCATTCGCCCCTTCGTCGGCGAGAAGCGCATCGAGGTAGACCTCAGCAAACAGCGGCTGATCTGTCTTGAGGGAAACCGCATTGTGTTCACCACCCTCGTCGCCTCCGGCTTAGGGCGACTGGAAGGGGACCCGGAGACAGACCTGGCCACGCACACAGGGGAGACGTGCGTGCTGCTCAAACAGCCCTCGCGCCACATGAGCAACCGGCCTTACCCAGAGGGGCCGCCCACAGTGGGGAACATCTTCGACCTGCCGGGGATCCCTTGGAACGTTTTCTTCGACCTGAGCGGCACCGCCATTCACGGCACCTACTGGCACAACGACTTCGGCATACGGCGCAGCCACGGGTGCCTAAACGTCTCTATCTGTGCTGCTCGCTGGATCTATCGCTGGGTCTATCCCATCGGCGGCTACGAGGACGACTTCATCCGAAGCGATCGTCGGGTCGGCACGCCGATCAGCATCTTTTAGCCATTGACTGTCAGCAGTTAACGGACGAAGGTGAACGTCCCCCACACTTGGCGCAGGAGCGGCGGGATCGTCTCACTGCCCATTGCCCGCACCCGCAGCACGTACAGCCAATAGTCAGGCCCCTGCACCACCAGCGTCTCGGCTGGACCGCCATCCGTCCCAGGCCAGTCCTCGTGGAAGAGGAACGCCACTTGCTCTCCCCACTCCGTTTCCTCGACGTCCAGCACCTGGACCGTCGCACCCGGGTCGTAGGTCGTCTCCAGCATCACGACCGCGTTGTTGAGCAACAGAGGCTCGACAGGGCCGGGGGCCCACCATAGCGCCACCTCACCACCACCGTAGCGCCATACGCGCCCCCCGGCCACTTGGTCCCCCTCGGACACCACCTCCACGAAGTCCTGTGGCACGTGCACTTCTGCACCGGCAGGCAGGTCATCCGTCAGATCGCGGAAGGGGATGGGAGCTGGCTGGAAAGTCAGCGCCCGCTTTCCTTCAACCTTTAGCGCGGATCGCACGTGCACCATCAACCGCCAGTCTCCCTCCAATGGCTCGAGCGGGAGTTGCAATGGTTCCTCGGCAGCGTACAGGTTTCCCTCTTGCAGCGTCAAGTCGAAAAGCTGGTAGAGCTGGCTGGCCGAGTCTACCACAGTGGCGCGGACGGTGGCCGTCACGCTGACACCCGGCGGTGGCACCAGTTCCACCTCGATAGGCACAGGCCGCAGGGCCGAGACCTGCTCAGGCCAGCGGATGGTCAATGCCAGTGGCGGGATCGGGGTGGCGCTTGGGGTCGGGGAAGGGATCGGCGTGGGAGAGGGAGTGAGCGTGGGTGTGGGGGTGGAGGTAGGAGATGGCGGTGTGGCTGGCGTGCAGGCTGCCAACAGCGCCAGGGAGATGCATAATGGCAGATTGCGGATTGCGGATTGCAGATCGCTTGGGATGCAGAGTCTACGTAGCATAGCGCTATGATAACACAGGCCAGGTGAAAGAGCAACGTGATGCATTCATAACTGGAGTCTGGCAGAAACCCGTTTCTCCTCATATTGGCAGGGCTGGTGCCCCACAAAGGCCGCTTTTTTCGAGGAGAGTCCCCACTGTTACGCTCACGGGCGTTCCGCTTGTGCGAGCGTCGGCGTTAGGCTATAATCAGGACGGAACAGCGAGCCAAGCGAGGAGGTACCATGAGCAAGAAGACGAGCAAGGAAACCCTTAAATCCCTGCGCGAGCGGCTCGAGCTGAAGCAAAAAGAGCTTGACCTGACCCTGGCGATTGACCACGTCCGCGACACGGTGCCCGAGCCATCGGCTATGCTGGCCGGTATCGCCAACGTCCTCATCGTCCAACTCCAGGCCGATCTCTGTCTGCTGTGCCTGCTGGACCGCGAGACAGGAGAAGTGGCGTTGAAGGCGATCAATGACCGGGGAAGGCGATTTGTCCAACTGGGCACAGCCACCATCCAGAAACTGGCCGAGCGGGTCGTCAGAGCCAACGACGTCGTCCTGTGGGAGGGGAGCGAGGTATTGCCCAAGTCAGACCTGGATCAACTGCCGCACGATCTGCAACTGGTGGCTGTCCCCATCATTATGGGAGCGGAGGAAAGACTGGGCGCGCTGCTGCTCGCCCGCTCCCGCATACCCTTCGGGCCGAACGAGGTGCAGTTGCTCAGAACCGCCGAAAGCCAGATAGACTCGGCCGTGATCCAGGGATACGCCACCTACGATCTCCAGCAACGCAACAAAGAGCTGGAGACCATCTACCGGGTAGACCGCATCCGCGACCAGCACCTCCCCTTCGACGAGATGCTCAACAGCGTACTCCAGGAACTGCGCGCTGTCGTCCAGGCCGAGGCGGGCTTCGTCATGCTCTACAACCAGGCCGGGCAGCGGCTGGAACTGCGAGCCACCACCCGCGATGACCTCTTCCGGGTCTCCCCCCACTACGAAGTGGTAGGCCGGGTGGCCCACGAGGCGTTGCAACGCTCGGAGATGGTCTGCTACAACGACCTGGGCGACGTGCTGCGCTCGATGCTGTGCATCCCCCTCATCCTGAACGACGAGATCATCGGCGTCTTGGGCGTAGTTAACCGCTACGGGCCACGGGGCTTCAGGGCCGAGGATCGCCGCCTGCTGAACGCCATCGGCAGTCAGATGGACACCGCCATCTTTGAGAGCCTGGAGCGACGGCGGCTACGCCAGGTGCTAGGCCGGTCGGTGGACCCGCGCGTGATGGAGCGGCTGCTGGCCAATCCCGACGTGGACTTTCTCAAGGGGGAGCGGATGATGCTCACCGTGCTCTTCTCCGACATGCGGGGCTCCACCGTGCTGGCCGAACGCACCGCTCCCGAGTTGCTGGTGGGGTTCATCAACGACTACCTGGGCCGTATGACGGAGATTATCCTGTCGCACGAGGGCACTCTCGACAAGTTTGTCGGAGATGAGGTGATCGCCCTGTTTAGCGCGCCCTTCCCCCAGCCCGACCACGCCTTGCGAGCGGTGCGGGTCGGCCTGGAGATGCAGACCACTCATCAGACGGTGATGGAAGCCTGGCAGGCGCGGGGTATCAAGCCGGCCCCCATCGGCGTGGGCATCGCCACCGGCGAGATGACCGTCGGCGAGATGGGCTGCCCGCAGCACACCGAGTACACTGCCATCGGGAGGGCCGCCAACCTGGGAGCACGCATTTGCGGCGTGGCCGAGGCCGGGCAGGTCCTCGTCAGCCAGGCGACATACGGTTTGATCGAGGAAAAAGTAAGAGCCACCCCCGTCACCGGCTTACACCTGAAGGGATTGGGTACAGAGGTCACCGCGTATCACGTGACCCACATCTTGGAATAGCTACGTTATCGCTCCGCTCAGCACGTCGGGCTCCGGCGCCCCCGCGACCATTGGCAAAGCCAGGTAGAAGGTGCTTCCCTGCCCCGGCCCTGGGCTCTCCACGCGCGTCTTACCGTTGTGCACCTTGGCGACGTAGCGCACAAAGGTCCAGCCAATCCCCAGCCCCTCCTGTCCCCGCCGCAAGGCATCGGCGCTCTGCTCGAAGGGCTGCTTCAACAACTCCAGTTGCTCCGGCGATAGACCCACCCCTGTGTCCTCCACTTTGATCACCACCCATCCCTTGGAGTCAAAAACCTTGACGTGAGCCTGTCCCTCGGGCAGATTGAACTTCACGGCGTTGTGGGCCATCTGGAAAACCGCCTCAGCAAGGAGTTCGGGGTCGGCGCGGATCTTTGCTAAGTCGGACGGCACAAAGACCCGGAAATCCACGTCCCGCGCCTGGGCCAGCACCGCCACTGGCTGCACGGCCCACGGGATCACCTGCTCCAGAGAGATGTAGGTCGGCTTTGGCTCGCGCCGCTTACTCACCAGTTCGGCGAATTTGACCACTCCGCCGACCAGCCGGTGCAAGCCCGCGATTTTGGTCGCCAAGTCGTCCACGGCGTCCTGCAAGTCGGAGTGGGAATCCCCGCTTTGCCGCTGCAAAACCTGCAGCGCCAGGCCGATGTCGGCGAAGGGGGTCAAAAGCTCGTGTGTCACCACGCTGAGGAAGGCCGCCTTCAGACGACCCACTTCGCCCAAACGCTGGTAGGCTCCCTCCAGCGCCTGCCGCTCAAGCCGCTCCCGCTCGAACAGTTCCTTCAGCTCACGAGCGTAGACCACCAACTGGTCGGCGGGCATGGCGGAGAGATCTGGCTGGCGCGGGAAGGGCTCGATGGGGTGCCCGGCAATCGCCTCATTGACCAGAGCAATGAGTTCCGTTGGACTGAACGGCTTGGTCAGATACGCATCGGCCCCCGCCGCGATCCCCACTGCACGGTCGATCTGCTCCGCCTTCGCCGTGACGAGGATCACCGGGATGGAGGCGGTCGCGGGGTCCGTCTTGAGAGTGGCGCACACCTCGATCCCGGACTTGCCTGGCATCATCACGTCGAGGAGAATCAGGTCGGGCTTTAGGGTGGAAGCTAGCTTCAATGCCTCCTCCCCATTGTAGGCCACGACAGTCTGCAGCCCCTCTATGTCTAGCGTCTCCGCGAGAGCCTGCGCCAACGGCGCCTCATCGTCTACGATCAGAACTGTCCGCTTCGGGCCGTCTTCCCGCGGTTCCTTTTCAGCCATCAGCTCCACCCTTACGCTCCTCACCTGTACCGCGCTGCGCACTATTATAGAGCACAGAGCACAGGAGTGCAAGCCAGCCATCAGCCAGGGCAATCGCATTCTTTTCTTGTGCTCAAAGCCTCCGTCCCGGAGGCGTCTCATAGCGTGAACGCAGTATCCTATGACGGGACTTTCTGCCTGTGCCGCCCCCGAGGCTTCGTCGTGAGGCCCTCGGCTGAGCTCGGTCGAAGCCCTCAGCCGAACGGACGTGGGCGGAGAGCGTCGTAAAGAAAATGCGATTGCCCTAGCCATCAGCCCCTCTCTGTTGTCTCCGACACCAGATCGTGCTATACTGAAACCAGACTCATCCAGGTGTAGCGGAAAGCTTCGTCCACTTCGCATCTCAGACCACAGGAGGTCGCAATGAACGATCCTACAACACATCGCTTGGCCACGCGTGCCGTCCACGTAGGTCGGCCAAGCTCCCGCCCCGATTTCACCCCGACCGTCACCCCGGTTCACCCCTCCGTCACGTACCAGTACGAACAGATGGAAGACCTGGACGCAGTCTTTGCCGGGACGCGGCAGGGATACGTCTACGCCCGCTACGGCAACCCTACCGTCTCCGCGTTGGAGGAGGCCGTAGCTGCACTGGAAGAGGGGGAGACCGCTCTGGCTTTTGCTTCTGGCATGGCGGCTATCCACGCCGCTCTGCTGGCCACAGGGGCACGGACAGGGTCGGCGGTCGTCGCGGCGCAAGATATCTACGGCGCGACCTACGCCCTGCTGGATCAGCTTATGCGCTCCCAGGGGGTCACGACGCGCTTCGTGGACGTGGCCGACCTGGAGGCGGTAGACGCGACCTGCGCAGAGTTGAAGCCGGTGGCTTTGCTGGTGGAGACCATCTCCAACCCATTGCTCAAGGTGGCCGACCTACCGACGCTGGCCGACGTAGCACACCGGCATGGGGCCGCTCTGCTGGTAGATAACACCTTTGCCACTCCCTGCCTGGTGCGGCCGCTGAACCTGGGGGCCGATATAGTGGTCCACAGTGCCACCAAATACCTGGGAGGCCACGGTGACGTTTTGGGTGGAGTCGTGGTCACTTCTGAGGCTCGGCGGGTAGACCTGTTCGAGGTGCTCAAAGTGACCGGCGGTAACCTGGGGCCTCAGGAAGCCTGGCTGGTGCTGCGGGGCATCAAGACCCTCCCCCTACGCTTCCGGCAGCACTGCGAAAACGCTTTGGCGGTGGCCCGCTGGCTGGAGACCCACCCCAAGGTGAGCCAAGTCAATTACCCCGGCCTCCCTTCCCACCCCCAGCACGAACTGGCACGGCGGCTCTTCCAGGGGCAGGGGTACGGAGGCGTGGTATCTTTCGACCTGGCCAGGGCTGACCAAGCCCACGTCTTCCGTTTCTTCGAACGTCTGCGCCTCTGCCAGCCGGCCACGACGCTGGGGGACGTCTACACGCTGGTGCTCTATCCGGCCCACTCCTCCCATCGCGCGTTGACCCCGGAGGAGCGGGCATGCATCGGCATCGGCGACGGGTTGGTGCGCATATCGGTAGGCATCGAGGCGGTTGAAGACATCCTGGACGATCTGGAGCAGGCGCTGGATACGCTAGGCTGAGGCGTCACCCACGCGATTCAGCGGGCAAGGGAGCGCGGCCCAGGGTGACGGCTACGGTGCCTGGGTAAGGAGTGGCAGGTAATGGACGTCATCACGGTTCTGTTGGCGGAGGATCACGCCGTCGTGCGAGAAGCGACGGCCGAGATAGTAGATCACCAGCCGGATATGCGCGTGGTGGGGCAGGCGGGCACCGGGCAGGAAGTGGTGGCCCTGGCGCGGGAATTGCGGCCCGACGTGATCGTGATGGACATCGCCATGCCCCGGCTCAACGGTCTGGAGGCCACCCGCATAATCGCTGCTGAGTGCCCCGGATGCCGGGTGCTGGTGCTCACCGCTCACGAGGAGGAGCGGTACATCATCCAATTGCTGGAGGCGGGCGCGGTGGGCTACCTGCCCAAGACGGTGGGCCTGGATGAGCTTCTGGAGGCCATCCGCGCCGTGGCGCGGGGCGAGTCGGTTCTCCCACCGGCGGTCGCCGCCGTGGTGGTGCGTCACCTGGCAGGGGAGGGAGCGCCTGAGGAGCTGGCACAACCAGTGACAAACCGAGAGTTGGAGGTGCTGCGACTGGCAGCGCAAGGGCTGACCAACTACGACATCGCCCAGCGGCTGTACATCAGCGTGCGCACGGTGGAGGCACACCTGACCCACGTCTACAGCAAGCTGGGGGTCGGCTCCCGCACCGAAGCGGTGGTACACGCTATGCAGCAGGGGTGGATCTCACCGGAGGAGAATCCGGCCTAACCGCAATGGTCAATCGCCCTTTTCTCCTGGCATAGCGTGGTGAAAGGTTTCCCTCATGGGGCGGCACGATATGGAAATCGCAGCTGCGGCACAGATGCCGCGGGGAATGTTGCGGCGATACCAATCAGCGGTAGGCTTCGCGCCGGTGTTTCACACGATAGACAGTGACAATGCGAGTTTCATCGTCTATGTCATAGAGAATGCGGTACACTCCCACACGCAGACTGTAGTCTGTGGTACCTCGGAGTTTCTTGGCGTCGGATGGGCGGGGATTTTCCTCCAGGCCGTCAATATGCTGGCTTACCAGGCGGGCATAGCCCCTGGGCAAGTTGGCGATGTCTTTGATCGCTCGCCGTGAGATGCGAACGTTATACATCTACCCCCTCACCGCGTAGCTCGGTTTTGGCCTGTTCCCAGGGTATTGATTCCTCTCCGGCTTTGCGGAGACGGCGGATTTCCTCGGCGTCCTCTAAATCCTCCAGCAGGGTCAACAGTTCTTCCCAGAGCACATAATCTAGCACCACCGCTTTCCTGTTGCCATCGGCGTCTACCAGGAATTGAGCCGTTTGTAGCAGTTCCAAAGTACCCATATCAACCTCCCCCGACTGTTCCGTCACCGAACTACTCGGCGCCGAGCCGGCTTGATTATGATACAGCAAGTCTGCATCGCCGTCAACCTTCCGCCTGCCAATGCGCACGTCTTTCCTGTTCTCCCGGTGGCAGCCGCACCACGAAGGTCGCCCCACCCTTGGCGTGGCTTTCGACCTCAATCTCCCCACCGTGCTCCCTGACGATACGCTTGGCGATGGCCAATCCCAGCCCTGCTCCTTCCCGCTTGCCATAGGAAAAGAAAGGCTCGAAGATGTGCTCCGTCAGTTCTGATGGCACCCCCGGGCCAGTGTCGGTGAAGCGCATCTCGACCCAATCATCGGCCCGATGTGTGGCAATGGTCAGCCGCCCTCCCTCGGGCATAGCATCCCGTGCATTGGCGGCGATGTTGTATACCACCTGGGCCATTCGGTCGGTATCCATCCGCAGTTCTCCGGTATAGCCCCACTCCGTCACCACCTCGATTCCCCGGTCGCTGAAGTCCACCTTCAGAACCTCGATGACCTCGTCCAGAAAAGTGGACAGGTTGCACGGGGTCAGGCGCAGGGTCATGTGACCGCCCCGGGTGTAGTCCAGGATCTCCTGGGTGGTGTTAATCAACCTGTGGGCCAGGGCGACGACGGCACGGCTCAGTTTCTGGCGCGTGCTGTCAGAGAGTTCGGGGCGGGCCAGAAACTCGGCGCTGCGGATGATGCCGCCCAGCGG
This sequence comes from Anaerolineae bacterium, assembly GCA_046760785.1. Lineage (GTDB taxonomy): Bacteria > Chloroflexota > Anaerolineae > B4-G1 > B4-G1 > JBHIET01. Next base: position 10,402 of record JBHIET010000066.1, on the reverse strand, counting down.
GCTGCGCAGGTCGTGGGCCACGCTGGTCGCCACCCGGCCCACGGCAGCCAACCGCTCTGCCTCCAACGCCTGCTGTCGCAGCCGACCGTTCTCGATGGCCACGCCCAGTTGGTGGCCGATGGCCGTCAGCAACTCCATGTCCGCCGCCCCAAAGGCCCCTGGTGCGTAGGAGACGACTCCTAGCGTACCGACTGCCTCCTGTCGTGATCGCAGGGGCACGACCGCAAACGACCGCAGTCCCTCCTCTCTCAGCGCAACCAAGACGCGGGGTTGTACCCGTGCGTCCTCCTGCATGTCGGCCACCAGTGCCGGTTTGCCGGTCAGGGCCACGTCGCCCACGATTCCTTCTCCCAGGCGTAAGTCGCGGACCGTGGCAACGTACTCCGCAGAGATTCCCCGGCTGAAGGAGAGGATCAGACGTTCGCTGGCAGGGTCAAGCAGGCGGATGCCCCCACCGTCGGCGCGGACGACCTGGATCACCCGTTCCACCGCGTCGGCCAGGAGTGTCCCCAGGTCCAGCGCCTGGTTGATGGCGGCGGCGACGGCGTTGAGGGCGGTCAGCTCGCGGGCTTTACGCCGGGTTTCCTCGAACAACCGGGCATTGCGGACGGCAACGGCTGCCTGACCGGCCAGACCCTCCAACAGCCGTAGATCATCCTCATCGAAGGAGTCAGGCCGGTCGTGGATCAGCACCAGCGTGCCGATGAGTTCGTCGCCCGCCAGGAGCGGCAGACCGACGTAGGCTTTGAAAGGGAGTTCGCCTGGCAAAAGGTCGGGCCGGATGTCCTGACGACCGTCCACATTCGACACCAACAGCGGTCGCCTGTTGCGCACGACCCAGCCGGTGTATCCCTTCCCTGGAGGAAAGGTCCTCCCTATCGGGTATGTACGCTCTGGCTCGCAGCGGAGGGCCTGTAGAGTCAATATCTGCCGTGCCTCGTCCCATAGGCTGATCTCGGCCAGCACGCAAGGGACCAGTTCCGCAGCGGCTTCCACGATACCGTCTAGTGTCTCGCGCAAGTCGAGACTACCGCTGACGCGGCGGGCCGCCTGGTTAATCACGGCCAGTTCATCGGCCCGACGGCGCTCTTGAGCATAGAGGCGAGCGTTCTCCAGGGCCAGTGCAGCTTGCGAGGCCAATGTGGAGAGCAATTGAACATCGGCGGGGGTATAGGCGTCCGGATCACGGCTCTCGACGTTGATCACCCCCAGCACCCGCTCCTCGATCTGCACCGGGACGGCCAGTTCCGACGTAGCGGCGAAGCCGGTGTCTACGTAGCGGGGGTCGTTGCGCACGTCGGGCGCGTACACGGGCCGGCCGGTGCGGGCCGCGACGACGGTGATGCCCCGCTCTCCTTCCAGTGGCAATCGCAGGTCACCAGCCTGCTCCAATTCCCCCCGGCGGGCCGCCACGTACAGTTCCCGGCGCACCTCGTCCAGCAGGAAGAAATCGCTGTCCTGGAAGTCCAGCACCTCCTCGGCGATCTCAAGGACTGCCGCTGCAATCTGACGCTCATCCCGCAGCAGAATCAGCTCTCGTCCCAGCCGGTAGAGAGCGGTCAGTTTGGCTTCCGATGACTTCCCGGCCTGTTCTATCTTATCCATCGGTTCCCTCCTCTGCCCTCAGTATAGCATACTCTGGCCGGTGTATCAACACTCCGCCCATTGTGGATCTCCACAATATCTCACTTATGCCAAAGCCGAGGTCTCACGGATGCAAGGCGTGGTCTTTCGTGCTATACTGTGAGTTGATGAGCTCATAAAGGGACAGACTACAAAGAACAGTATGGAGCGGTTGAGATGAAGCGAGGAAACCTGGCGGCCCTGTTGCACGTGCTGTCGTTCCTGATAGTGCTGGGCGTGAGCATGTTGGCGGAACCTCATCTGTCGATACCGAAGAGTGTGGCGAAGCCCCTGGGTTTGCTGACCTTCCTCACTGGAATGGCGGTGTTCATCTGGGCGCTGGCTCACCTCAAGGGGGCGTTCTTTGGCGACATAGAGCCGGTGACCGATAGGCTGGTCAATAGTGGGCCGTATCGCTTTGTCCGTCACCCGCTCTACCTGGGTATGGTCGTCTCTACCCTGGGCCTCGTCTTAGGGCTGCGGAGTCTCTGGGGCTTGGTTGGGGTCTTCCTGCTCTTCGTCCCTGCCGTGGCCTATCGGGCCAGCCTGGAGGAGAAGGCGCTGGCCCGAACATTGGGTCGAGAGTGGGAGGACTATGCCGCTCAAACGTCGTTTCTATTCCCACCGTTGTGGTGATGGAGACAAGAGAATGATCCTGCGGGTGTGGGACGTCACCTTCACCGTCTCGGACCTGGAGCGGGCGGTAGACTTTTACGAGCACGTCTTGGGGTTGTCGAAGCAGATAGATTGGCACAGGTACTTCGCTACCTGCGCGTCAGGGTGACCCATTCGTCCTGTGGAGGCCCACGGTTTTCTCTGCGAGAAGACAACAGTTGGTGTGCTGGGCACCGTGGGAGCGTGGCATCGGCGGGCGCCGCATTACAGCCTGCGCCACCTGGAGGCGCTGGTGCGCGGCTTCGCGCCGGACATCCTATGCGCCGAGGTCAACCGCGCCGACTGGGAGGCGGGCCGCCTGGGGACGTTCCCGCCGGAGTACCGGGAGTGCCTGGTGCCGCTGTGTCGCGAACTGGGCGTCATCGTCGTCCCGGTGGGCAACCGGTGGCGCGGGCCGCCCTCTCCGCTGCGGCTAGCGCTGCTGCTGGGGGCCGGGCCGCGCTGGGTCAACTCGGCCCCGGCCGACCGCTGGCATCGAGCATGGGCGCGGCTTTGCTCACGCTCCGAGCAGGCGAACCGGGAACTGGTGCTGCACGTCTTGGAGGCCGTGCAGCGCGACCCCGGCCGGCGATTGCTGGTGACGGTGCAGGTGGAGCGGCGGTATGCGGTGATAGACTGGCTGCGCCAGGTGGACGAGGTGACGTTGGCGCCGGGGCAGGACCAGAAAGCAGACGAATGATTCGGTGCATCATCTTCGATCTCTCAGAGGTCCTGATAGCAGGGTTGGTCGGGATCGAGAAAGCACTGTCACAGGAACTGCCTGTGCCGGAGGATGAAATCCTGCCCTGCTTTGGCGGATACTTGCGGGACGAGCTTTTTGTGGGAGACATTTCTGAGGACACCTACTTGAGGCAGATCATCGCAAGGGAGGAGTGGGCGATCAGTACCGCGAGATTGAGGACAGTGATCAGGGACAATTTCCACCGCGAAGTTGAAGGGACGCTCCCTATCCTGACGGAACTGGGGTCCCGGTGTGAGCTGGCGTTGCTATCGGATCACGCGAGGGAGTGGATCGCTTACATCGAGTCCATCCATCCATTCCTGGAAGTGTTCGAGCACACATTCTACTCCTACGACCTGGGGAAGCTCAAGCGAGAACCAGGGACCTTCTTGGATGTCCTCGACGCGATATCGCTCCCACCTCGCAGTTGCCTATTCGTTGACGACAACCCGGTGAACGTCGCCGTCGCGAGATCGGTAGATATACCGAGCGTCCGCTTTGTGAACGCCGAGCAGTTGACGGCCGAACTCGAAAGACGGTTGGCGGTGACCTGAACGTTTGACGGGAAGAAGCGATATGGAGCGAGGAATATTCTGGGCTGTGGCGGTGTATCTGGTGCAGATTCCCATCCTGGTCGGATGCGAGAAGGGATGGCTCCCCATCCACCCCATCGTCGTCATGCTGCCGCTGGTCGGTCTGCTCAACAGCAAGGTCGAGCGACGAGGACGGGAGGGGCTAGGGCTGGTCGTCGTGCGGCCGGGCCGTTCGCTCTTGCTGGCTCTGCTCTTCGCCGCGCTGCTCTTTGGCGGAAGCCTGATCGTCTTTTGGCTGGAGCACATCTCGCTGCAAGTACCGCCGCTCACGGTCGAGACGGTACGATGGCTGATCGAGGATTTCGCCGTGACCGTGTTCATCATCGCTCTGTTCGAAGAGGCCGTCAGCCGGGGCTACATCCAGACCCGGCTCCAGGCGGCGTGGGGCTTCTGGGGGATGATGGTCGCCACGCTGCTCTTCGCCTCCTTGCATCTCCCCTCGGCCTTCCTGGACTTGGGCTATGACCTGCCCACGGCCCTGCTCTACTTCGCGCAGGTCGGGCTGGCCGGGTTCATGTTGGGCTACGTCTACTGGCGGACGGGGAGTGTGCTGACGACCATCGCCCTCCACGGGTTGCGCAACTTTGCCTGGAGCGTGAGCCTGCGCCTGGGCGACGTCACGCCTGCTCAGATGCACGCCAGCCAGGTGCCCTTCCAGTTCCTCTGGCTGATCGCGCAGGTGGGCTTGCTGTTGCTTCTATGCCGGGTTCTCTTTGAGAGGAAGGAGGAGTGAAAAGAATGAACCCCTTATTTCTTCTATCGGGTATGGGAATGATGGCCATCGCTTTGGTAGCAGTGGTCTATTGGAAGCGGCGCAGCAAAGTGGCTGCAGCACTATTTTTCTGGGGTGCTCTGGCGTGGGTGGCAGGAAACGTTCTGAAATCCATCGCTGCCGTCCCAACGTCCACAATCATAGATAATGTCCGCGCCATTTTGCCCAGGTACTTCTCGGAACCTATCCTGTGGCTGTATATCGGTCTGTTGACAGGAATCTTTGAGTGTGGAGCCACCCTTGGATTTGCTCATATCAGGAGAATACGCACCGTTAACTGGAGAGAGGCGGTGGGATTTGGTGGAGGACGAGATGCGATACCGGAGCAATAAATGCGAGAGGCTCTCCGAAATCGGTATCGGATGTTACGCTCTGAGCGGCGCGTATGGGGAAAAGGAGCCGGAACAGTTGCTGCTGAGGTCAATTGCCCTGTCTGCCGAGAGGCATTCGGAAAAGAGTCGGTGGTGGAAGAAGCACTGGCGGAGCTGCAGCCAGACCAGGAACCGACCGACGGACGCCGTTTCATCGCCCGCACACGGCGGCTGTTCTTCGCCATCGGCGTGGGGGTATTGACTCTCTTCGCCTGCGTGTTGGTCGCCTTTGAGCGGACGGTGATGGAAGAAATCGCCGGCATCCCCGCACTTCACCTGCCCGGCCCTGTGCTCCTGTGGCTGGCGATGGCGGCGATTCTCACGGCTGCCTATATCGCTCTGCTGTTGTGGCGCAGGGGGAAGGAACAACGTACGACGCCGGTCAAACTCCTTTTGTCGTTGGTCACTGGTCTTCCCTTTTTGGGCCTGGCCCTGGCCGCCTACCACCTCATAGGCGTGGGGAACTCCCTGGTTGTCCTGGTGGCAGTCTTGCTCCTGCTAGGAGCCTTGCTCGTCACCTTCATTCTGCTGCCCCGCCTATCGTATATGACCCTGACAACCATGTTAGTCCTATTCCTGGTGAACGGCCTGCTGGTGGGGCGGGCGGTTGCAGGAGTGGTGGCCCTAGGGGACTTTTCCTGGCAGACGCCCGCCGAGTTAGGTCATCCGCCGGAGGAAATCGCCGTGGAGAAAACAGTGCAGGTGGACTTGACGTCTCTGGGCCTGGAGTGGACGCAGAGCACAGAGGTGACGTGGGTGGACAACGTGTGGATTGGACTGCAGGCCGAGGCGGTTCGAGCCGCGTATGAAGGCAATGGCCGTCAGGCTTTTCTGACCATGGTCAAGTTCGAGAGCTCTCAAGAGGCCGATCAGTTCTTCGTGGCCTGGAAGGACGCTGTTTCGGCAGGAGTCAGGCTCACCCACTTCGAGATTAACCTGCCAGGACTGCCGGGCCAGGGACGCATTATGCGAGCCTACAGCGCCTGGCAGACGGAGGAGTGGGTAACCATCGTCGAGGTGCCCGGGACCTTCTCCCAGGCAACGCCGCTATCCCAGGACATCAAGGAATTGGTGGCAAATAGCTATCGGGATGGCGCGGAGGAGTGATGGATGCCTGCACAGGCCGGAACAAAGTGCGCCGCGATGCCCTCATCGCCTTGCTGCTGGTACTCCTGGCCGAACCTGGTGCTGACCGGGTTGGGGCTCCTGATGCCTGGCCCGGCTCAACGAGTAGCCGAGGCTCAGGCTTCGTCCCGAGGGGCTCAGCCCGAGGGGCAGCGGGCCACTCGCAGCAGTCCAACTCTTGCCTGTGGCGTTGTTCTTCGGCGGGGCGATGCTGGCGGCAGGCCATGCAGTCGTCCTGGCAACTGTGCACCTGGCCTGAAACTGGGCCAGCGTGATCAGGAGGTGAACAATGGGTACAAAACCTAAGCAAGGGCTTTTCATCGCCGCAGGGGCATGCGCCATCCTGTGGCCTATCCTCTCCCTGGGCTTTTTCGCCGCTTATCCAGTAGCAGCCGGTGGGGCTATGCGCTCTCTGCCCGGCGGGCCAGGGGCGTATGCCACCCGCTGGGCCGAACTGGGCCAGCGGCCGGCGGTGGTGGCTCTGGAGTGGAGCCAGGCGGCGATTCCGCTGCTGCTGTGGCCCTTCCTGCTGGCTCTTTACCAGTTGCTCAGCCGGCGGGATCAGCGGAACCCGGCCCTCATGGCCGTCGGCCTGGGTCTGCTGGGGATGGGCCTCATGGTATTCAGCGGTACCTTCAACGCAACGGCTCTCCACGCTCTAGGCCAGGCCTACGTGGACGCGGGTAGCGAGGCCGAAGGGGCGGCTCTACTGGGCACGCTCACCAGTCTGATCCGCTGGATGCGGGGATTGAACCAGATGTCGTCGCTGCTCTACCAGGGCTGTGTGGGATTGGTCGGCCTGGCTCTGATCCGCAGCCGCACCTGGCGGGTCTGGGGATGGGTGGGTCTGGTGGGGGCACTGCTGGCTCTAGTGGCCAAACTGGCCCCGCCGCTGAAAGGCGTTTCCAGTATCGTCTGGACTGGCCTGGCCTACGGTGTCTGGCCTGTGGCCCTGGGCATTGGCCTGTTGCGCAGCCTGAGGTCGCTACCCCAAGCATCAGGATTGGAGAACGGCACACTCAGTCTGGCCGCCGAAGGACTGGGAGGATCGAAGAAGTGAAGAAGATAAGGATGAACCAGGCAAAGCTGCTGCTGGCGGTCCTGCTGGCCCCGGCATTATTGACCAGCTGTGGCGGGGGTGGAACGTCCACACCTGAGCCTGGTGCAGTGCAGACGCGCGAGGCGGACGGAGCGGAGATGGTCTGGGTGCCGGGCGGCGAGTTCACGGTCGGGTTGACCGAGGCGGATGTGGACGCGGTGATGACCGGGTGCTCCAACTGTCCTCGTGACCGGGTGGACAACGCCTGCCCTCAACACACCGTCCACCTGGACGGCTTCTGGATTGACCGGCGGGAGGTGAGCAACGGGCAGTATCGGCGCTGCATCGAGGCCGGGGCCTGCACGCTCCCCGCTCACACCAAGGCCTACGACGATCCAGCGCAAGCCGATGACCCGGTCACGGCCATCACCTGGTACCAGGCGGTGGACTACGCCCGCTGGGTCGGTGGGCGGCTGCCGACGGAGGTGGAGTGGGAGGCGGCGTGCGCGGGTCCCTATGGGCTGGATGGTACAGCGGGAGAGGTGTGGGAGTGGACGAGCTCGCTTCACCGGCTCTATCCCTACGACGCGACCGATGGGCGGGAGGACCCCGATGTGCCACGGATGCGGACCGTGCGCGGCGCGGCGTGGATCTTCGATCCCGACGTGGAGCGCTGTGCTTTCCGCTTCTACTCGCCGCAGGACATCTTCAGCGACCAGATCGGACTGCGCGTGGCCGTCTTCCCTCCACCCTAGCCGGCTGGTCGAATAGGTCTCTTCGGGGTATCCTTATGGCATCTCACTCGCGGCCAGCCGGCAGAGGCCGCGCGCAAAAAGGAAGCGATGGCAGTCTCCTGTTTGATGGATCGAGTACGACAGGCTACGGCGGGATACCCCCGCCAGTTCTGGCTTCTCTTCTGGGGTGGGCTGGTCAGCGCCGCCGGCGGCAGCATGGTGTGGCCGTTCCTCACCATCTATATGCGTCAGCGGCTCAATGTCCCTCTGACGACGGTAGCCCTTCTCCTGACGCTGAATTCGGTCGTGGGGCTGGCGACCACCACCATCGCCGGGCCGCTAGTGGACCGGTTCGGCCGCAAAGGAGCAATGATATTGAGCCTGGCCGTCGGCAGCCTGACGTTTGTCGGCATGAGCGCAGCCGGCACGCTAGGGCTTTGGAGCCTCCTGATGATCGTCAGCGGGGCATTCAGCCCGCTGTATCGTGTCGGCAGTAACTCGATGGTAGCCGACCTGATCGAGCCGGAACGCCGCGCCAGCGCCTACGCGCTGTTGCGCCTGATCGCCAACCTCGGCGTCGCCATCGGCCCTTCCGTCGGGGGGTTCTTCGCCACGGTCTCCTACGCGCTGGCCTTCTACACCGCGGCCACGGCCCACGTCGCCTTCACCCTGTTGATCCTCTTCTTCGTCAGGGAGACCATGCCGCAGGCGACCGAGACTCCTGGCGAGGCTGCGACCGACAGCGGCTACGGCCAGGTCCTGCGCGACCGGCCGTTCCTGGCCTTCTGCGGGGTGTACACACTGGCTGGAATGGCCTACTCGTTGATGATGGTACTCCTGCCCGTCTACGCCAAGGAGAACTTTGGCGTGCCGGAGAACCAGTACGGTTTCATCATGGCGACCAACGCCGCGATGGTCGTGCTGTTTCAGTATACCATCACGCGGACCACCGAGCGGTATCACTACCTGCCTGTGCTGGCCATCGGCTCCCTCTTTTACGCCGTGGGAGTGGGAAGCGTGGCCCTGGGCCGGAACTTCTTGACCTTCCTGGTCAGCATGGTGATCCTCACCATCGGTGAGATGATCATGATCCCGACCTCCACGGCGCTGACGGCGAATCTGGCGCCGCCGACGATGCGGGGGCGGTATATGAGCGTCTACGGCCTGACGTGGGGCGCGGGATTCGCCATCGGCCCTGTACTCGGAGGGTTCTTGAACGATCAACTGGCCCCCGTAGCGATATGGTACGGCGGCTTAGCGATGGGATTGGCCGCCACGCTGGGGTTTGGCCTGCTGGGGCGGGCGCTGCGGAGCCACGATGGTGACAGGGCACTGGAAAGTTGAAAGTTACTTTGAAATAGGAAGGGCAAGATGGATAACATCCAGAAGCGATCACCGTACTTCGTTGATCCAGAGCAGGCCCCCAAATTCACCCAGATGGAGGGGCTGGAGACGACGGTGTTGACCGGCATTCACGGCGGGCGGATGATGATGGTACTCAACGCCACCCTGCCCGGCCACTCCGTGCCCACCCACACCCATCCCCACGAGCAGGTCGGGATGGTCTACAGCGGGCGGGCGATCCTGCACATCGGCGACGAGGAGCGGGAGGTGGGGCCGGGGGATTTCTACTGCATCCCCGGTGGCGTGTCTCACAGTGACACCTGCATCGGCGACGAGCCTTTCGTGATGCTGGACATATTCTACCCGGTGCGGGAGGACTTTGCCGCACGGTGTGAGGCAACGCCGGAGGAACTGGAGGAAGTGCAGTGACCCAACCCAGGCCGACCATCAGCAGTCCCAACAAGCACGATGCCTTCTTCCGCCAGGCGCAGGAGTTCGCCGAGCGCTTCGCCGCTTGTGAGGGCGTGGTGGGCGTGCTTCTCACCGGTGGCGTGGCCCGGGGCCACGCCGACCACTTCTCCGAACTCGACCTGGCCGTCTACCTGGAACGTCTCTCCCTCGAGAGCTGGACTAAACGAGGCCAGGCTCCCTTCCCTGAGGGCGATTCGTATATAGACGGCTGGCACGTGGACTTCGACTACTTCTGCTATCAGGACGAAGCCGAGGCCGAGTGGGAGCATACCAAGCGCTGGGATCGCTCCTACGCCGTCGTCCTGCACGACCCGCAAGGGCTGATGCGGGAGATGCTGGCCCGCAAGGCTGTGCTCACGACGGAGGAGAAGCAGCGGTTGGTCAGCCGCCACCTCATCCTCTACGGTGAGTACTTCTGCGACATCGTCGTTCCCTCGTGGCTGCACCGGGGGGACCTGCTGGCCGCTCACCACTGCCTCAACGTCGCCCTCGACAGCCTGATCAAGGCCGTTTTCCTGGCCAACGACGAACTGATTCCCTTCGACAAGTGGACGCTTAACCTCTCCTACACGCTGGCCTGGACGCCGCCAGGCTGGCGGGAACGAGTGCAGGAGGCGCTGCTGGTGCGAGAGGTTTCGCCGGTGGATGTGGAGCGCCGCTGTGCGCTGATCCGCGATCTCTTCGCGGAGTGCAGAGAGAAACTGCTCGGGCCGACGATGGATGGCCTGGGGGCCATTGAGGCCCGCAAGCTAGAGATGCTGCGCGTCGTCCGCGAGCAGGGGGCAATGCTGGCCACCGAGTTCGACCACCACTTCGGCCTGCGTCGGGCCATCCAGTCGCCCCTGTTCCACCTGCTGCGCCGGGAGGTGCGGGAGGGCAAGGAGTGGCTGGTCTTCGACGAGGGGCGGCTGCGGGGGTATGCCGAGCAGGACTT
>JBHIET010000065.1:0-19615 GCA_046760785.1 Anaerolineae bacterium | reverse complement strand
GCTCGAGACGCCCCCGAGACGGGGGCTACGAGCCTGGAAAACGATCTACGCTGCTACTCACCCCAAGCTCCAAGTCCCCGTCCCGGGGACGTCGTATGCGGATGGCCACTTTGCCGCGCCGTTTCGCGCTCGCGACGCCCCCGAGACGGGGGCTACGAGCCTGGAAAACGATCTACTTTGCCGTGCCGTTTCGCGCTATGGAAAGCGCGGCTACTCCAACTTATTTGAAACACACCCAAGCGGCATGTCGAGCCTACGGGCCGGTGACGGTGACCGTCTGAAGGAAAATGGCGTCTTCGTGAGCGCCTGCGACGGGTAGACGCACGCCGGTCTCGGCGACATACATCCCCACCTCCAGCCGGTGCTCGCCCGGTGAGGCGTCGGCGCGGACGGGGATTTCGTGGATGTCGGTAATGACTTCGCCGGCCAGCCACAGGTTGGTGGGATAGCCGCCATCGCCCGGCTGGCTATCATGCTGGCCGGTCATCGAGCCGTCGGGGGCCAGGAGGTGGGTGAAGACGGTGTAACTCTCCTCCATCTCGGTCAGCGCCCGCCAGTACAGGGTGAGGGTGAGGGTCTCTCCCGGCGCGGTCTCGTCGGAGGTCAGGTCGTAGCCGAGTAGTTCGACTTGGCTGCCCAGGCCAACGGTCAGGGGGTGAGAGATGACGGGGACTTGGAAGGTGCGCTCGGTCGCCAGCACGGTGACGCTACCCAGGTCGAGCGACAAATCACTCACGCGGAGCCGCAGGAAGTGGTCGCCTGGCTGTGCATCGCGCGGCAAGCATAGGCCGTAGCGATCTACGACGATCTCGCTGGCGGTCCAGCGGGAGGTGGGGTAGGCGCCGTGGACGGGCGTGCCTGTGTAGAGCGTCTCGTCGTCCAGGCTGAGGCTGACGTCGTAGTTTGGCAAAGGCGCGTCGTCGGCCCGCCAGAAGAGGGTGAGGTAGAGCGGCTCGCCGGGCCGGGCGGTGGTCGTGTCCAGGTTGACCCCCAGCAGCGTCATGCCGCCGGCAGGGACGTCCAGCCGGGTGCGTATGTTCAGGTCGTCGGGATCGGGCGGCGCAGCGGCGCGGGCCAGGCGCACGGGCAGTTCGACGGCGGTGCCGGCGTAGCGGCTCGCATCGTCGAGCACGGGCAGCGATGAGTCGGTCGGGGCCGAGTAGAGGCTGAAGTTGACCAGGTAGTCGCCGGGGGGCGCACCTGGCCCGACCGGGATCGAAAGGTGATCCACAACCACCTCGCCGGACGTCCACTCCACGGAGGGGTAGTGAAAGGGCTGGGTCTCCCCCCAGCCGAAACCCCAGGGGTCGGTGAGGCGCGCGACGGGGCCATAGTTTCCCTCCGCGGGGGGGGTCAGCACATGCCACCAGACAGCCACTTGGACGCTTGCGCCGGAGCGGGGCTGGCCGATGACGTCGTAGCCGAGCAAGGTGACGGCGTGGGCCAGGTCGGCGCTCAGCGGATAGGTGGGAACCAAGTCGGAGGTCGGCCCTTCGGCTTCGCTCAGGGCAGGCCCGACGCGGTGGACGTGAAAGGCGGGTGCGCCATCGGGGCCGGGAACTATGGCGCTGAGGGAGTCGTCCGGCAGCAGCGACTGCACCCAGGCCAGGTTGGCTGAGGCCGAGCGCGGGAAGATCAGGAGCGCCTCTCCTTTCGCCGGGAAGACGACGGTTCTCCCGCCGGTGAGCCAGCGGATCTTGCCATAATCCTCGGCCAGGAAGGCCAGCGTGGGGTGGTGGTAGTGGATGCTGGCGACGTAGGGGATGACATCGCTCAGGTCTGCCTGGTTGAGATAGCCAGCAGCGTCAACCAGGTCGCCGTCGGCAGCATAGTACAGCTCGGCGGATACGGCCCACCGGCCAAAGTAGGTGGTTGCGGTGACGGAGCCTGAAAGGGCGAGAAGGAGAATGACCAATGACCAATGAACAATGACCAATGACAAATTCAGTAGATCACGAAACGCTCCCGCTGGATTGCCAAATCCGGCGGAAAGTGGCGGATTTGGCAATCCGCCACGAGCATTTCGTGAAGTACTGAAGTTGCGAATGGCGGCTGGCAGACGGCGGTGAATTGCATCGAGGATCGCCCACAGGCCCAAGGCGGGGAAGGTGTAGATGAAGGGCAGGAGGCCGACGGTGCGCAGGTTGCTGGGTGTGACGTCGCCGGTGGCCAGGGCGCTAGGGAGGAGCATGGTCGGGATGGAGGCGAGGAGGAAGACGCAAGAGGCGAGGGACAGGGGAGCAGAGGGGCGAGGGAGCAGGGGGGCGGAGGAGCAGGGGGGCGGGGGAGCGCAAGGGGGCAGAGGAGCAGAGGGGCAGGGGGACAGGGGGGCGGGGGGGGGATTTGCACCACGCAGCAGGCGGATGAACTGCCAGGCGACAATGGCAAGGCCCAAGAGGAACAGGACGGCGGTGATGGGGTCGAAGAGGGGACGGTGAGGAAGGTTGAAGCGGACGTAGGGGTCGCCTCGCAGGAAGAACATCCCCAGGCAGGCGCGGATTCCGGCCCAGGCCGCGGCCCAGTTGGCGGCAGCGACCTGCTGTGTGCGGTTGAGGAAGCTGCCGGGGTGGGTCAGCCAGTAGCGGGCCAACGGGGCCAGGGTGAGGGCGGCGACGGAAACGAAGAGGGCGAGTCGGCCTGCGCAGGCGCGGCGATGGCCCCGGTCGGCGATGAGGAGGGTCAGCAGCGCGGCCGCCAGGGGGATGGGGAAGGCGCGGGCGGCCAGGTAGGTGTAGGCAGTCAGGCCGCAGAGGAGGCCGGCCAGGAGGAGCCAGGGGAAGTTCCCGCCCCCTAACCTCTCCCCTTCGCCCCTCCCCTTCCCCCCGCATGCGGGGGGAAGGGGAGGGGTTGGGGGTGGGGAATAGGGGGCCGGGCGCAATCCCCGCCACAGCGCAGCGACGGTCAGGGCTTGCAGGAGCGGCTGGGTGATGGCGCGGAACCCGTAGCGGCTGAGGACGAGGTGCCAGAAGGAGGTGGCGAGAAAGGCTGCGCTGAGTAGGGCGATCCACTTTGCGTCGCGCTGCCCGTGTAGCAGCTCGCTGACCGCCCAGGCGGTCGCCGCGACGGTCGCCAGCCCGGCCAGGGCTGCACTCAGCCGCAGCGGTAGCGGCGTCGTGCCCAGTAGCTTTATCAACAAGGCGGTCCAGTAGAAGAACAGGACCTCCTTGCCGGTGTAGGAGGAGATAAAGACGGGAGTCTTGGTTCCGCCGGCAATCTCGGCGGCCAGGATGCCGTTGGCGGCCTCGTCGTAGTGGAGGCCGAGGGGTAGTTCCGGCAGCCGGTACAACCGCAGCCCTGCCGCGACGAGCAGGATGAGGAGCAGCAGTACGGCGAAGAGCCAGTGTGGGGTGTGGTTGGGAGTGTTCGGCCTCATCGCAGCTGCCTGCTGGGCGAATCAGAGATGTGCCACCGGGAGCTGCAGTAGATCCAGAAACTCTTCTCGGTGAGGCCAGCCTGACGGATAATCTCCGCCAATGTTCCTCGTTTCAAGTCCCGGTTGTGCCAGGGTACAGACACAGGGTTGGGTCGTCCCTCTTTGTAAAGAATGATGTGACTGCCAGAGCTATGGTCTTCGTAAAACCCCGCTTTTTTGAGTGCCCGGAGGTATCTCCTCAATATCTGGGGTAGGGGCAGGTCTTGCACCCTTCGGGCTGAGTCTCAGGACGAAGCCTGCCCGTCAGGGCGACCGCAAGGGTTCGCCCCTACATTTCGAGAGGATACGCCCGAAGCACCTTCCGTGGTCTAAGCGCTGGCAGCCTAGGATCATGCTGGTATTCCCACTGTACTTAATTTCACCTGATCGGGCGCAGGGATGTACAGCCCGTGTCTCCGTGCGACGATCAGCCAGCCCGCTATGGTATCTTTGATGTTCTCCAATGCCTCCTCTTCCGTATCCCCTTCCGACACGCAACCAGGCAGGGCAGGTACAACTACTGTGTATCCTCCTTCTTTGGCCGGTATCAGGACGACGTGATACTCTGCCATCACTACACCTCCTCAGTTGCGAGTTTACCTTGAACCTGGGAAATGTCAACCATCCGGCGCGGCAAGGTCAGGGTGCGGTGGCATAATTAAGCAGGACGAGCGGCAAAAATGTCCGATAGGTCCTCCCCCCCCAGCGGGCGACACGGTCGGCATCTGAGTTTCCCCCCACGTCGGTAAAGTAGCCGCCGGCGTACACGTCCGGCCCGACCACTGTGACGGCCCGGCACCAGCTGTTCAGCCCGGAGCCGAGCGCGTGCCAGGAGGAGCCGTCCCAGCGGGCGATGCGGCTGGCGTTGGCGTCCCCGCCCGCGCCGGTAAAGGCGCCGCAGACATAGACATCCGGCCCGGCCACCGCGAGGGCATACACATCATCATTGAGCCAAGAGCCAAGAGAGTGCCAGGCCGAGCCGTCCCAGCGGGCGACGTAGTCAGCATTACCGTCTCCGCCCGCGTTGGTGAAGAAACCGCCGGCATAGACGTCCGTTCCGGCCACCACGATGGTAAAGACATACTTGTTCAGAGGCGTGCTGCCGAGTGCGTGCCAGGCAGAGCCATCCCAGCGGGCGATATAATCGGCATTGAGGTCTCCACCGGCGTTGCTGAACCGGCCCCCGGCATAGACGTCCGCCCCGGCCACCGCGATGGCAAAGACCAGGTAGCTCAGGGGGGTGCTGCCGAGCGCGTTCCAAGAGGAGCCGTCCCAGCGGGCGATATAGTCGGCGTTGCCGTTTCCTCCCGCGTCGGTAAAGTAACCGCCGATGTAGACGTCTGCCCCCGCCACTGCGATGGCGCTGACGTAATCGTTCAGCCCGGAGCCGAGCGCGTTCCAGGAGGAGCCGTCCCAGCGGGCGATGTAGTCAGCATTGCCGTTCCCGCCTGCGTTGGTGAACCGGCCGCCGACGTAGACATCCCCCCCCGCCACCGCGATGGCGTGGACGGCGTCGTTCAGGCCGGAGCCGAGCGCGTTCCAGGCAGAGCCGTCCCAGCGGGCGATGTAATCGGCGTTGTCGTTTCCTCCTGCGTCGGTGAACCAGCCGCCGACGTAGACGTCTGCCCCCACCACTGCGATGCTCTCGACGATGCCATTGAGGCCTGAGCCGAGTTCGTGCCACGCCGGAGCGAGTTCGGTCGTATCCCAGCGGGCGACGCGGTCGGCGTTACCGTTACCTCCTGCGTCGGTGAACCAGCCGCCGACGTACAGGTCCGGCCCGGCCACCGCGAGGGCGCCGGCAGTGCTGTTCAACCCAGAGCCGAGCGCGTGCCAGGTGGAGCCGTCCCAGAGGGCGACGTAGTCGGCGTTGGCCTCTCCTCCAGCGTCGGTGAATAGCCCGTTGGCATAAAGGTCCGACCCGACCGCTGCGAGGGCGTAGACCGGGCTGTTAAGCCCAGAGTCGAGCGCGTGCCAGGTGGAGCCGTCCCAGCGGGCGATACAGTCGGCGTCGGCCTCTCCCCCGGCGTCGTAGAAGGAGCCGCCGACGTAGACGTTCGGTCCGACTACCGCAATCGCCTGGACGGCGTTGTTCAGCCCGGAGCCGAGCGCGTTCCAGGTGGAGCCGTCCCAACGGGCGATGCAGTCAGTATTGGGATTACCACCCGCATTGGTGAAGTAACCGCCGACGTAGACGTCCGCGCCGGCTATGGCGATGGCGCTCACCCAGTTGTTGGAAACGCCGGAGCCGAGCGCGTTCCAGGCAGAGCCGTCCCAGCGGGCGATGCGGTCGGCGCTGGTGACCCCACCGGCGTCGGTGAAATTACCGCCGACGTAGACATCGGCACCCGCCACCGCGATGGCGCGGACGGTGCCGTTCAACCCGGAGCCGAGCGCGTTCCAGGAGGAGCCGTCCCAGCGGGCGATGCGGTCGGCGCTGGTGACCCCACCGGCGTCGGTGAAATCACCGCCGACGTAGACATCCCCTCCCGCCACCGCGACGGCGCGGACGGCGTTGTTCACCCCGGAGCCGAGCGCGTTCCAGGTATCGGCCGGGAATAACGGCTTAAAGACCGGGGCACCGTCGGGCGCGTACTCCATGCGCCAGCCGGTCGGGTCGAGTGCGCCGCTGAAGCCGGTGCTCAGGTCAAGGCTGCCATCCGGGTTGAGCAAGCTCTCCAGCGGGGTGAGGCCGGCTGGGGACGGCGCAGCGCGGCCTGCCGGCCCCGAAAGCCCCACCAACAGTACGGCGACAAAGATTAGCCTGTGGGTTAAAGCTGACTTGTCCATCCTTATTCCTCCTCCTGTATCAGGTGGTCTCCCTGTAGAGTGTTGGTAGCCTGGTTTCGCTCGGACGTGGAACGTCCGGGCTGAAAGAGCAAAGCCCTGCGGGCTGGAATCCAGCCCCCGAAGGGGGCTTTGCCCGCTTAGTCGGGCGGTTTAGCGCCCGGCGGGGCGAGCAAGCGATATCAACACCCAAGAGGGAGACCACCCCGTATCAAGGCCTTTGTCTCCAGAGATTCTCAGGATCGGCCGACCGCATCAGTTTACTGTAAATTCCAAAGGTGTCAACCACTCTCAACTGTGAGGACCGGCCCCGCCCCACCCCCGGCGCGGCAGGCGAAGATGGTCGGCTCCCGGCCGATCTGCTCCCGGTAGCGGCGGGGAACCTCGGCCTCGAAGTCAGGCACCGCCTCCCGGCGCACCAGCGCGACGATGCAGCCGCCCCAACCCGCGCCCGTGAGCCGCGCCCCAACCGTCCCCTCGACGGCGCGGGCTGCTTCCACCAGTGCCTCCAGTTCGGGGCAACTGACGCCATAGTCGTCGCGAGCGCTGGCGTGGGCCTCGTTCAGTAGCCGGCCGACCGTCGCGATGTCGCCCGTCTCCAGCGCGGCGACGGTAGCCCGTACCCGTTCGTTTTCGCTGTGGACGTGGCGGCAGCAGGCCCGCACGCGCAACTCGGTGTCCTTCACCGGGAGCGGTACGTCGTCCAGGTCGGCGTCGCGGGCGCGGGCCTCGGCTGCGGTCAGCACCTCCGGCAGAAGCGGGGCCAGTTCGGCCCAGTCCACGTGTTGCACGTCGCGCAGGTGGGTGATGCCGGGGTACCTGGCCCGTAAGCAGGCGACCCCCGCCCGACAGGCGGCCACACGCAGGTTGAACTCACCCCGGACGTTGGCGTGGCGCACGCCGGTGTCGGCCACCAGGATGCGGTAGCCCGGCGGCAGCGGGATGTGGGCAAATGCGTAGCGGTCTGGTCCCTGGGGGCGACAATCCAGAAAAAAGGCGTGGTCGGGGCGGGCCAGCAGGGCCACGAACTGATCCATGATCCCACCCCGTGTGCCCACGTACCACTCGGCCTCGCTGCATAACCGGGCAAAGGGGACGAGGTCAGGCTGCCAGCCGTTGAGGTGCGCCAGCGCCAGGGCCGCCGCGACGGTCAGCGCCGAGGACGAACTCAACCCCGCACCACGGGGAACGCCGTGAGGCGGAGTGGCCTCCACCAGCGCATCCATTCCGCGCGCGTGCGGAGCTACCTGTCGCGCGACCATCTGCGCCGCCCCTCGCACACAGTTCGACCAGTTGCCCGTGGGGGCCGAGGGGATGGTTGGGCCAAAGGTGAAGGTATGGGGTGCAAACCCAGGCTCGGTGTTGTGCAGACGGACAATCCCATCTGGGCGCGAGCGGGCCAGAAGGAGCACGTCGCGGTCGAGGGCCATCGGCAAGACAAAGCCGTGGTTATAGTCGGTGTGTTCGCCGATGAGGTTGACCCGGCCTGGAGCGCGGAAGATGTGGAGGGGGCCAGGCCCATAGATGCGGGTGAAGGCCGCCAGGGCGGCGGAGTAGCGGGCCTGCTGCGCTTCCGCCACCCCGCCATAGATGCGCTCAAGGGCGCCGCACAGGGACATGGGCTATGCGAGCGCGTCGGAGAAAGGAATGTCGAGCGGGCCAACTTCCTGGACGACGACGTGGAGGGCGAGTTCATGCGGGCCAGGCTCAAGCGTCTGGCCGGCGACGCGCAGCGTGACGGTCGCGCCGACCGGAAAGGACAGCGGGGCCTCGGCGGAGATTGCGTCCGCCGGCCGTGGATCGCCGCCGGGGGGTATAAGGGTGACCTGGGCGGGGTCCACCGCCTGACCATCCACGTCGAGGCTGGTGAAGGCAGCGATGGTGCCGGGGGCAATGGAGTTTTTAAGGTCAAGGGCAAAGCCGTCGTCCTCGAGGCGCAGAGACCCCTTGACGTAGAGCTTCTTGAGTACGAACGGTGGAATGGCGGGCATGGTCAGATCCTTTTCTCGTGATTGGAATGTTGTAACACAGGTGGGAAAAGTTGGCAAGTGTGCAAGTATGTAAGTGGGCAGGCTATGCCAGCAGCAGGATCGTGGCTGCCGTCGCTGCCACCAGGAGGGTAGATGGTGCGATGAGGCGGTAGACCGATCCCCACCGGGCCTTGAAGTAGACGCGGGTCAGCGCCAAGCAGAGGTGAACAGGAGAGAACATCGTTCCCAAGAACCCTCCTGCCAGCAGCCAAGCCGCCCACCCCGGCGCGACAGTTCCTCCGTCCATGACCACCAGCGGCAGCATCACCGGGAAGCTGATGCTGAAGGCGGCTGACATCAGGCCAGTCAGCAGTCCGGCGATGAAGGGCATCGCAAAGGCCACCACCGCCACTGGAATGTGCAGGCCGGTCAAACCGTCCGAAACGGCGATCACGGCGCCGCTGGTATCCAGCACGCGCCGGAAGATCAGCGCACCAAAGATGACCACCACCGACTTCCAGGGGATGCGCCTGTGGAGTATCATCCCCAGATCGCGCAGCGGGATGTGCTTGACCGCCATCATCAGCCCAATGGTTGCCACCAGGCTGAGGATCAGGGTGAGCCGCTCGTCAACAGGGAGGATCAGCGAGAGAATAATGACAAGCACGACGGGCCAGATACTCGCCGTCAGTGTGCGCAGGTCTCGCGCACGAGGCGTCTGCGCTGGATCGGCGTTACCACGTCGGGGCAACCCCAACAGTCCAAAGAGCAGGCCACCCACCACTGCCGCCACCGTCAGCGGCCATGTCATCCCTGCCAGTTGGGTAGTCGTCAGGCCCAGCAGCTCTGCCGCCAGCAGCATAGAAGGGTAGAGTGGGAAGATAGGCTCCCAGATGTGGCGGAACCAGTAATTGACGAAGGTCTTGCGCGCCCCACTCGCTTCCAGCCGGTCGCCTACCTCGTCCACCATCGGTGCCGAAAACACAGCCCCGCCGACCATTGGCAGCAGTCCTATCAGCGCTGGCAGGGCCGCGATGACGATGCGTCCGTTGGGGATCAGTGCCTGGAGCGCCTCTACCATCCCCCTCATACTGGCGGTCTGGCGCAGCAACTCCCCTAAAGTCATGATCAGCACGACGATCAGCGCCAATCGCAGAGTTAGTGGATCTACGGTAGCCCGGTAGACATCGCATCCGATGTCCAGGATAGGGTAGCCGAAGAAGAGGCCAACCGCCACGGAGGCCAGTAGAAGCACGAGTCCCAGGTTCCACTTGCGGCTGAGCAGCAGCACGATGCCGGCGAAGACAAGAATCAGCTTAAGCAGCGCGGTCATGATAGCGAATGGCGAACGAAGTATACCTGGGAACCATGGAAAGTCCAACCGCCCGAACTACCAGCACATGCCTGTTACTCTATAAGTCCCAGCGTCTGGCCCACCTCCGCGAAGGTCGCCAACACACGATCGAGCTGTTCATCGGTGTGGGTTGCCATATAGCTGGTGCGCAGCAGTGCCGAATCGGGCGGTACCGCAGGGGAGATGACGGGGTTGGTGTAAATCCCCGCCTCGTAGAGCGCTTTCCAGGCGATAAAGGCGCGCCTCTCGTCGCCGATGATGACCGGAATGATTGGGGTCTCACAGGCACCCACGTTGAAGCCCAAGCGGCGAAATCCGGCCCGCATGCGCTCGCCAATCTGGTTGACCCGTGCGATCCGCTCCGGCTCCTCCTGCATCACCTCCAGCGCGGCCAGCACGGCCGCCGCGTTGGCCGGCGGGATACTCGCGCTGAAGATCAGCGAGCGAGCGTGGTGCTGGATGTAGTGGATCACGTCCGCTGCGCCGGCAATGAACCCACCCAGGCTGGCAAAGGACTTGCTGAAGGTGCCCATCGTCAGATCCACCTGATCGGTGAGGCCAAAGTGAGCTGCCGTGCCACGTCCTCCTCCTAGCACACCTATAGAGTGAGCATCGTCCACCATCAGCCGCGCCCCATACTTCTGACACAGCGGCACGATCTTCGGCAGCGGGGCAATGTCGCCTCCCATGCTAAAGACGCCGTCCACGACCACCAGTTTGCCCGCTTCTTCTGGCAGGTCAGCCAGGACACGCGCCAGATGGGCCATGTCACTGTGGCGGAAGCGGCGCATCTCACCGAGGGCCAGCCGGCAGCCATCCACGATGCTGGCATGATCTTCCTTGTCGGTGATGACGAAGTCGCCCCGGCCCACCAACGCCGAGATGGTCCCCAGGTTGGTCTGGTAGCCGGTAGAGAAGGCCAACGCCGCCTCCGTGCCGACGAACTTGGCCAGCCGCTTCTCCAGCTCCAGGTGCAGCTCCAGCGTGCCGTTGAGAAAGCGGGAGCCGGTGCAACTGGTGCCGTAGCGTCGCGTCGCTTCGATGGCGGCCTGGCGCACCCTGGGATGCGTGGTCAGGCCCAAGTAGTTGTTGGAGCCGATCATGATCAGGCGGTGATCGCCGACGGTGACCTCGGTGCCCTCGCTGTCGGTGAGGGGGATGAAATAGGGATAGAGTCCAGCCGCCTGAGCCTCCTTTGCCTCGGTAAAGGCCCAGCACTTATCGAATAAGTCCATTAGTAGATAGCCTCCTTTGAATTCTCATCACTTAAATCTGCGCCATGATTGGTAACACAGTATCATAACAAAAGTTTCCATGTACTCCCACCTCTGACCTTTGTCCTATAGACATGCCGCACCGTCTGTGGTATCATTAGGTTAATTCCTGATGCGAAATGGGGCTGCCGATGGGCGCGTTACCTCCTTTTGTGTTCTTGATCCTCACCTTGGCCGCCTTCGCCGTTGCCGGGGCTTTGCTCGCCTGGGTCATCGGCCACGTCAGCGGCAAGGGCAAGGGAAGTTCCAAGAAGCGTGAACAACGTCTGACCGACGTGCCACCAGCAGAGTCGGAGACTACCACACGAGCAGACGAACAGGAACTCCTGCGTGTCTCGCGCACGAAGAAGGGCGACCTGGCCGTCTTTGTGCAAGGCCAGCGTTACCGTCACCTGCGGAAGATCACCGACCCTGAGATGGGGCGCGAGACGATCGAGGCCCTCAAAGCTGTGTTGGCATTTGCCGAGGGTTGGCTTCCTTCAACCCAGCAGCAGGTAGCCCCACCCACTTCCCCAGCACCTGACGTGGATCAGGCAATGTTCCTCAAACAGTTGCGTCAGGCACCTCCATCCCCCACGGTAAAGCCAGCCGGCCTACGTGGGCTACTGCCGACACAAGCTCCACGCACCATGTTAGAGCCACTGACCTTTGTGGACGAGATTGATGACTTGGTGCAGCAGCGGCTGCAGGAGCGGCCAGAGCTAACCGAGCTCCGCATCCGTCTGACCACCGACGAAGCTGCTGGCCTGCGTATCCAGGTAAATCAGCAGACCTTCGACTCAGTAAGTGATATCCCCTACCCCCAGATCAGGGCGCTCATCCAGGATGCCATCCGCGAGTGGGAAGGCGGCTAGTATCTCGATATCCGGCTCGGTTAGCCGCCACTCCAGTTACAGCGTGTCATTGAGGAAACGGACTCGCTCTGCTTCTCCGCACTTCTCCAATTTGCAAGTCGGTGCTCTCATTCGCTGCCGCAAAAGGTACGAGAAGCAACACTTGTTCCACACTGAGTGAACGAGGGAGAATGAATCGGCCGGGGAGAGACAAAAGCGGCGTGCTGAGAACCTCGGGCAACGGGCCAGCGTGAAGTGGGCGAAAGGGCACATGCTATTCGTTCGGCGAAGGCATGGCCCTAAGGAAGCACGCGGACAGATCGCGCAATTGACTAAAGCTAACAGGCTTGATAAGGACCAGGTTGGCCTCTTTCCGCAGGGATTCGGCCATATGTGGGTGAGCGGTGGCGACGATGACAGGGGTCTTCGTCAGCCGTGGATCGGCGCGAATGTACTGCAATATGTCCGGCCCGGCCACCCCGGGCAAGTGCAGGTCTAGTACCACGATATCTGGCGCTGTGACGGCCAGCCACTCAAGGGCTACGTCGCCAGCCCGAATGACTTCAGTCTCAAACCCGGCCGCCTGTAACGCTTCGGCGAAGATGTTTGACAGATCGTAATCGTCTTCTACGATCAGCGCAGACGGATTACCCACGATGCCCTCCTCCGTGAGGTGACTTTCCAGCCTCGCTTAGTGCAATTCGCCGATGTATTTCTATTATACCCCATGTTCATGGGCAGGGCAAGGGAGAGGGTTCGGGGATTTCGTAGCAGAACGACCTTCAACCGATCAGGTTCATCAAGGCAGTTGAGGGACACTACCCAGAGTCGGACTGTAGGCTCAATGTACCTCACCAAGAAGTGGCATACAGCCAGTTGGGGATAGGATTGATGGATTCTTGCCCGATATTCTAGAGCGCCTCCAGAAAGTCCCACAACTGCCACGGTTTCCCTCTCAATCATGCACCGACTTGCACGGTAGGGCGGGGTGAAGTAGAATTCAGCAGCGAGCAGTTGGCAGTCAGTCAAGCTAGTGGTGCTGGCAAGAATATGAGGAGGAATATCTTGAACCACCGAGAACGACTGATGCAGTACTCAAAGGAAGAACTGATAGGTTTCTTGGAGGACGCGGCCAAGAACTGGTTAGCTCACGATGGGCTTTGGTTCCTCGCAGCAGAGGAGGCTTTTGGCATAGAGACGGCCATCCAGCTAGACGCCCGTGCCTGGGAACAGTTTACCGTGATTGAGGCTAAACGCATCATGCGCCGCCTAGGGATGGAACCCGGTGGGGGACTTGAAGCGCTCAAGAAAGCCTTAGGATATCGCCTCTACGCCTACCTCAATGTCCAGAAGACGATCCAAGTGGACGAGCGCACTATCATCTTCCACATGAACGAGTGCCGCGTGCAGGCCGCGCGTAAGCGCAAGGGGTTGCCGGATTTCCCCTGCAAGCCAGTGGGTGTGGTGGAATACGCCAACTTTGCCCGCACCATTGACCCCCGTTTCCGCACCCGTTGCATCGCCTGCCCGCCCGACCCCCATCCCAAGGAGTACTGGTGTGCCTGGGAGTTTACGCTGCTCGGTGAAAGAGAATAAGGATATGAAAGTGCTGGCAGTCAACTGCAGTCCCAGGATGGACAAGGGCAACACGGCCTTGATCCTTGGCCCATTCCTTGAGGGGATGAGAGAGGCAGGAGCGGAGGTCGAACTCTTCTATACACAGAAGCTCAAGATCAATCCCTGTCGGGGTGGACTCAGCTGCTGGCTCAAGACGCCGGGCGAATGCTTCCAGAGAGACGATATGCAGATGCTGTACCCCAAGTTGTGCGAGGCAGACATCTGGGTGTTCGCCACCCCGGTCTACGTGGACGGGGTGTCTGGCCCAATGAAGAACCTGCTGGATCGAATGATCCCGCTGCTGCAACCGTTTTTCGAGTTGCGGGACGGTCACAGTCGTCACCCTCTGCGCGAGGGGGCCAAGCATGGCAAAGTCGTGTTGGTGTCCAACTGTGGCCTCTGGGAGATGGACAACTTCGACCCGCTGCTAGTCCATGTGAAAGCCGCTTGCAAGAACACGGGGAGAGAATTCGCAGGAGCACTGCTGCGGCCGCATGGCCCGGCATTGTGGCGTATGGTGAGGAGGGGTATGCCAGTAGACGACGTCTTCGAAGCGACAAAAGAGGCCGGCCGCCAACTCGTCGAGGAGGGTAGGATATCCCCCGAAGCCCTCAAGAGCGTGAGCCGCGAGCTTATGCCGCGGGAGATGTATATACAAACCCTCAATCAGAGATTCCAGCAGGCGTTAAACGGTCTGGGGGAGGAATAGCACACCACACGCCTCTTCCATCCCCCCTTCCCATCTGAGATCTCTCGGAAAGTGCTCGAAGCCCCGTCCCCGGGGCGACTTTTGTGGCCCTACTGCACCGGAGATGTCCCGAGGACGGGGCTGTGAGCGTTTCCGAAGACTTTCCGAGAAAACTCATCTACGAGGCTCGCATCGGCGAAAGATGGCATGCTATCGTGCGATATGATACCGCTCACGGGCGCCCTCACAAGGACATTCTCCACCCAGACAGCTCCCAGGATAAAGTCGAGTTCTCCGGTTACTCCCAGGAAGAGGTACTGACGCTGGGCGAGCGGTATATCACGGAGCACCCCGAGGTGTTAGAGCAGATTCCGCAAGGAGCGGAGGTCGTCTTGCTCCCCCAAGATGACCCTGAGTTGTACCGCATCAACCTGGGGGCTGCGCGGAGAGCACGGAGCGAAGGGAATGCCCATCCCGTGATCTATGTAGAAATTGAAGCTCTGGTCCCTCCTCGCTCCCGATTAGTCAATCCCCGCCTGACTCACCAGCCCTCGCTTCGACCTTCCATCGCATAATATCACTCTCCCTCAATTTGCAATCTCCACCCCCCCTGCTATAATGCGGGCCGGGCGCGGAACCCAGGCGCCCCGCGCGTCGTCTATACCCACAGAGAGCAAGCGTATGCCCCAAGATAGCCGCTCAGACGAAACTCGTGGCCCACAGCCTGAGGATGACATCGAGACCGGCGAGGTGCCGGGCACGTTGGGCGAACCCACCATAGCGATGGACCGGGTACCCACCGGCGCGACTCCGACCGCCAGCCTGCCCCGCACCGTCCCGCCGCCACAGCGACCTGGCTACGTCCCACCCCGCACCACTCCCCCCTTGGAAAGGGGGCAGGGGGGAGCCGGGGGGGTACCACGCCAGTGGGGTATGATCATGGTGAGGGCCGGTTTCGTCGTAGTCGCCACCGTTGTCCTGATTTTCTTCCTGGCCGTCGCCGCCGCCGTCGTCAGTTACGTCTACATCGCCAACCAGCTCCCCTCACCTGACGAACTGTGGACCCGCCAGACCGCCTTCGTCAGCAGCAAGATCCTCGACCGCGAGGGCAACCTGCTCTACGAAGTCACAGACCCCCAAGGGGGGCGGCGCACGAAAGTCCCCCTTAGTGAGATCTCCCCCTACCTCGCCTATGCGACTATCGCCACCGAGGACCGCAACTTCTACGCCCACCGTGGGTTCGATCCCATCGCCATCGCCCGCGCCTTCTACTACGCCTTCATGGAAGGAGAAGTCGTCTCCGGCGCGAGCACCATCACTCAGCAGTTGGCCCGCAACGTCCTGCTCTCTCCCGAGGAACGGGTACAGCAGACCGCCCGGCGCAAGATCAAAGAAATCGTGCTGGCCACCGAACTGACGCGCACCTACTCCAAAGAAACCATCCTGGAAATCTACCTCAACGAGATCTACTATGGCAACCTGGCCTACGGCATCCAGGCCGCCGCCGAGACCTACTTCGGCGTGGACGCGGCCGACCTCACGCTGGCGCAGGCCTCCTTCCTCGCCGGTCTACCTCAGTCACCGGCTACCTACGATCCTTTCGGCGGCGGCCTTGACGCAGCCCTCGCCCGCCAGGAGGACGTGCTGGCGCTGATGGCCGAGGATGGCTACATCACCCAGGCCGAGGCGGATGCAGCGGCGGCTGAGATGCGGGCCTACGAGTTCCAGGCCCCCCGGCTCGACCTCACCACAGCGCCCCACTTCGTCGTCTACGTGCGGCAGACGCTGGAGGCTATGTACGGACCGGAGGCGCTATACCGGAACGAGGAGGGCAAGAGCCTGCACATCTATACCACGCTCGACCCCCACCTGCAGGCGCTGGCCGAGCGGACCGTGCGCGAGGGCGTGGCTGCGCTCTCCGACCGCAACGCCACCAACGGCGCGCTCGTCGCGCTCGACCCGGCCACCGGCCACATCCTGGCCATGGTTGGCTCAGCCGACTTCCACGACGAGGCGATTGACGGCCAGGTCAACGTCGCGCTACGCTGCCGCCAGCCCGGCTCCTCCATCAAACCCCTCGCCTACGTCGCTGCCTTCGAGCGTGGCTGGACGCCAGCCACGCTGATGTGGGACCTGCGCACAGAGTTCCCCGACGGGGCCAACCCACCTTACGTCCCGGTCAACTACGACGAGAAGTACCACGGCCCCATGCTTCTGCGGGACGCGCTGGCCAACTCCTACAACGTCCCCGCCGTGGAGGCACTCCAGTTCGTGGGGATTGACGGCCTGCTGGAGATGGCGGCGCGGCTGGGCATCGAATCACTGGTCCATCCCGAACTCTACTGTCCCGAGTATCCCTACGATCAGCCCCCGGCCTACGGCCTGGCGCTCACGCTGGGCGGCGGCGAGGTCAAACTGCTGGAGATGACAGGCGCCTTCGCCGTCTTCGCCAACGGCGGCGTGCGCGTACCGCCCAACCCTATTCTCCGCATTGAGAACAGCACGGGCGAGGTGCTGGTGGACAACTCCGCCCCCACCGGCGAACAGGTCATCTCGCCCCAGCACGCCTATCTCATCACCAGCATCCTCTCGGACAACCGGGCTCGCTGCCGCGCCTTCCACTGCCCCAGCGTCCTCGAACTCACCCGGCCGGCGGCCGCCAAAACTGGCACCACCGACGATTTCCGCGATGCCTGGACCATCGGTTATACCCCCGACCTGGTGGCCGGCGTGTGGGTGGGCAACTCCGACGACTCCCCGATGGTCAACCTGCCTGGAGCGGCCGGCGCCGGCCCCTTATGGCACAACTTTATGGAGGCAGCCCACGCCGACCTGCCCGTGCGTGATTTCGTGCGCCCGCCAGGCGTCGTCGAGTACGAGATCTGCGCCGACTCCGGCGCTCGTCCCACCGACTACTGCCCGCGCCGCAAGGTGGAGGTCTTTGCCGAGGATCAGCCGCCGCTGGACGAGGAGCACGATTGGTACCACAAGGTGGAAATTGACGGGCTCACCGGCCTACTGGCGAACGAGTTCTGTCCCGATCAGGTCATCGAGGAATTGAGGGTCGTCATCACAGACGAGCGGGGGCGGGAGTGGGCCCAGGCTCATCCAGAGCGCTTCGAGGGACTGCCGCTGGTGCCGCTCGTGCACTGTACCGAGAGCACCGACCGCCCGTTGGTCTTCATCACCCAGCCCGCTTCCCAGAGCGCCGTCCACGGCCTTGTGCCGGTCGTTGGCACCATCCAACTGCCCAACTTCGATCATTACGAGGCGCAGTACGGCTTTGGGGACGACCCTCAAAGCTGGGGCTGGATCAGCGGGCCACACCTGGCACAGGTGCGCGACGGGCTGCTGACTGAGTGGGACGTCACGCACCTGGCCCCTGGCCTCTACACATTGCGCATCACCGCCTTCGACCGAGAGCAGCACCGCGTCGAAGGGCGGGTGCAGGTCTACGTCGCTGCCCCGACCCCTTCGGCTACGCTCAGGGCAAGCGAGACCCCGGTGCCGGTGTCGTCCTCCACGCCGACGGCGACGCCTACCTTTCCGCCGACCCCTTCGGCCACGCCCAGGGCGAGCTCCACGCCGACGCCCACGCTTGTGCCAATCTCTACGCCGACCGTTGAGCCCACTCCCACCGCGACCGATACCCCCGCGCCGACGGAGGAACCTACGCTCACGTCCACCCCTGAACCGACCGAGACGCCGATGGAAGCCACGCCCACTCCCGAACCTTCCCCCACACCGGAGGAAACTCCGACCGAGGAAGCGACCCCCACCCTGACGCCATAGTATTACAGCAGAGCCATAAAGCCACGAGCCCCTGCCACGAAGGACGGGGGCTCGTTCGTCCCATAAGTGTGCCTGGTTTCGCTACCGCCGCCGGCTGGACAGGCTGGTCAGAAGCACAAGCGATGTAGTCTTACAGACTGACGTATCACTCCTTGCCCACCACCAGGAAGCGGCACGCCTCTGCACCCATCGCCCGGCACGCAGTCTCGCGCACCTCGTAGTCTTGTCCCGTGGCCCATTTCACTGCCTCGTTGATGGAGCCGATGTAGAGATAGCAGATGGGGTGCTCGGCCTGGCGGCCATAGCACACGCCGCAGGTGAAATCGGCGAAGACTAACCCCTCCGGTGTCTCTTGCACCTCGATATACGTCTCCTCATCCACATCCATCAGTGCCTTTGCCATCTGGGTGAGGATGAATTTGATGCGTGTCTTCCGTGGCATGACCTTGAGCGCCACCCCGGCCACACCCATCAGCGCCGCTTGCTCCTCGACACCGTAGCGGAACGAGGCCCGGCCGATGCGCTGTAGCATGCCCTTTCCGGCACGCCCGTAGAACTCCTCCACCGCCCGATTCAGCGCAGCGTACTCGGCCGCGGTCGCGTCCAGCTCCAGGTTGTTGGGCGGCAACTCGTCAACGTAGCGTTCCAACCCGGCCTGACGCAGTACCACCTTGAGGCCACGTTCGCCCATCACGTCGCCAATTGCCAGGATGGCCTGGCGCATCAGCGCATTGGTAAAGAGCCACCTCTCCGGTTCACGACGTTCCCTGGACATAAGAGCCTCCCTTTCACAACTGAAGTTCCCATGCTGTCATAAGATCCCCCACCGGCTCGAACCCAAAGCGACGATACAGCCGCTGGGAATAGCGGTTGTTGGTCTGGGTGTTGAGCGTGACCCGCTCGGCCCCGTGTTTCCAGAAGGCACGTAGCGCGTCGCGCAGCAGCGACGCGCCGATGCCGTGGCCCTGGTGAGCCGGACGCACGGCAATGCGATTGAGATGAGCCGCCACGTGCTCCTGGTCTCGCCGCAGTTCCCCCTCAGCGTACCCTACCACTTCACCCGCTACCTCTGCCACGGCGAAGTGAGACGACGTGGCAGCCCTCCGACGCATCGTGGCCTCACTGTGCCACCAGTGGGGGGTAAACGCTGCCCGATCCACGGCCACGACTGCCGGGACATCGGCGTTCGATGCCGGGCGCAAGCGAGCGTCTGCGCCACTCGTGTCAGGCAGGGCATGATCGGATTTGGCCAATGTAATCACTTCTGTCAACGGTCTGAAGCCACGTACCTGTAGATACGGCCTCGCCCAGTCCCCGTATTCCATCCAGGCCAGCGCCCGCGTCCTACGGCTGCGCAGTCCATCAAGTACAAGCGGAAGCGCCAGGTCCAACCATTCATCAACATCCAGTCCGTCATCCAGAGCGGCCAGCCGCACCCATGCCACAGGCGATTCGTCAGGCCAGGCAAAGAGCGCTCCCACGATAACCCCCTCGCGTTCGACCACAATGAACGGGGCGTCTGTAAGGTGCTCCTCCCACCACCACAGTCGGGGTAATGTGCGATGAGCCCTCTCATTGAGTGCCTCAATAGCCAGCCAGTCATCTGAGCAAGACCTTCTTGCTTCCATGCTCATCACATTCCACTTTAACACATTGCAGGCTGTAGGTCAAGTGGGTCAGGCCATTTGCCTTTTTGCTGCATTTGGTGTACACTTTGTATAGCTGGTAGAGACTGGTCACGATGATGTAAACGTAAGCTACGTTTATACCACTATTAGCGGCACAGGCATGGAATACACAGCAATGGCTGATGCTGATAAAGGACGACGGAAAGCATTAGAGACGGCGCTGGCGAACCTGACCAAGCGCTTTGGCGAGGGCACCGTGA
>JBHIET010000064.1:0-19625 GCA_046760785.1 Anaerolineae bacterium | reverse complement strand
CTCGTGAGAATTGGGGATATTATGCACCAAAACCCCCACATTTCTCAAGTACTGATAATGGGTGGTCTCCCTGTAGAGTGTTGGCGGCGCAGCCTCGCCCGGACGTAAACGTCCGGGCTGAAAGAACAAAGCCCTGCGGGTTGAAATCCAGCCCCTGAAGGGGGCTTCGCTCACTTAGCCGGGCGGTTTAGCGCCCGGTGGGGTGAGCAAGCAGCATCAACACCCAAGAGGGAGACTACCTGATAATGGAAAACAGATGAAATCTCCGACTTGGACGAGGAACACCATGACAGACAGCCTCCATCCACCCAACCCCATGGAATTCGGCTCCATGCCGCTGGACCCCGTGTACGCCTGGGGGCTTGTGCTGGAGCCGGTGGAGACGCTGATAACACACACCGCCGGTTTCATCGAGCAACTGGCCCGCGAGGCTTACGAGCGCGGTGAGGAGTTCGACGAGACGGAGCTGGAGCGCCGCTTCCTGGCCTTCTTCGACCGGTTGGTGGAGGATGGCACCCTCACCCGCTTGCCCGACGCCCCCCCGGAGATGGGCCGCCGCATCTTAGGTCCCCGCCGCTGGCTGCGCGCCCAGCGCATCCGCATCAACCGACTGGCGGAATACTGGCGCGAGCACGGTGGCCCCAACATCCATCCAGCATCTGGCTCACTATGACCACGCGACGCCAATCCACGCTCGCTTACCTCCTTATCGTTACACTCACCGTCGCCTGTCTCTTGGTGGTACGTGTCTCTGAGGAGGTGATTTGGCGACCGAGGCCTCTCAGCGACGAAGCGACCGGGCGCCACCTGCGTATCTTCACTGAACTATGGGAGATCGTTGATGACGACTACCTCGACCCCGACCACAGCGGCGTGGATTGGGACGGTATCGGCCAGGAGTACCGCGCCCGCGTCGAGGCCGGCCTCAGCGACGAGGAGTTCTGGGCCGCGATGGACGAGATGCTCCTGAAACTGGGCGACGACCACTCCATTTTCCTCTCCCCCGCCGAGGTCGCCGAAGAGGAGCAGATGCGCACTGGCGAGTTGGATTACGTGGGCATCGGCGTCTACACCGCCGCGATGCCGGAGAAGGGATACGCCGTCATCCTGGCGGTGCTGCCTGATAGCCCCGCCGACCGTGCGGGGCTACATCCCCACGACCGTATCCTGACCGTAGAGGGAACGCCCGCCTGCTGCGACGCAGCAGGTAACGATTCGCTGGCCCGCCTGTTCGGCCCCGAGGGTAGCCGGGTCGGGTTGCGGGTACAGACGCCGGGGGAAGCGGTCCGCGCCGTGACTGTGACCCGGGCGCGGGTCCAGGGGACGTTGCCCGTCGAGGTACGGCGGCTGGAGGGAGACATCGGCTACGTCTTGATTCCCAGTTTCTGGGACGAGACGGTCGTCGAGCAGGTGCACCAGGCGCTGGAGGACCTGGCAGCCGGGGGGAAACTGGCCGGGCTGATCCTCGACAACCGCGTCAATGCTGGCGGCAGTGAAACTGTACTGCGAGAACTGCTGGCGCTCTTCGCCGATGGCGAGATGGGTCACTTCGTCGGTCGTGGGGGAGCAGAACCATTGCACGTGAAGGGAGTAGACGTTTGCGGATCGCAGCGCGTGCCGCTGGCGATCCTGGTGGGCAGGGAGACGGCCAGTTTTGCCGAGGTCTTCAGTGGCGTGTTGCAGGAGACCAGCCGGGCGCGCATCGTGGGCCGCACCACCATCGGCAACATCGAGATCGTGTACGGCTACGACTTTGAGGACGGCTCGCGGGCCTGGATCGCGCAGGAGACGTTCGTCCCGCCCGGCGGGACCGATTGGGAGGAGACCGGCATCGTCCCCGACGTGGAGATCCCGCTCGACTGGGACGAGTTCACCGCCGAGGATGATCCACAGTTGGAGGCGGCGTTAGACTTGCTGCACCCGTGAAACGTGAGACGGAAGCTCAGGCATACGTTTTGCGTTTTTACACAGAGTCGCGCAGAGAAGGCACGGAGAAGCACAGAGAGATATAAAGAGAGAGAATGAGACAACATGAACGATCTAGCCGAGTTGAACAAGCTAACAGAACAGATCATTGGCGCAGCCATTGAAGTGCATCGCCACCTGGGGCCGGGCTTGCTGGAGTCAGCTTATGAGACTTGCCTGGCCTATGAACTGCAACAACTTGGACTGACTTTTGAACGACAAACAGCCCTCCCTCTGGTTTACAAGGAAATTCGCCTGGATCAAGGATACCGC
The DNA here is from genome assembly GCA_046760785.1 of Anaerolineae bacterium. GTDB lineage: Bacteria > Chloroflexota > Anaerolineae > B4-G1 > B4-G1 > JBHIET01. Next base: position 17,387 of record JBHIET010000064.1, on the reverse strand, counting down.
ATTGATTTGCTCGTGGAGCGGAAAGTGGTTGTAGAGCTCAAAGTGGTTGAGAAGGTCACTCCAGTTCACGAGGCTCAGGTGCTTTCCTATCTGAGATTCTCCGGGTGCAAAATTGGCCTGTTGCTCAATTTCAATGTCAAGTTACTCAAAGATGGCATTCGCCGCTTTATAATGACCTAATCTTTCTCTGTGTAGCTCTGCGCATTCTCTGTGCAGCTCTGTGTGAATGCTTTACACATCGCGCGCCGCTGCTGCCAGGCGTGCCACACCATCCCCAGGAAACGCGCCGAGTCCTTCAGCGGGTGGAAGTAACTCACCTTGCCGATGCCATAGATGGTGCGGATGTCCACCCAGCCAATGGGTATCCTCTTACAAACCGCCTGGATGATAACCTCGACCTCCAGCTCGAAGCCGGTGGTGGTCAGATCGAGACTCTCCAAGAGGCGGCGGCTGTGCAACCGGTAGCCGCTCTGGTTATCGTAGATACGCGTACCCAGTGCCAGCGAGAGCAGCCAGGAGCCGAACGGATTCGAGTACAAACGCGGGAAGGGCATCTGGCTGAAGTCGCGCCGTCCGATGATGAGGTCGCCTGCGCCTGCCTCGTAGGCAGCCAGGAACTTGGGGATATCGGCCGGGTCGTGTTGGCCATCGGCGTCGAGGGTGAGGACAGCGTCGTAACCCCGCTCCAGCGCCCGGGTGAAGCCGGTTATCAGTGCCACGCCCTTGCCCCGGTTCCGGGAATGGCGCACGACCGTGGCACCGGCGGCCTCGGCTACGGCGGGCGTGCCGTCGTGGGAGCCATCGTCCACGACCAGCACCGGCAGGTAAGCCCGCGTCGCCTCCACAACCGGCCCAATACGGGTGGCCTCGTTCCAGGCGGGGACGAGGGCGAGAATTGAGGTCTCGCTCACCGGCACACTTCTTGCAACAATGATCTATCTGAATGCTAGACGCTGGATGCTCGATGCTGGACGGTCACATCCAAGATCAAGTTTTGAGTGTCCAGCTCGGATTAATGAACCAACAACACTCTATGGGGACGCGCTATCCACCTTGACAAGTTGCCGAAAGTGTGGTATCTTGCCGCCCGTTGCTACGGCGTTCGACAGTACTGCCCCCACGTACGGAGAGGGCAAAGGGGTAATCTGTCTGAAACCGAAAGTGCGTCAGAAGCATGTTAGTAAGGAGGAACGAAAATCATGGAGAACAGTGATCGCACTCTGGGGACTGTCCAATGGTTCAGCCGCGTGAAGGGGTATGGGTTCATCCGTCCCGATGGGCAGGAGGAAGATGTCTTCGTCCACTACTCCTCCATCAGAGGTAATGGCTACCGTAACCTGGATCAGGGGCAGCGGGTGGAGTTCACGATCGAAGATACCCCCAAAGGCCCTCAGGCCGTGGACGTCGCCGAACTTGGCAAGGAAGAGACGGAGGTCGCAGCGGGCATCGTCGAGCTTGACACGGACGAGACCGAAGCCACAGAAGCATTCCTGTAAGTACAAATCTACGAGACGCCTCTCCAGCCCCGGTGGCGCCAAGAGCTCCGGGGCTTTTCTACGCCGCTAACCCGGCCACCAGCAGGTCGAGTGCTACCTCCGGTTCAATCTCCCCACTCTTGATGGCCACGTCGGTGTCCAACAGGTGGCGATACACCGCTTCCAGTTGCGCTCCGGTGAAGTGGGTGGCCTGGCTGTGGAGTTTGCGCGCCGGGAAGGGATGCAGTTTGAGTGCCTGAGCGATGTCCCTCGAGGTGGCCCCTCCCTCCTTCAATTCCTTGACCTGGATCAAAAGCCGGAATTGGCGCACGATCATCGCCAGCAGTCCCAGTGGGTGCTCGCCCGCATCCAGCAAGCGATGGAGTGTCTGGGCAGCCGTGCGACCGTCCCGCTGTCCCAGCGCGTCCACCAGATCGAAGACGACGGCCGCCTGAGCATAGGGCACCACAGCGTCTACGTCCGCTTTCGTGATGGGATGCTCTCCGTTGGTGTAGGTCACCAGCTTGGCAATTTCCTGGTCGAGCAGCCGTAAATCGGTGCCGACGACGGCGGCGAGTTGGTGAACGGCCTGGGATTCGATCTCGCCGCCGTGCTTGCGGACGCGCTTCTCGATCCAGCGAGGCAGCGCTTTCGCGTCCGGCGGGTCGAACCGCTTGACGTAGCCCTGTTCCTCTCGCCGGGCCAGTTGGAGGATAGGATGGCTGGCTGGCAGCAGCTTCTCCTCGATGAAGACCAAGCGGGTCGTCTCGGGCAAGTTGCAGAGGTAATCGGACAGGGTGGTCAGGTATTCCTTCTGGGCAGCGGAGAGTTCCTGGTCTTTCCGGGCAGCGAGCCGCGTCAGTAAGCCTGCGACGATGACGAGTCGCTTTTCGGCCAGGAAGGGGACAGCGTCGCAGACGTGACGCAGTTCGGCCAGCGTGAGGGTTCTTCCGTCGAGGAGGGTGGTGTTCAGGTCCACCGTGTCGGGCGGGCCGAGGCGGCGTCTGAAATTGGCCAGCGTCTCGGCGCGGGCGAACTCATCTGCGCCGTGGAATATGTAGAAGGTGGGGGCAGCTTTGGGCATCTGGCGCTCCAGAGATGCGTGTTTCGTGTTTCGTGTTGCGTAATCAGCCTGCGGTGCGGATATGGTGGATGAGCACGCCAGCTCTCTCTTCCCGCGTGACGCTGACCAGCGCCAGGTCGCCGACGTTGGCCTGTGTGGTCACGTGGGCCTGGAGGGCAGTGCCCAGTGGTCGAGATATGACGATCCCCAGCATCGCGGCCGTGCAGGCGAGCGGCAAGCGAGCAAGCCGCTCCAGCCAGAAGCCGAGTTTCTCGGAAGAAACCCGGTTTCTCCTCGTAGAAAGACCTCCCAGGGCCAGGAAGGCGCCCAACCCGGCCAGTATCCCGGCGACGGCCAGGTTGGTGCCACAGTTGGGATGAATCGCCATCTGTCGCCGGCCAGCCTTCAGGCGACGCAATCCCTCCTGGGCAGCGCCGATCACCTCCTCAGTGGACACGTTGCCGTAGATGTAGAAGCCCCATAGTGATGAGCGCCCTATCAGTCTGAGGCTGCGGTGGCGCTCGCTGAGGACCTGCATGGTCGCGTGCTCCAGCGCGTGGTTGCGGCGCACGCGGGAGAGCAAACGTGAAATGTGAAACGTGAAACGTGAAGGGGCTGGCAAGGAAAGTGTTTTGCTCATCGTTCCCTCAAGCTCGGCCAATCTCTCAATCTTGAACCACCCCAATGATACCACGAATGGGGCGAAGCGACCAATTCGGGCACAGCCGGCGGGCTTGCCATCTTGGCCATTGGGTGTAATACTTTGCCTGTTGCAGCGTATCTACCAGTAGAGGCACCCGGGAACCTCACCAAAGAGAGACGACGATGGACGGTACCGTCGCAGTGTTACCCAACGAGCTGGCGCTGGTGGCCCGCGCTACGGCCGAGCCGGCTGCCTTCGCCGCCATCTACGACCACTACTTTCCGCGCGTCTACAACTACGTTCGCTACCGCGTCCGAGATGCCCAAACAGCGGACGACATCACCGCTCAGGTCTTTGAGCGGGCACTAACTCACATCGGCACGTTCAACCCAGAAAGAGCACCCTTTGCCGCGTGGCTCTTTGGCATCGCCCGCAACGCCGTCAACGATCACTTTCGTGCTCGAAAGCAGCCGTGGCCCGCCTGAGCGACCGGGAGCGAGACCTCATCGGTCTCAAGTTCGCCGCCGGGCTGCCTAACCGCCGCATCGCCGAACTCACCGGCCTGAGCGAGAACAACGTGGGCGTGATCCTATATCGGGCCGTGCGCCGGCTGCGGGCTGAGTTGACTGCCGTTGACAAGGAGTGAGACGATGAACGAGCAAGATTGGGCCGACCGCTTCAGCCGTGACGTGGATAGCCTGTTGAACGAGGCCGGGCGAATGGATTCTGAACCGTTGCCGACCGAGTATCATCAGGCCCTCGAGCTGGCCCGCACTTTGGCCACGACCGACTTTAGCGCCGAGAGCCGGGTGCGGCACACACTGCGATGCCGATTACTGAGTAGGCCCCAGACGCGGGAGGGGTGGTCAGAAAGGAGAAGGAAGTCACCCATGAGAATCTATGTACAACGCAGGTTGCGTCGTCGTCTCCTGGTGGCGATTTGCGGCGCGCTGGCGCTGTTCCTGGTGATGCTGTTCCTGGATCCCGGCGGGCCGGCAGGAGCCGCGCATAGTATCAGCGACGGCGTCAAACTGATCGTGTTGGGGGCCTACAGCACCGCACAACGAATCGAGGCATCCGTGACCGGCCAGCCACCTCCGGACGATGGGTGGGACGTTGCGCTGTTTCCAGGTTTCGGGATCGGCGGCAACGGCCTGCCTGGTACAAACCCCACTGTGGAATCCGTGATGGACTTCGAAGAGGCACAGGCTGCGACCCTCTTCCACCTCCGGGCATCAGGCTACCTCCCGGAGGGCTATGCGCTGCGGGAGATCAAACTGGCTCCCATCTGGACCGGGGCCGGGGCGCTGCTCTTCACCAGCAATCCCAATGCCTTTCTGTTCTACGAGGGGCCTGGTGGCGACATCGTCGTCGTCCAACAGCCGGTGGGACCGCAGCCGAGCGCCGATCCCAACGTGGCCGTCGGCACGGCCGTTGGTTTCCTGACCAACGGGACGCTGGAAGAGATCGACCTGAGCGGACGCATAGCCGCCTGGGCGGACGATCGGATACTGATGTGGGAAGAGGGCGGCGTCAGTTACATGGTAGGCGGGCTCGACCTAAGCCTGGAAGAAGCCATTCGCATCGCCGAATCGCTGGAGTGAGCCACAGCAGGCCAGCAACTGAATGGCAGGCATGGCCGGGCAGGGGTCCTTTTTCACTCCTGCCCGGTTTCGTTACTCCTCCTGATCCCGGTCGTCTTCTTCTGCTGTCATCGGGCGGGCGATGACGATCAGCCGGTAGCGCAAGCTGCCGTAAGGATGGCAGGTGACCAGGGTCAACCGTTCGTCTTCGGTGGGCAGGATGTAGCGCGCGTTCTCGACCCGCACCTCCAACGGCTGGCCGGCCTCGGGCAAGATCAGTACTGCGGTGACGGCGTAATCATAGGACGTGTCGTCCGAGTAGACCGTGATCGTGTCCCCAATCTCCAGCGTGTACAGGTCACGAAAGATCTCGCCGTTGGTGGTGTTGTGCCCGTTGAGTACAGTGTTGCCGGGCACTCCCAACGGCGCGGAGGTTTCGTGCCAGCCGGCGGCGTACATGTCCGGCACCTCCCACGCCGCCTGCGTTTGATCCCCCACCTCGACCGTTTCCCAGGAGACGGGAACGACGGGCCCATCCACGCCGATGGCCGGGATGACGATGCGGGTGGGCAGGGCAGGGGTGGGTGTGGGGGTAGGAGTGTGGGGGAATGTGGGTATGGGGGTGAGTGTGGGGACGATGCTAGCGATGGTAGGGGGAGAATCGGTGGAGGGCAAGAGGGTTGGCGTTGGACTCGGCGTGGGTGGGAAGGCTGCCAGGCGAGAACTCACGTAGGGGTAGGCCAGCACACCGCCGACGAGGAGCAGCAACACGCCGCCACCAATAAGCATCTGGACGACGAGTCCGAGTCCCGTTTGTCTTGCCGAATCACGATCCTGCATCCTAGCATCCCCTGGTGTGTCCCCGGTTATACCGCACCGGTCCAGAAGTAAGAGACGGCGATCTCTCCTGGCAACTCAAACTTGCCATCTTCACCTGGCTCGAATTCCAAGATCTCGATAACAGCGTCAGTGTTCAGAGGACCATAGATGTGAGGGAAACGCTCTCCCTCCTCGAGGCCTTCGTACCGGATTTCCGCCTTGACTCTTTCGGATGCGATGCAAAGAAGCACCAGCCCCTTCTGAGCGTGAAACAAGGCGTTGGCCAGTATGATCACCTGCTGTGGAGTTGAGCAGTGTATAAAGCCCTCAGAGTCCAGAGTGTCACCGCGATAGACTCCGGCCGATTCTGCCCGCTCCCACTGCTCACGTTTTGTGATGTGTAGGATAAGGCTCATCACAACCTCCTCCACCAGTGGCCACACTTCCTGGGCGCTCTCGGTCAGTTCTCTCTTCACGGACCAAGACAATCCGCCTGAAGACCTCAGCGTAGGGAACACCGACCTGCGCGCCGATCTGAGCAGCCCGCTCGCGGGTCCTTTCGACGGGGCCCCAACCGTCTGGAAACTGGCTCACGTGCTGTCGCAGTGCTTCGAGCTTGAGCTCTATTGTGTCGCTGATGTCAACCCAGGTATCAGGCTCCGGGCCGGAGGCGATGAGGACCTCCTTCACGCGGTGCGGCTCCAGTCCCTCCTTACCCAGTTCGGCAAAGACCAATGGCATGGCCGCGGCCGGCATGACGGCGTCGAGAGCCGCCTGACCCACTGCCCGATGGTCGGGGTGGTTGATGTACCCGTCGCCAACGAGGAGGCGGGTCGGGTCGAAGCAGATGACGGTATCCGGCTTGAAGCGGCGGATTTCGCGCACCAAGTCGCGGCGCAGTTCCAGCGTCGGCTCTACCTCACCATCAGGATAGCCCAGGAAGATGACCTCATCCACGCCGACGACCAGGGCGGCGGCGCGTTGTTCTGCCTCACGGACGCGGGCCACCTCCTCACGGGTGACGCCTGTCCGATGGCTGCCGGCGTCTCCGCTGGTGACCAGCACATACCTCGCCTGTGCACCCGCCCGTATCCATTTGGCCACGGTGCCCGCCACGACGAACTCGATGTCATCCGGGTGGGCCGCGATGACCATCGCCCGTCGAGGAGGTGCTGGCTCAGATTGCCTGTAGGTATTGACAGTAGCTTTCACGGGTGACTCGAAGGTGATCTCTTTCGATCTACAGCGATAGCAGTCCCTCCCATCGCCATCGCCAGCACGCCGAAGAGAAGCCAGGGACGGCTGGGAGGAATGTCGGACGTTGGGAGCGGGACGGGTGTGGGCGACGGGGTCAACGTGGGCGTGGGTGTCAAAGTGGGCGTAGGTGTCAGCGTAGGGGTTGGCGTGGGCGTGCTGGTGGGGCTGGGCGTGAGGGTGGGCGTGGGGGTAAAAGTGGACGTGGGGGTGGGCAATGCGTTGGGATCGGGGGTAGTGGCTGGGTTGGGGTTACCCACAAGCGGCGGGGTTGGCGAGGGAGGTGGCGGGGCAGTGTCGGCGCCCAGTGGAGCCTCTTCGACCAGCATCAGCGGCGGGCCGCCCATCTGGCAACCCCCGGCGCAGTTGGCCCCGGCGAGGTTGAGAAAGTAGTAGCCGCGCTCGGGGTAAACGTAGTAGGCCGCGCCCCACACGTCCACCAGCAGCGCCCGGGTCATGCGGGCCGGGATCATTGCCGTCTGAGGTTCGGGCGTGCGTGCCCAGACGACGGTCGTCGTCCGTGGCCCCCGGTCTATCGTCACGACGGAGATTTCGTCGCGGCGGTCCCAATTGCCACCCCGGAAGCCCGCAAGATAATTCGTCGCCACCTGGTAGGCAGTGAAGGCAGGGCGATGTCTGCCGTCCATCCGCACCAGCCCGAATGGTTCCGGGTCGGCGGCGAGGTCGGTCTCAGTGTCGGCCATCTTGTAGACGGCGATGCGCTCTGCGCCGGCAGCGATCTCCAGGCTGAAGGCCTGGACGATGAAGAATGCCTGCTCATCCTCCGAGACACGGGAGAGGTAGGCATTGGTCTCCGCGATCCAGAAGGGCTTGTAGATGCCCCGGTTGTGTAGCAGGCGGTAATAGTGCGCTGTGATGTCGTAAATCTTCTCAGGCTCGTGGTATAGGTGGAGTGTGGCGATGTCGAAATAGTAGTCGTGGGCCGCAGCGCCCGGGTCGGCGACGAGCGCGTCGAGGAACTGGCCGAACCAGTGCTCGTTGTGCCAATGGGTCACCGCCGCCATATGGATGACGGCATTGTGGTTCGTCTCTTTGGCGACGGTGTAGGCAACGCGCAGCAACTGGATGAAGTCTTCAACAGAGCCCCCCCAACTCAGGTCCGGCGAATCGGGGGGAATCTCGGGCTCGTTCCAGATCGTCCAATGGTCAATGCGGCCGGCGTAGCGGGCGACGATGGTGCGCACAAAGTTGGCCCACAGATTGCTGGGATCGTCGGTGGGGAGGTAGAGGCCCTGCGGAACGCCGGGGCCGATCCCCACGTCGGTGGCCCAGCCGGGCGTGGTGATCAGCAGCCCGACGACCTGACGGCCCTGGGCGAGCTCGTTGGCCAGGGCCTCGTCGGAGATGGGGACGACGTTCCATTCGTCGGGGCTGTTAGGTTGGATGCGGCTCCACTCGAAGGTGACGCGGGTCCAGCCGGCGCCCAGCGCAGTTGCGGCGGCGGGAGCGGCATACGCCTCGACGACGCCGAAGCGGTAGTCGGGAATGCCCGCAGCGATGACCGTCGCATATGGATTAAGAGTGAGACTGAGTAGAACAGACGCCAGTAACGCAGAGGTCAGGATAAGACGGGACGACGGATTACGTATCATCACAGCCTGGTTGTTGCCCCCCAGCAAATGAACGCGCACAAGTATAACACTCCTGTACCGGCTCGTCAACCAGGGGGGAGCGTCAAGTGCGTTTCAGCCCGGAACAGGCTGGGCGTGAGCCACACGCTTCGCCGAACCTATCCAATGCGCCAGGAAGCCAGCCAGTCCGGTATGCGAAGCAGGCAGGTCGTATCACCTTCCAGAGCCTTACTCCAGGGGAGAAACCAGTCGGACATCTGGAGGAGGGGAGTAGCTCTTCACCCAGTTCTCAAACCACTCGCGATCCAGCCATTGAATCAGCATCACGAGGCGATCCCGTCTCTGGGTGATGAGGCTGCGAATCTCGCAGACCTGCTGGTGGACCTCATTAAGGATCTGGTCCATATCGGCGTAGGTGAGTTCACCCGCCTTCCAACGCTGCATCCTATCGCAAAGGGGCTCCAACAACTGCTGCCAGCGGTAGTTGTAATAGTCGTCAATCAGCGCCTGTTCCCACTGCTGTGCAGGGTTCTTTTCACTGTGATTCATACTGGCATCTCCTGAGACACATCCAGGCCGTCGGCGACGATGCGGTCGGTGAATGGCGACGACTTACAGAATCAACGCGTCGGCAATGAGGTCAACGACTCCCTTGATCTCAACTCCCAACTCGTAGTGTTCGCTCAGATCGGCCAACTGAGTCTTACAGTTCTCACAACTGGTCACGACCCACTGAGCGCCGCTTCGACGGATCTGTTCCACCTTCTTCCACCCCGCCTGCATCCGCGTTTCTTTCATCTCCAGGGCAGCGATCAATCCTCCCCCTCCGCCGCAGCACCAGTTCAGCTCCCGGTTGGGGACAAGTTCCCGAAAGTCAGTAGCGACCGCCCTGATCAACGCACGCGGCTCCTCAAAGAGTCCCACGTTTCGCCCAATGTTGCAGGGGTCGTGGTAGGTGAGAGAGGCGTCGAAGGCACCGGCCTCCACGCGGATTTTGCCCTCGGCCAGGTACGAGGCCGCCAACTGCACTACGTTTATCCGCTCTATACCGGCAACTTCTTCCCCAAACCATGCGTCGAAATACTGCATCGCTGTACGGGTAGCGTGGCCGCACTCGGGGTAGACGATGGCCTTGACGCCCAGGCGACGTGCCTCCTGCACGATCCAGTGAGCCGCCTGTTTGGCCTTGGCCATATCTCCGACGAAGAAGGAGTGGTTCGTGGCGGTAAACAGGCTTAGGGTCCAGTCCTCCCCCGCCGCATGGAAAATCTTGGCCATCGGCACAACGGCGTGCTCTCCGACTAACGGCACATATAAGACTCGCGCTCCCTCCTTCTCCACCGGGATCTGGAGATCGGGGGCGGACTCCTCCTGCAGCCGCTTTTCGAGTTCCTTGGTCTGCTCAATGTAGAATTCCTTGATGGCATCAATGATCTCCCCTTTATTGACCTCTGCATTGCCGATCTCGGCGATCATCTCAGGACCCAGCCCCTCCTGCATCAGGGCAAACCGCCCCGAGCTCACCAGCAATGCCGTATCCAGGTCGAAGGGGCAAAAGACCGCGCAGCGACGACAGCCGGTGCACTCCCACATCGCTCGCCAGAGCTCGTCTGCCATCCGCCTGTCAGCCCCCCGCGACTCTCGGTACCAGTCTAACAGCGTCCCGCTGCCGGAGAGACCGGACTGCTTCAGCTTCTTGATCAGCATCATCCGGTAGGCCGGGATGTGGGCCGGGTCTTTGGAAGTCGCGTAAAAGTGGCACGCATCAATACAGGCACCGCATCGCACGCAGATGTCCTCATAGTACTGCAGAGGCCGGTTGATGCGCTGACGGATCGTTTCGAGGAATTGTGCAAGCACTATGCGCCCTCCTTAATTCCTGGCTACCATCTTGGAGAACACACTGCCGACAGTGTGCATCAGCTTGCTGAAAGGAAAATAGACCATCAGCAGTTGCACAAAGGCAAAGTGGTAGAGGAAAGATGTGCCGGTGCTCATGGGGGCCGGCTGCCAACGGAAGAAGAACAAGCCCTGGATAAAGTCACGTACCTGATGAGCGTCCACTTCCCGCAGGAAACGCATATGATTTCCCGTGATCGCGATCCCTATCAGCAATACCAGGACGAAATAATCCTCCGGGTTGGAAAGCCACTTGACCGCACCACTGAACCGGCGAGCCAACAGGTAGAAGAGAGGTATCATAAAGAGCAGGCCGGCGATGGTCCCAGCTACGTGAGAAAACTCGGTCTGCTGCTCCTCCCCCCATTGCAGCAGATCCCAGAGAAAGTAGTAATCGGTAAAGGCCCGAACGTGCCCTACCAATAGCAAGAAAAGGCCGAGATGCATGATAAATCCCCCCGCCCAAAGCGGCTTGTTCACCTTCCAAAGCCCCCTCAAAGTGAGAATATCCACCAGCGTGTCTATCAATCGTCCCAAACGACCCTGGGGGCGTGGGAAAAGGGAGAGGTGAACGGTCACCGAGCTTTTCTGCCGCCAACGGTAGAGCTGGTAGGCAATCCCCCCGAAGAAAACGACGACAGCGATGTATGGGGTGATATAGTGGAAGAGAAGTGCAATGATCTCCATCCAACCTCCTGGTGTCACTACTCAGCCTGAGCAGCGTAGATCGTTTTTCAGGCTCGTAGCCCCCGTCTCGGGGGCGTCTCGAGCGCAAAACGGCACGGCAAAGTGGTCATCTACCGCATACGACGTCCCCGGGACGGGGACTTGGAGCTTGGGGTGAGTAGTTACCTCCTGGTATTATATTCATATCTCTGAGCTTGGTGTTGATGGTTTGTCGTGATGGCAACTCTTCATCTGTGTACCCTTTTTGCTCAATCAGTTGCTGCCGCACCTCGGCTGCACTCATACACGTGTACAAGCGTCTGGGAGGATTTATTTCTTGCAAGTCCTTTATAAACATTGTAAACCTTATATGCTTCTTCGTCAAATCGCGGTTGACATGTCGCCCGTTTTGGGTACACTGTTACAGCAAGGGTGATTACTACGCTGACTGGAGGATCGAACCGTGAGAGAACATCCACCTTTTGAGGAACTGCTCGCGCATCTGGACGACCTGCTGGCTCCCTGCCTGGCGCAGGACTGGCCCAATCTGCCAGCGGACCGCGCCGAAGGGGTCTACGTGTACGGGCGCGACAAGCGGCGCTACCTCGACTTCCTGGCCGGGTTCGGTGCCTGTAACGTGGGGCACAACCACCCGCGCGTCGTGGCGGCGGCCCGTGAACAGATGGAGCGGATGGTCCACGCCCCTGTCGGTGTGATCGTCCACGAACCATTGCTGCGGCTGGCCTGGGAGTTGGGGCAGATCACGCCCGGAGGCGCCGATGTGTTCTTCTTCGGCAACAGCGGGGCCGAGGCGGTCGAAGGTGCGCTCAAACTGGCCCGCTATGCGACGGGACGGCGGGGGATCATCGCCTTCCTGGGCGGATTCCACGGGCGCACGATGGGAGCCGCGACCGTCACCACGTCCAAAGTGAAGTACCGCACCGGTCACGGCCCCTTCCTTCCCGACGTGTACTTCGCCCGCTTCCCCTACCCCTACCGCTCGTCGGCCCCCGGCGCGGAACCGTGCGCACAGGAGGCGCTGGAGGACATCGGCCGGCTGTTCGGGTACGTGATCGCGCCTGAGGACGTGGCCGCTTTCCTGGTCGAGCCGATCCAGGGCGAGGGTGGCTACGTCATCCCGCCGCGCAGTTGGCTGGTCGCGCTGCGCCAGATTGCTGACCGGCACGGCATCCTGCTCATCTTCGACGAGGTACAGACCGGCTTTGGCCGCACCGGCGAGTGGTTCGCGGCCCAGGCGTTCGGCGTGGAGCCGGATATCGTCTGCCTGGCCAAGGGCATCGCCAACGGCTTCCCGCTGGGCGCGACGGCGGCGCGCCGAGAGATCATGCGCAGGTGGGGGCCGGCGTCGCACGGCACCACCTACGGCGGCAACCCCATCTCCTGCGCGGCGGCCCTGGCCACGCTGGAGGTGATCCGCGAGGAGAACCTGTTGGAGAATGCCCGCGTCCAGGGTGACTATATGCTGGGGGTGCTGCGCGAGTTGCAGGCCGAGGTGTCCATCCTGGGGGACGTGCGAGGCGTGGGGCTGATGGTCGCCGCCGAGTTCGTCAAGCCCGGCACCAAAGAGCCCAACCCCGAGGCCGTCCGCCGCATCCTCGAACGGGCGCTCGCGGACGGCTTGCTCATGTACCCCTGCGGCCACTGGACCCAGACCATCCGCCTCATCCCGCCGCTGACTATCACCCGCGAGCAGGTGGACGAGGGGCTGGCGATCTTCCGCCAGGCAGTGCTGGCCGAATCGGCATAGGAGGGGAGCTTGTGCAACGCTGGAAGACGCTCTCCCGCCGAACCGTCCTGGACAGCGGCAAGTTCTTGAAAGTAGAAAGTCACACCGTCGAGCTACCAGATGGCCAGATCATCCCGGACTGGCCGTGGGTCGTCACGCCCGACTACGTCATCGTAGTCGTGGTGACCGAAGCAGGCGAGTTCCTCTGCTTCCGCCAGACCAAGTACGCCATCGCTGGCATGTCCCTGGCGCTCGTGGGCGGCTATCTGGAGCCGGGCGAAGAGCCCCTGGCGGCAGCGCAGCGGGAGCTACGGGAAGAGACGGGTTACGAGGCACCCGATTGGATTCCTCTGGGACGCTACGTCGTGAACGGCAACCGGGGTTGCGGTGTGGCCAACCTGTTCCTGGCCCGCCGGGCGCACTGGGCCACGCCGACCAACGCGGACGACCTGGAGGAGCAGCAACTGCTTAGGCTCAACCGGGCCGAGGTGGAGGAAGCCTTGATGGATGGCGAGTTCAAGGGGCTGGCGTGGGCGGCAGCGTTGGTGCTGGCACTGTTTTGGCTGGAGCGCAGGCAATCTGAGAAGTGAGGAGCATCATGGCGGAGATTACCCACGTGGTCAAGCGCACGGGGGCGGTGGTTCCCTTCCGAAAAGAGCGCATCACCAACGCCATCTATCGGGCGGCGGTGGCCGTGGGCGGTCGCGACCGCTCCATCGCCGAGGGCCTGACCGACCAGGTCGTGGCTATGCTGGAAGATGTGACGCCACCCGGCCACACCCCCACCATCGAGGAAATCCAGGATGTCGTTGAGAAAGTGCTGATTGAGAGCGGCCGCGCCAAGACGGCCAAAGCCTACATTCTCTATCGCGACGAGCGGGCCCGCCGACGTCAGGAACGGGCCAGGCGCTCGGTGCGCCCCTCCGAAAATATCCCCTGGCGTAAGCTCTGGGAGGTGCTGAACTGGGCCGTGGATCACGACCTTCACACAGTCGAGCGGTTGAACGCCCGCATTGCACGGGGAGAATTCCCTCAGATCGTGCGGGAGACCGACCGCGCCTACAACGAGGACGTCACGACCGCGTCCGAGATCATCAGGGAGCGACGAGATAGCGTGAAGATCGTCATCATCGCTGGCCCCTCCTCCTCCGGCAAGACGACGACGACTATCAAGCTCAGTCACCTGTTGAGTAGGATGGGCCTCAGCCTGGTTCCCCTCACCGTGGATAACTACTTTTTCGATTTGGAACTCCACCCCAGGGACGAGTTCGGCGACTACGACTTCGAGACGCCGCAGGCCCTCGATCTGAAACTCATCAATGAGCACCTGGTGCGCCTGATCGCCGGGGAGGAGGTACTGACTCCGTTATACGACTTTAAGGCCGGCAAACGCCACGACGACCACACCCCGATGCAGATCGGGCCGAACGACATTATCCTCATTGACAGCCTGCATGGCCTGTACGCTCCGATGACCGAGGGGGTTGACGACGCACGCAAGTTCAAACTGTACATCGAGCCGTTGCTGCAGATGAAAGGCCCAGATGACAGATTTATTCGCTGGACGGATTTGCGGTTGATGCGCCGCATGGAGCGGGATGCCTCCCACCGCGCCTACGATCCACAGCAGACGCTGGAACACTGGCACTATGTCCGCTCCAGCGAACTGCGCAACATCATCCCCTACATCAACACGACCGACTACATCGTCAACAGCGGCCTGCCGTATGAACTCTCCGTTATGAAGGTCAGGCTGTTCGAGAACTTCGAGCGGTGGGTTGAACAATATAAGGACGATCCGCTGCGGGAAGATGCTTTCGCACGCGCCGAACGCGTCTACCATCTCCTGAAGGCCGTGACCCCGGTCGAGGACGAATCGGCCATCCCGCCCGATTCGCTCCTGCGGGAGTTCATCGGCGGCAGTTGCTACGAGTATTGAGGTACGATGCGCCAAAGATAATCATTGGAACCAACCCTATGTCCATCCTGACCGCCAGCAATCTAGCTAAATCCTACGGCCCGCAGGACGTCTTCGAAGGCGTGTCCCTTGAGATTCCCCACGGGGCCAAAATCGCCCTGATCGGGCCCAATGGCTCTGGCAAAACCACGCTGCTGTGCCTGATGGCTGGGTTGGAGAAACCCACCGCTGGCACCATCCATAAGGCCAAGGGGCTGCGCATCGCCTACCTCCCCCAGCAGGCCGACCCCTCAACAGGCTCAGGACACCGCTTCTCTGCCACCGGGACACTGTGGGATGCAATGCTAGAGGTCTTCACCGACCTGCAGGCCCAAGCCGCCGAACTGCGCCACCTGGAGAGGGTCATGGCGGATCCCGCGACCTGTGAGGAGGCGTTGCAGCGGTACGGCCCAGCTCTGGAGGCATTTGAACTGGCCGGCGGATACACCTACCAGCAACGCATCGAGCAAGTGCTCTCTGGGCTGGGTTTCGAGGAGGACGATTTTCGGCGTCCCGTGACACAGCTCAGCGGGGGGGAGAAAACGCGCGCCCTGTTGGCCCGGCTTCTGCTGGAGGAGCCCGATCTGCTGCTGCTGGACGAGCCGACCAACCATCTCGACCTGGCGGGTATCGAGTGGCTGGAGAACTTCCTCAAAGCGTGGAAGGGTGCATTGGTCGTCGTGGCGCACGACCGGGCCTTCCTCGACGGGGTCGTCGAGCGGGTGTGGGAACTGGAATGGGGTCGGCTCGAGCGGTATCGCGGCAATTACACCGCCTACGCCGCTCAACGGGCCGAGCGTCTGATCCTCCAACAGGTCAAGTACAAGCGACAGCAGCAATTCATCGCTCGCACCGAGGAATTCATCCGCCGCAACATCGCCGGGCAGCGCAGTCGCGAGGCGAAGGGGCGGCGGAAGCGGCTGGCGCGAATGGAGCGGGTCGAGAGACCGCGAGAGTATCGCCCGCTGAACCTCGACCTGGGCGACGCAGCCCGTAGCGGCGACTTGGTGCTGGGCCTCTACGACCTCACCGTGGGCTACGACCCGGCGGCCCCTCTCTTCACAGCCCAGAAGTTCGAACTGCGGCGGGGACAGCGGGTGACGTTGCTGGGGCCTAATGGCTCCGGGAAGACGACACTCGTGCGCGCCATACTGGGCGAGGTTCCGCCACTTGCCGGGCGCGTGCGCATTGGGGCAAATGTGCACCTGGGTTACTTCCCCCAGGGGCATGTGGGCCTTGACCCCGAAAAAACCGTGTTCGAGACTATCCTGGATGCCGGCGAAATCGAGAGCAGCCCGGCGCGGAACCTGTTGGGCCGTTACCGCTTCTCCGGCGACGACGTTTTCAAGCGCGTCGGCGATCTTTCCGGCGGCGAGCAGGCCCGCGTCGCGTTGGCCGTCCTGGCTCTTGAGGGTGCGAACGTCTTGATCCTCGATGAGCCGACCAACCACCTCGACATCCCCTCCCAGGAGGTTTTGCAAGAGGCGCTCTCCGAATTTAGCGGCACGCTGCTGATTGTGACCCACGATCGTTACCTGATCCGCGAGCTGAGTACCCACGTCTGGGCGATTGAGGACGGGCAGTTGTGGGAGTTCAAGGAGGGGTACGAGGAGTACCACGAGTGGCAGACGCAGGGGCGGCAGCAGAGGCAGGCACGCCGGGAGGTACGGGGCGAGACGAAGAGAGAGCGTGCGCGGGAGATGCGCAGGGCAGCGGAGCGGGAGGCAGCGCGGCGGTCCCGCAGTCAGGCCGAACTTGAAGTGGCGATCCATCAGTTGGAGGCACGTCTGGAGCAATTGGCGGCCCAACTGGCCGTTGCCAGCGAGCAGAAGGCAGTCGAGCGGGTGCGCCAATTAGGGGCCGAGTACGCTACGGTCGAGGAGGAATTGGACGCGCTGCTTGCGGCCTGGACGGATGGGGTATGAACAGCCATCGTCCACTGCTCATCGGCCTCACGGGCAACGTCGGCACGGGCAAATCCACCGTCGCACGCGTGCTGGCTGAGCTGGGCGCCGAGACGATTGACGCAGACAGAGTGGCCCACGAGGTGATGCGGGCCGGCACCCCTGCCCACACAGCAGTCGTCGAGACGTTCGGGCCAGAGGTGCTGGCCCCTGACGGCGAGATTGACCGGACGCAACTGGGGCCACTCGTCTTCGCCGACTCCGCAGCGCTGGCGCGGCTGGAGGCCATCGTCCACCCCGCCACTCTCGAAGCGATCACCCACCGCATCGCCGCTGCCTCCGCCGACGTCGTGGTGATCGAGGCGATCAAACTCATCGAGGCAGGGATGGCCGACGGTTGCGACAGCGTGTGGGTCACGACCTGCCGGCCGGAGCAACAGATCCGGCGCATCATGAGCGAGCGAGGTCTGAGCCGAGCTGAGGCTGAGCAGCGCGTGCGAGCGCAGTCTCCTCAGGAGGAGAAAATCGCCCGCGCCGACGTGGTCATTGATACGTCAGGCACACTCTCGTGGACGCGGGTACAGGTACGGGCAGCGTGGGAACGGTTGACCAGCCGAGGTGCAACGCACCTTAATGAAGGTTAGGGAAACAGCCTGACAATCAAGGGCTAAGAGACCGCTGCTCTTGACCCCCTAATAATCCCCCCCTTTGGCTCCGCTCAGGGCAGACCCTAGTACAGCACGGCGGAAATCCCTTGGCAGTTACGGAACAAGCGCTGGTTGAGT
>JBHIET010000063.1:0-20062 GCA_046760785.1 Anaerolineae bacterium | reverse complement strand
TCCGAGTTACATCTGGGAGCCCAGGCTCATCGGCCATGATGCCTGGGTAGTTACGACAGAACAAGCATTAACTGAGGCCGAACAAGCTGCGGTAGACTACGTACTGCATTGGGCTAAATCATATGAACTGATCCGCGTGGTGTCAGGTCGGAGGCTCTTGCGGGTCCTCACACCCAACGACGAGGTGCAGTATTACACACTACTGAGCGATCCAGAGCCCCGGCTGATCTTCCACGAGCCGGTGCGCTTCGTCGTGACGGTTCACGCGGCCAGGGGGGAGTGTCGGGCAAGACACAGAGCGGGCGACCGGTGGGAGTTCGACTGGTGCACGCCCACCGGGATGTGCGGCTCGGCCTACCACACGATGTACCCTGTCCTGCACGGGCTGATGCTGACCAGCGGGCGCTACGAGGGACCCGCCGCCGAGGAGACCCTCGTCTCCTGCCCCGACAACGGGTGGATCACCTTCCGCATCGAGCGTCACCGCTGGACGCCGGCGATGTGGGAAGAGAACAATGATCGGGGGTAGAGCTGGATGAACTTCTCGGAGACCACCTTGTTCACCCCTTGACATCCACTGACTGCATGCTATCATAGAACTAGCGTCCGAGTCGGCCAGGCGGTCGCGCCCCGGACACGGTGAGCCTGTCGAACCGTGCGCGGGGTGAGGAAAGTCCGGGCTCCACAGGGCACGGTGCTGGGTAACACCCAGGCGGGGTGACCCGACGGAAAAGGGCCACAGAAAAGCAGACAGCCGGGAGTCAGCAGTTAGCCGTTAGCGGTTAGCTGTTCGCTACTGGTGATGGTGAAAAGGTGGTGTAAGAGACCACCGGCGCTCGTGGTGACACGGGCGGCCAGGCAACCCCCGCCGGGAGCAAGGCCAAGCAGAGGCGAGTAGGGGCGACCCTTGCGGTCGCCCTGAAACGGGGCGGCCCGTCCCGTCCGAGCCCCGGGTAGGCCGCTTGAGGCGGCGGGTAACCGCCGTCCCAGATAGATGACCGCCCACGACAGAACCCGGCTTATCGGCTGGCTTGGGCGCCAACTCAAGATGTCTGCAGGGGTAAGTAACCCCTGCGTTAGCGCACCTTAGCACCATCAACTGTTACCCCTGTACTACCCGCCAGTGGCCTCATTCCTGCGCATCCGCTACTGTCTCGACAGGCTCAGGACAAGCAAGTCCACCACGGACCGCTTCCAGCATTTTGCGGGAGTACGCTTACTTGTTCACCTCTATGCAAGATGATATACTACCCGCGATGACCGAACTCATCTTCGTCCGCCACGGGCAAACTGAAGCCAACGTCGCCGGTCGCTGGGAGGGGTGGAGTGAGGGCACGCTGACTCCCTTTGGCCAGGCGCAGGCTGAGGCAGTCGCCCGCAGGCTGGCCAATGAGGACAGGCACGATGGAGTCGCAGCCCTCTACACCAGCCCCCTCTGCCGCGCCTTCGAGACTGCGCGTATTATCGGCGCGGCGTTGGGGCTGCAGCCGGTGAGCGTGAACGATCTCAGGGAGATTGACTTCGGTGAGCTGGACGGCATCACGCTGGCGGAGATGGAAGCGCAGCGCCCGGCGCTCTTCGCCCGCTGGAAAAACCGG
Source organism: Anaerolineae bacterium (assembly GCA_046760785.1). GTDB lineage: Bacteria > Chloroflexota > Anaerolineae > B4-G1 > B4-G1 > JBHIET01. The sequence goes on along the minus strand of JBHIET010000063.1, from coordinate 18,464 downwards.
GCGGATATGGAGTTCGAGTGGCCGGGGGGAGAGCGGCGTATTGACTTCTTCCACCGCGTGGCTGGCGCTTGTGACCGTATCCTTGCCCTCCATCCCGAAGGCCACGTGGTAATCGTCGCCCACGGTGGGACGCTGAGGGGTTGCCTGGCCCACCTCCTGCCTGGCCAACTGGACCAGTGGTGGGAATATGCTCTTGATAACTGCGGGCTGACCTACGTCAGTGTAGAGGGGACCGGGGCCCGGCTGTTGATGCTTAACGATGGGGCACACTTGCCAGCCCATTGAGGGGAATGAGGTGCGAGATGGCCAAACGACGACGCAGTGGGAGTCGCTTCCGCTTGCTGATCTACGAGCGCATGTGGAAGCGCTGGGGCGGGCCTTGCATCTTGATCGTGCCGGCCTCGGCTGTCCTATGGTGGTTTGCACCTCGCATCCCGATCATCTATCAACCGTTCCGCGTTCTCACTCTCGTCCCGGCTCTCGTTTCTCTCGTCCTCTTGGCATACATCTATCTGGCCCGGCGACTGGCCTGGATACAATGCAGGCCGAACCACCTGCGCATCCAGACTCCGTTCTACCCGCTCGTCGTCTCCTATGGCCGCATCAAAGGGGTGCGTCCCAACAGATTTGCCCAGATTTTCAGCCCAGCCAAAGAGAAGGAAGCCCGTCGGCGCTGGCTGCGCCCCTACTGGGGCAAGACCGTGCTGGTGGTGGAACTCTCGAAGTACCCGATAAGTAAAGCATGGCTGCGTCTCTGGTTCAGCCCCTATCTGCTGGCTCCCGACTTCGCCGGCTTCGTCTTCCTGGTCGAGGACTGGATGGCACTCTCGCGCCAACTGGACGAGTCCCGCAGTGCTTGGGAGATGCGCCGCGCGGCGCGACGACAGGAAGGATTGGGCAGGCTGCCGTACTAAACGAACCCGTGCCGCCTGTTCACGGCGACGCGGGGGCTGTAAGAGCTAGCACCGGCCCCTCAGGCCAGTGCGTCCGCCTATACTACTTCAACCACCGAACCCCCCGGCGTCTTGGCCACCTCGATGCGCGCAGGAAACGCATCTCTCAACTCGTCAATGTGGGTGATCACTAACACGCGCGCGAAGTCATCTTGAATGGCGTTGACAGCCTCGACCAGCCGCTCCCGGCCCTCCGCGTCCTGCGTACCAAACCCCTCGTCAATCACCAGGGTTTGCAATTGCGCTCCTGCCCGCCGCGCCAGGAGTGTGGAGAGCGCGATGCGGATGGCAAAGTTGACCCGGAATGCCTCTCCGCCTGAGTAGAGGGAATATTCCCGCGTCCCTAGTTCGTCGGCGATCTTGATCTCCAGTGTCTCCCGCACCTCCCCCGCCTGTGTCTCTCGCTGTGTGTCGAAGCGCACGTGCATGCGACCACCGGTCATCCGCGCCAGGAGGCGGTTGGCTTCCGCCTCGATCTCCGGCACCACTGCCTCGATGATCATCGCCGGCACGCCTCTGACGCCGAAGGCTGTCTTCAGTTGCTCGTAGATGGACTTTTCGGCGGCCAACTCGTCCCGCCGCTTCCGTTTGTCCACTTGCTGCTGCTCAAGCGCCTTGCACGCTTCCAGCCGCTGTTGTGCCGCGCCCAATCGCTGGCGGGCGGCGGCATCCTCCCCGCGTACCCGCTGCAACTCTGCCTCGACCGCCGGTGCATCCTTCAATCGCTCCCGCAGTCCTCCGGCTTTCTGCTTCAACTCCGCCTGGCGGGCCTGCTCTGTCTCCATCTGCTTCCGTGACCGCTGCTCGGTATCTTCCAGCCGCTGGAGCGCCGCCCGCTCCTCCCCGACACCCGTCTGCGCGGCGCTCAGGCGCGCCTTCTGCTCAGCGAAATCCAGCCCCTCGGCTATCACCCGTCGCACTGCCTCGTGAGCTGCTGCGTCGTAGCCCAGTTCCTCTGCCTGCGCTAACACCTGCACCAGCTCGGCCCGCACCTCGGGGGCGTAGTCCTCGGCAGCCAACCGCTGCTCCACTTGGGCCAGTTTTGTCTGGGTGGCCTCCAGCGCTTCTGCCGCCTGTCGCCCCTGCTCAAGGCGTTCGGCCAGCGCTGCCTCCCGCCGCTGCAGTGCCGGCAGATCGGCCAGCAGCCCAGCGCTCTCGACGATCTGACCCTCCAGCGCTCGTGCTCGTTTGGCCAACTCTTTCGCCGTCGCCCGGTTTGCGCGGTAGGTATCCCCACGGGCCTGCCCCTCAGACTGAAACTGGCTCAACAACTGGAGCCGGTGCTCGTCGGTGAGGGGTTGCTCGCAGAGAGGGCACTCGGCTCCTGCCTGCTCCAGCAGCGCGATTTTCTCCTTGAGCGCATCCATCTCCGCCCGCAGTGATTCATTGCGGGCTCGTAACTCCGCCTGTTCTTCGGCGATGCGTGTCAGGTCCTCCCGCGCCGCCTCCCGGCTCTCCGATAGTTGCGTCAGGTGGGCCAGTTGCGCCTGCACTTCCTCGTGCTCAGCCCAGAGCTCCTCGTCGGGCAAGCGGCCCTCCAGCTCGGCAATGCGTTGCATGATGGCCTCTCGCTCCATCTCGAGTCGATGCCGCGCCTGGGAAAGTTGCGCCTCCAGCGCCACGCTCCGCTCGTTCAGTCCCACCGACTGGCTCAGCTTGGCCCCCAGCTCCCGCTCCTGCTCCACCGCCCGCTGGTAGACCGCGTAGCTGGCCTCAATCTCGTCCGCCTGGGCCAGCAGGCGCTCGTACTCGGCCACCCGCTTCTCCCGCGCGGCTCGCTCCTCAGAAAGCGCCGCCAGTTCCCGCTCCGCCTGGGCAATCCGTGCGGCAATCTCGGCGATCTGCTCCTCAGCGTGCCGGAGTTCCGTCCGTGCCGTCTCGATCTGTTGGTAGGCCGCCTGAGCTTCCTGGAGTGCCGCGCCCAGTTCCGCCACCGCCGTCTCGGCGGCCTGGAGTTCCGTCTCGTATTGGGGCCGCCGGGCCAGTTCGGCCCTGATCTCTTCCAGCCGCAGCTCGATCACCTCCGCCTCGGTCTGGATAGCCCGCAACCGCTCTTTGGCCCGCTCCTCGTAGACCGTCCAGCGGTCGAGTCCCAGGATATCTCCCAGCACGCGCTTCCGCTCGGAGGCAGTCTTGACGGTGAACTCGTCTGCCCGGCCCTGGCGGAGGAAAGCGGAGTTGATGAACGTATCGTAATCGAGCCGGAGCACCCGCTCGATCTTCCCCTGCGTGGCCCGTACACCGCTCTCGGCGAGGGAACGCCAACGGCCTCCTGCCCCCCCTCCATCCCTCCCAGGGAGGGGGAGGATTTGCACCTGGAAGTCGAGGAGGGTACTGCCGCGCTTGCCAGCCTTGCGCTGGCGCAGCACGCGATAGGTCTGCTCCCCCAGCCTGAACGTGAACTCGACCGCCATCTCGTCCTCGCCCAGGCGAATCAGCTCGTCGTCCCGCCTGGCCCGCGACCTGCCCCACACCGCCCAGGTGATGGCATCGAGCAGCGCCGACTTACCCGCGCCGTTGGGGCCGGCCAGGCAGGCGACGTGGATGCCGGCGAAGTCCAGCGTCGCCTGGCGGTAGCACATGAAGTTGCTGAGGGAGAGTTTTTGGGGGATCACTTCAGTTTGCTGATCCGGTCGTAAGCGGCGTCGTGTTGGGCTACGTCGTCAATGATGATCCGCCGGTTGGCCGCATCCAGCAGGTAGGGGATACGAAAGGAGCCACTATGCAGACCGAAGAATGGGCTGCCCTTGATGGGCCGGTGCGCAATGTCATCGGCGTGTTCAGCCAGCCACTCAATCTTGCGGACCATAGCCTTGGCCGCCTTTGGGTTCTTACGGGTTAGTTTGCGCAGTGCAGCCCTGGCCTTCGGCGTGAACTCGAGGCGGTACATTATATGCTCAGCCCCAGGTCACGCAGCTCTTGTACCACTTCCTCGCCGCTATCCAGCTCCACTTCACCCTTCTGGATGGCCTCATAATCTTCCTGCAACTCGGCCAGGTAAGTAGGAGCGGCCTCCTCCGCCGCGTACAGCACCTTGACGCCGCGCTCGTCCACGTAGTAGTCGCGGTGGAGCTCCTCACGCACCACGCGCCGGACGACGGCGGCGACCAGCGCCTCCAATTGGCTGGCAGTAAGTCTGACGACCGGCTCGTCAGGCGACACAGTTATGTTTTCGCTCACGGGAAGCCTCCTACTATCTCAGCATGCCATACTATACCACGAATGGTTTACAGTGCAAAGGAATCAGGCTTGAAGGTACGCGCCTCGCGCGTCACGCGCGGCTCGCCCCACACGCCAACTGCCACCCCGCCAATGACAGCCGAAGGAATCCCTGCTTGTCGCAGCCGGTCTTGCAGGGCCACCAGGGATTCAAAAAGGTTTTCCACACTGCTCCTCCATCCATCGGGCCAGCGTACCCAACCGGCGCTGCAACTCTTCCAGGTAGGCCAAACGCTCGGCGCGGAAGAGCGATTCGGTCTGCTGCAACTGAGGCTCGAAGGCCCGTTGGAGCTCAAGGTAGTGGTGCAGGCTCTCCCGGACCGTCATCTGGCGCAACAGGCAGGTCTCTTCTGCCTCTATCTCATCCCAACCTTCACGCACGCGGCTCAGCCCCTCACACACCATCGCGTCTTCTCTGTACCCTGCAACTCGTCACTTGCAGACTTGCAACTTGCAACCTGCTCCAGAATCTCCTCCGCGCTCCGATAGGCCGCTTCGCCGCTTGCGCCGAGCATCTGGGCCAGTTCCTCCACGCGCGCCTGGCCCTGCAACTGCTTCACCCGCGTCACCGTGCGTTCGCCTACTGCGGTCTTCTCCACGTACTTCTCCACGTGAAAGTGCACGTCGCCGAAACCGGCCAACTGTGGCAGGTGGGTCACGCACAACACCTGGTGACGCAGGCCACCCGGCCCTGTACCCGTTGCCAGGCTCCACAGCTTCTCGCCCACCGTCGCACCCACGCGCCCGCCGATGCCCTGGTCAATCTCGTCGAAGACCAGCGTTGGCGTCTCGTCGGCACGGGAGAGCACCGTCTTGAGTGCCAGCATCAATCGGGAGGTCTCGCCACCGGAGGCAATCTTCGCCAGTGGCTTCAAAGGCTCGCCGGGGTTGGGGGAGACGAGGAACTCGACGCGGTCTATGCCGGAGGAATCGAAAGCCACACGAGGGCAAGTTGCAGGTTCCAAGTTCCAGGTTTCAAGTTGTTCTATACCAGACCCTGAGACCTGAAACTTGAAATCTGAAACAGTTGGGGGCAAGGGAACCCCTTGTTGAGGGTCATCCCTCCACTGAAAATCCACCCCGAACTGTGCTCCCCCCATCCGCAGGTCACGCAGCTCTTCCTCGATCCCCACCGCTAACCGTTGGGCTGCCTCGCGTCGCTGTTGGGAAAGTTCCACCGCCAGGTTGCCCACCTCTGCCAACAGCCGCTCCTCCTCTGCCCGCAACTCGGCAATGCGCTCTTCGCTATGGGTGATCGTGTCCAGTTCCCGTGCTGCTTTCCTGGCGTAGGCCAACACGTCGGGGATCGTCGCGCCATACTTGCGCTCCAACCGACGGATCAACGCCAGCCGCTCCTCCACCTCCTGCAGCCGCCGTGGGTTATACTCGACTTGCTCTTGATAGTCGCGCAGGCTTCTGACCAATTCCTCCACCTGGTAGTTCACGCTCTCGGCGGTGTGCAACTGGGGCTCCAACGCCGGGTCAACGCGAGCCAGTCCCTCCAGAGCGCGCAGCGCCGCGCCCAGCAGATCGAGCGCCGTCTGGGCCTCTCCCTCGCCCTGCTCCAGCGCTTGGAGCGCCTCACTCGCCAGCGCGGCCAGTTGTTCGGCATGGCTCAGTCGCAGCCGCTCCTCGAGCAACTTCTCCTCCTCGCCAGGTTGGAGAGCCGCCGCCGCTATCTCGCCCATCTGGAATTGCAGCAGGTCGACCCGGTGTGCTAACTCCTGCTCGCTGCGGAGCAGGTCCGCCAATTCCCGCCGCGCTTCTCGCACCTGACCTACCAACTGCGCGACCTGCGTCCGCAGTGGCCACAATTCCGCGTACCGATCCAGCAAATTGACATGCTCGCGCACTCGCAGCAGTGAGAGGTGCTCGCTCTGGCCGTGGATGTCCACCAGCCCTTCGGCCACCTCGCGCAGGAGCGTCAGCGTGACGGCCCGCCCGTTGACGCGGCAGACGTTGCGCCCGCTGAGCCGCACCTCGCGTCCCAGGAGCAGCAGGTTGGGGTCGTCTCCCTCTAACCCCTCTCGCTCCAGCACCGGGTCAATCGCCGCCCGCTGCCCTGACTCCAGCCAGAAAGCGGCCTCGACAATGGTGCGGTCGGCCCCAGCACGTACGACGGTGCTGTCGGCCCGTCCCCCCAGCGCCAGTTCCACCGCGTCAATGATGATTGACTTGCCCGCGCCGGTCTCGCCGGTCAGCACCGAGAAGCCTGGCGCGAAAGTTAGCTGCAGTTCATCAATGATAGCGAAGTCATGGATGCGCAGTTCAGTCAGCACCGAAGCCTCCCTCCTATCTGTGTCGTCCAGGGCGCAGCCAGGCATAGGCTGCGCCTACCGCTGTCACCAGATACACGACGTCCCAGAGGGCTCCCATCAATCCTCTTGTGTAGTAGCTCGTCCCTGCCACATCCGTCAGCGATGGGAGGAAGAGAAGCGTGAGAAGCGACAGCCCCAACTGGGGAAGCACCCCCACGACGATACATCCGCACACAATCAGCCAGGTGTACTGCCCGCGCCGTCGCCCGATCGCCCAGTGCGCCACGTTGGCGATGCCGCCGCCGGCCAGCGGCCCCAGGATGATGGCATACCAACCCAGGCTGGGTACAAGCCAGCCCGCTACGAGAGCCAGGGGCAGCGCAACTGCTGCGGCGATCAGGTAGTGGATGGGACGGAAACCGGCGTAGAAAACCTGCTGCTGGGCGCGCACGCAGTCCTTGCAGCGGTAGCCGACCGGCGTCAGCACCGCGCACTTGGCGCATATAGGCTGCCCGCACTTGTTACAGCGCAGGTAGGTCTCGCGGTTAGGGTGATTAACGCAGTACAGTGGTTCGGTCATGCTCCTGACTCCAGGTTTGGGATCTGGGATTTGGGGTTGAGTTGCGTGGCACTAAACGCGCTACCAGCGTCTTGTAGAAATACGTCCGCTCCCGCACCCGCGCGAAGCGGGCCACGTGTGGGCTGGCCTCCACTACTACTCCATCCCCGCTCTCCAGTTCCGCCTGCACCTCCCCATCCACCGTCAGCACCGCTGGCCTCCCACCGGCGACGGTGATGCGTACGGTGACTCCCTCGCACAGGACGACGGGCCGCTCCATACTCAGGTGCGGCGCGACCGGCACCAGGAGGATGTTACGCATTTGCGGCGGCAGAATCGGCCCCCCGGCTGCCAGTGCATAGGCGGTGCTCCCCGTCGGCGTAGCGACGACAAGGCCATCGGCTACGTATGTGGCCAGGTGCCCTCCCTCAACCTCGGTGCGTAGATGTACCACGCGGGCCCGCGCCCCCCGTCCCACCACCACGTCGTTCAGCGCCTCGGTCTGCCTCAGCACCTCGTCGTTCCGATAGACCACTGCCCGAAGCATCATCCGCTCCTCGACCCAGCAGTCGTCGGACAACGCCCGGGACAGAGCGTCCGACCACGTCTCCGGCTCAGCCTCCGTGAGGAATCCGACCCGCCCCAGATTGACCCCCAGGATCAGCGCATTGTGAGGGGCTGCAGCCCGTGCCGCCCGCAGGATTGAGCCGTCGCCGCCCAGCGTCACTACCAGCTTGGTCTCTCGCCAGCGGAGTACGGCCGAGGCATCGTTTGCCGTGCAAATCTGTGCTTGACGTCCTCGCTGCTCCACCCACGCGGCCATTTCCTCTGCCAGGGAATATGCTTGGGCAATACGAGGATTGTAGAGAATGCCAATCATCTTTGTGTCAACCTGGCCCGTAGAGCGCGGCATCAAACAGGTCCGGCAAAGCGGTGCACCTCAGGCCTCAAGTCATTCTAGCCACACCCGTATCGAAGCTGCGCTTTCAGCCACTCCACCAATTCAGACAGTTCCACACTCACCTGCTCTCCCGCCTGCATGTCCCGCACCGTCGCCGCCCCGGTCGCCAACTCGTCCTCTCCCAGGATAACGGCATACCGGATGCCACGCTTGCCGGCCTCGCGGAGCTGGCTCTTCAGCCCCCGTTCCCCAAACGGGAGCCATGCCCTCACGTCGGCCTGTCGCAGCGCATCTACCAGCCGTAACGCCTCCCGTTTGGCCTGCGGCCCTAGGTGCGCCAAGAAGACCGATGGTTTCGGCAAGGGAGGCACCTCCACACCCAGGTCCTTCATCACCAGGATGATACGCTCTAGTCCTACGGCGACGCCCACGCCAGGGATCGGCGGGCCTCCCAGTAATTCAGCCAGACCATCGTACCGGCCACCGCCACAGACCGCGCTCTGTGCGCCAATCCCGGCCGCCCAGACTTCGAAGACCGTCTTGGTGTAATAGTCGAGCCCGCGTACCAACTGGTGGTTAATGACGTACCCCCGGCCCAACAGATCCAGATACTTGCGTAGGGTGCGGAAGTGCTCAGTACACTCGTCGCACAGGTGGTCGAGGAAGTAAGGAGCGCCTGCGATGATCGGTTGACACTGCTTGGCCTTGCAATCGAGCACGCGCAGCGGGCTGCGCTCCAGCCGCCGCTGGCAGTCCTCGCAGATGGCGTCGTGATTCTCGGCGTAGTACGCCTTCAGCGCCGCCACGTAACCCGGCCGGCAGCGCGGGCAGCCGGTTGAGTTGAGTTGGAACACCAGGTCACGGAAGCCTAGCCCAGCGTAGAGGTCCCACACCAACGCCATCACTTCCACGTCGGCGGCGGGGTCCTGCTCGCCCAGAATCTCAATGTTGAACTGAGTGTGCTGGCGGTATCGGCCCGCCTGTGGCCGCTCGTAGCGGAAGATGGGACCGAACGTGTAGAGCTTGACCGGCTGAGGATGCACGTGCATCCCGTTTTCGATGTAGGCGCGCACCACAGCAGCGGTGAACTCCGGCCGCAGGGTGAGCTTGTGGCCTCCCTTATCCACGAAGGAGTACATCTCTTTGTCCACGATATCGGTGCCCTCTCCGACGCCACGCGCGAACAGTTCGCTTGCCTCAAAGATGGGCACGTCAACGCGCTCGAAGCCGGCCAGTTCCGCCAAGTGCTGCGCCTGGGCGCGCACGTGATGCCAGTAATGCTGATCCTCCGGCAAGATATCCAGGGTTCCGGTTGGTCGTTGATAGTGGGGCATAGCGCATGCCTCCTGGTTCAGGTGCACGCTATTATAGCCTAAGTTGGAGAGATTGTCACTTCTCCGCCATCGCGCTGGCAAACAGTGGCTTCAACTCAGGGCCGTGACTACGGCGGTACACTTCAAGAGCGGCCAGGCGGCCGCCGCCCTGAGTTGGACGCTGGAGAACATAAGCGGTATGGAGGCAATCCCAGGCAGGCCGTGATTGCTGACCACTCGTCTGGGGAGCACTTGGTCGGATGGGCAGTGGTGGATCCGCGACCCTCGATTGGATACCAGAGACCGGAAGAGGGTAAAAGGTCTGTCCCGTCACGGGGCTGGCAAACGCCTGTGGTATCATTCCGCAGGCTTCAGCCAGTTTTCGGCTGCCCACCCTATTGTACCATCAAGTAGCTTAACACACCACCAGGTGTAACCACTGGCCATGCGGGGGCCGTCCAGCACCTCCAGTCGCGTGCCGGGTTCCACCCGTGTGATGATAGCCACGTCTGTCCCCGGTGCTTGCCGCACATTAAGCAGCCTCCCGTCAGTTACCACTATTACCTGTGCGCCGATCGCAATCTCGCCAGGTCGCACCGTCAGCACAGGCTGCCACGTGACCGTCCTGGCCGGGGGCGGCGTGATCGTGGCCGTTTGCCTCAACGGGAGTATCGGCACGCTCACGACAGCGTGACCCACGACGCGGTAGAGTGTCCACCCACAATAGGATAGAGAGCCCAGCAGGATGAATGCAGCGAATAGTCGGGGGATCAGCCTGCGTCCCGGTCGGCTCAATGCCCGTATGGTGCCGACGGCCAGCCCGAGGATGGCACCGGCAGCCGTCGGTAATACCCAGGCCCCAGATACGTCAGCGCGGCGCATAAGGCTCCACGAACTGTAGCACATCCGGTCGGCTACCATCAGGAGCGTCCCAAAGAGAAGCACGTAGAACAATAGCCGGAACACCCTCCCCTTCCACGAAACCTGTGCGCGGTGGGCACGCAGCCACGCCAGCGACAATGCCATGGCTCCCACCCCGATGTGAGTCAGCCACGCTGCAGGATCGCTCATTCCCAGGAAGGCCAGGTAACCCCCCACAAGCGCGCCGACGAGCAGTGCCAGCCCAATTTGGCCCAGTGCCCGCAGCCAAGGGAAAATCACCCGCCCGCGCACTGCTACAGTTTGCCCCTCGTAGGCCGTCCTGAGCCTCAGATGCACCTCCAGCTTCGTGCCCCCCGGCACACTGCTGGTATCCACGGTGACGGTGATGTCACTCTCGCCGTCGAAGCGATCGGGAAAAATGAGCCAGGGGGCAGGCTGATCCGTCGCAATCGTACCCTTCAATGGACCCCGGCCAGCGCGGTTGCGGATGCGAAAGGCGCGTTGTGCTTTCTCGCCGGGGGCGATGTGCCCAAAGCGCAGGGTGCGGGGGCGCAGGCGCAGCGCCGGGTAGGGAAGGCGCGGATCGAGGACGTGGAGAAAGGTTTCCAGTCCTTCATCCTGGTCACCGCCGGCCTGCACGATACTCGCCGCCTTATCCGCCAGGTCGGCCCGGAAGAGCGACTGTCTCAGCCAGCGCTCAAAATCCCCGTCGTGCAGGAACCTCTTCGCTGCATCCCACTGCGCATCGCACAGGCGGGCCAATTCGGGTGGCGTGCGCGCTCGCCTACTATCGGGGAAGATGAAGGGGGCGCCGGCCTCGCCGAGAAACGCGGCCTGTGCGTCCTTGAGCACTTGGCGGAAGGCCTGGGCATCAGGGCGCTGTTGGGGATCGTTTTGTAGCGCGCTCTGCAGTGCGGCCCGCAATGCCGGGTCCAGTTCACTCAGTTTGGGGAAGTTAAATGGGTGGTCGCGGGGATCGTCATCGGTCAACAGGTGGTAGAGTGTGACGGCCAGCGAGTAGACGTCGGAACGAGGAGAAGACTCGGCGTTGTACATCTCCGGCGCGGCGTACCCGGCGGTGCCGTAAATGCTGGATTTCTGCACGCCGACTCCACCGCCCGGTTGGACGACCAGCCGCGCCTTGGCCGTCCCGAAGTCCACCAGGCGAGCCTCGCCGGTGTTCTTATCAATGATGACGTTGGCCGGCTTGACATCGTGGTGGACGACGGGGGGCGTCTGCCGGGCCAGGTAGATGAGCACGTCACACAATTGGATGCCCCAGCGCAGGACGTCTTCGACGGGGTAGGGTTTACCCCGCACCGGATTGCCCTGGGCGTCCTCGTGAGTCAGCCCCTGGAACAGGTTGTCCCCTTCGACGTACTCCATCACGATGTAATTGCGACCACCCTCGGAGAAGTAGGAAATGATGTCAGGGATGCCGTGGTGACGCAATTGGGCTAGCGTGCGTCCCTCCGCCTCGAAGCGCTGCTGGGCCCTCTGCACCGCCTGGGGGTCTGTCAGGTCGAAGTATTGGAGCATCTCCTTGATAACGCGGCAGCGGCCGAAAGCACCCAGGTCTTCCACCAGATAGACGGCGCCCATCCCACCCTTGCCCAACGGCTGCGTGACGCGGTAGACACCGTGTAACGTCTGGCCGGATTGCAGGGCAACGTAGACCCTCGCCACGCTGGGCGCGAGCGGGTTGCCGCAGCCAGTGCAGAACTGGGCCGTGTCACGGTTATGATGGTGACAATGGGGACACTCTTGTGTCACTTCTTACTCTGTCTGGAGGTACGACGTACTTCCGAAGTGCGCCGCACCTCACTACGTTAACTTCTGCGTCAACTTCCGCGTCTCGTAGCGTAGCTTTTTGGTGCGGCGCGGGTCGGCCTGGCCGCGCTGCTCCAGCTCCCTCACCTGCTGCTCCATCTCGGCAGCCAGCTCCTTCTCACCCATGTCCAGCAATCGGGTGGCGGCGGCGCGTAGTTTGTGCGTCGCACCCGCCACGTTCCCCGCCTCCAGGTCGGCTCTTGCGCGCCGCTGCAACTTGTAGGCGCTCAGTGCCTCGACGACGTCCATCACCTGGGCGACCTGCTGGGCTGCCTGGGCCTGGTCGGACGTATATTCGACCACCACATCGGCCCGCGTTTTGAGGCCAGCCCGCCCGCCGGCCGGGTCGTCGCTGGCCAGCAGTGCCTGAGCCAGCCGGTAGACCCCCGCCGGTCGCGGTGGCACCATCAGCTCCAGGAGCAGCGCTGGTTCCTCTCCCGCCACCAGGTCGCTCAAGGGAAAGCTATAGCTACCACCCTCGTTGATCGCTTCCAGCGGCGCGATGGATGGGCACACGCGGTAGGCTGCCCGCACCGCCACTCCCTGCGGGAGACGCAGTTTCAGTTCCAGGTTGCGGTAGCGCACCGCCTGCGCTCGCTGCAGCTCCTGGGCGAAAGTGGTCGGGATGTCCTCGGGGGCCTCCAGCAGGTAGGCCTCACCGCCGGTCTGGTCGGCAATGGGGATCATCAGTTCCTCGTTGAACTCGCCCCCCAGCCCCATCGTGCTGATGGGGATGCGGGCTTGGCGGGCGTGGGCAGCCCAGGCCCGGCAATCGTCCTCATCCAGCGTGAAGCCATCGGTGAGCACGAGCAGCCGGTCAGCCAGTCCGGGAGACACACCTTTCCGCAACTCCTCAAAGCTCAGCGCCATTCCCCGCCCAATATAGGTCTTGTCTCCCAACTGGAGGCGGTCCAACCCTTCGACGGCATCCAGCAGGCACCGTTTCTGAGAGCCGGAGGTACTTGGTATGAGGGTCACTGCCTCGCTGGCGAAGGCGACCAGGGAGAAGCGGTCTGAGGAGCGGAGTTGCTCGACGGCAGCTCGCAGCGCATGCTTGACCAGGTCAATCTTGCGCGGCAGGCGCATCAGCGCCTCCACGGGGATTTCACCTGATTCCCAGGCCGGGACGCCGTCCACCAGTACCTCCTGCAACATCCCCATCCGTGCCAATTCCTTGAACTGGATCTCGGTCGCCAACCGGATGTGCATGGACTCGCTGGTGTCTACGACTAATCCCAGGTTGACCGGGAGGGAACCGCTGTCCACACCGCCTCCGACCTCCAGCAGCAAGTAGACCAGGCGGGGCTTATGCGTGATGGGGAGATAGGAGGTATTCAGCACAGGCGTCAGTTGCAACTGTTCTGTCATCCCTCTTTCTGGTTTCTCCTACATCTCATGCTACTCCGACCGGCGACAAAAATCAAGCACGCCAGCGACGCCAGCGTGTCGTTCCAGTTCTAGCATCTTCCGCAACCCCTCTCCATACAGTCCATCCCGCTGTTCCATCAACGCCATCTTCTTGACCGCCCCCATAGTTTGCAGGGTTTTGTACGCCACCCACTCAGCGAAGCCCTCACAGACCAAAGGGGTCTTGAGCAACGGGCAGTTCTCTCCATGCCAGGCGTGGGCCCACTCGTGGGCAACGGTCTGGATAAGCAGTATCTGCGGCAGGCCCGAGAGCAGATACATCACCCGCTTGCGTCCCTTGCGGATGAAGAGTCCAACCACCCTGGCCGGGTCGTCGCGCAGAGGGGGGAACCCCTCCAACGCCAGGCGCTGCAGGTGCTGATGATCCACCAGCGCGAAGTCTGTGCCCACGTTGAGCCCCAAGCCCAGTTGTTCGGTAACGACGCGGGCCACGTGCTCGAAGAGGGTCTGGGCGCGAGCCGGGTCGTAGATAGCGGTCTGATGGCAGCGCGGGCAGATGCGCCGGCCATCGGGCAGGCGAACGTGGTCGGCTCCCATCGGCAGGCCGCAAACGTCGCAGCGTGGCGCCGTCTCATGACATTGGCGGCAGACGACGATGGCCTGCCTTCGGCTGGGCTCAGGCCAAGGGTCATCAGAGATACCATCGGGTGCGTAGACCCAGCCACGCCCCCAGAGGCGACGGCCGCAGAGGTGACAGTGCTTTGGGGGGCGAGGCTTGCTGTTCTTTGACATTGGTCTGAATTACAGCATAATGTCAATTAGACAATTGTGCATTTCAGGAGGCTCTAATGCCCGCTGTGATTTCGGCGCTGTTCCTCTGCAATCCATGGCTCGCAGTCAGTAGCCTCCCCACCGTGGACAGAGTTTGTACGTCTCCGGCGCGTTGGTCACGTTGCGCGGGTTGGAGCCGTCGGCGTTGGTTACCCAGATGTCATACGCTCCTACCGTGCCTACCGGCTGCAGATACAGGATCATCGAGCTGTCGGGGGAGAGGTAGGGTTCATAAGCAATGGGAATCACGGGCTGATAGCCGGTTATGTCGGGGCCAGCCACGTGCAGCGTGCGATCAATAGGAAAGTAGAAACAGGAGCTATCGGGGGCCCATATAAGAGGATCGCCACTCCTGACGGAACCGGGATAGATGGTCTGTATCGGCGTGCCATCCGGCTCCTGGCGGATCTTGAATGAGTATCCCTCCGAACCTGCCCACATGACGACGTTGAGTCGTCCGTCTGGCGAAAGACAATCCTTGGGGGAGCCGATGACACAGCGATATCCGTAATACAGGTTGACCGTCTGGCCCTCCAGCGTCCCTGCCGTGCTTGTCCCTCCGCAGGTAGAGCGTTCATAGGAGGTCGGACCAATCACCTGCCCCTGCGACCAAGAGGGGTCGGTCGAAGCCAGATAGTACGCCTCCCCGGCCTGGATGGTATAGAAGATGCGTCCCTGTTGGCCAGGTGGAGGTGGTGGCAGTGGTGTCGGAGTAGGAGCTGGTGAGGGGGCCGCCGGTGTCGAGGTTGGCGCTGGGCTGCCTTCCAGCGTCGGTGTCGCAGGGGGTGTTGGGCTACTTCTCGGCCTGGGTGTTCGACTTGGCGTTGGTGTAGCGGAGGGCGTAGAAGTCGGAGATGCCGTCGGTGTGGAGGAAGGGGTGTCAGTGGGGGGAACTGGCGTTGGTGTAAGTGTCGGGGCAGGTGTGCTGGTTGGACGCCGGGTGGCCGTCGGCGAGGACGTGGGCTGCGCGACGGCAATGCTTGGTGTCGTCGGCGTGGCTTCAGCCGTGCCCCAGGGGCCGCTCTGCCATAGCCACCAGCCCCCTGCCGCCACAAGTAGCAAGAGCGGTAACGCGATGAGAAACACCGCTGGTGACCGCCGTTTCCCTCCCACCAGGGCCGTCTTCATCGCGCTCGCGGAGGGGAAGCGGTCATCGGGGTCCATTTGTATGGCCCTGGTTATGGCCCGGGCGGTGCGTGCCGAGACCTTGCGGTTCAACCGGCGTATGGGGGTGAAGACGAAAGGATGAGTGGTAGGGTCCTCGCCGGTTAGAAGTTCGTGTAGTGTGGCTCCCAGCGCGTAGACGTCGGAGCGGGGGGTGGTCTGACCTTTGCCAGCGTATTGCTCCGGCGGTGCGTAGCCTGCCGTGCCCATTTTGAGCGTGTCAGTACCTTTGGCCGGGTTGAACAACCGCGCCACGCCGAAGTCAATGAGCTTGACTTGTCCCCGTGGCGTGATCATCACGTTGCTCGGCTTCAGGTCGCGGAAGATGACCGGCGGGTCGTGGCTATGCAGATAATCCAACACGGTGCATATCTGCACTGTCCAGCCCAGCGCCTGTTCCTCTGGGAGTTGGCCCTCGGGTGCGGCTTTCTGAATCTCCTCCAGCGTCTGTCCCTCGATGAATTCCATCACCAGGTAGTGGCGTCCTCCTGCTTCAAAGGCATCCACCACCAGGGGAAGGTTAGGGTGGCGCAGGCCGACCAGAATCTCTACCTCGTGCTGAAACTGGGCGACACCCTCCGCCCGCTCGGCGGCGTTAGAGAAGTGCTCCGTTAACTCCTTCATCGCCCAGTGCTTCCCATACAGTCTCAGGTCCTCGACCAGATAGACGGCTCCCATCCCGCCTCTACCCAGTACCCGCACGACACGGTATCTATCGTGCAGCACGGCGCCTCTGGAGAGTAGCGCGATGCCTTCGGCGGACGGTGCGTGGCTGCCCAACGCTATGGTATCCTCGGAGATTTGCACGCGGTTATCCAACGTTACGGTCTCTTCGGAGGGTAGCTCGTCACGACTAAGCGTGTGACCGCATTGGGCGCAGAAGCGTGCCGTATCCCGATTACCGTCGAAACCGCAGTTTTCACACACGCGCATCTTGCTTCACCTCCAAGGCGCGACGCACTTTCAGAAGCGCGTCCCACTCTTATCCCACATCCTTCCGCCTCAGCACGATCGCCGTGACGAGGCCAAACGCCAGTCCGAACCCGACCAGCATCAACCAGTCCTTGAACAGGTGGGCCGCCGTGCGGGTGTACTCGATCTGAAACTCTTGCTCGCTGGAAACGTCCATCGCATCCGGCTCGACGGTGAACGTTTCCGTGACCGTCTCTGTGACGGTGACTACGTCTCTCACGGTCACCTCCGGGACGGAGATGGGGACAGTCTGAGTGATGACGGGCTGACGGGGGTCTCCCGTCTCGACCGGCACCGTGATGGTCTGCGTGGTTGTCATGACTGTCACCGGCTCATCTACCCAGTCCTCATCGAGCGCACCGATCTCCGTCGAGACCTCCTCGCTGACGGCCTCGGGCTGGAAGCGGGTCTGGGTCAGGTCGTTCAGCCACTCCATGTTCGCCGAGGTGCCCAGCCCTTCCATCGCCCAACGAGTGAGCGTCAAGGTGGAGAACTGATTGGTAAAGCCCGGCAGGTCGAAGAGCACGCCGGCGAAGATCATCTGGAAGAATAGCACCAGGAACACGATATAGATCACCGTGTTGAGGTTGGGCACAATGGAGGAGATGAGCAGGCCCATCAGGATCGCCGCCAGCGTCGCTATGACCAGCGTGATGTACATTTCCACCGGGGCCGGGAGGATGACCCCTTCCGTAGGGTAGTCCACTTTGAGCCAGATCACCAGCATCAGCAAGAAGCACTGAACCAGGGCAAAGAGGCCCAGCACCACCACCTTGGAGGCGATGTAGGGCATGATGCGCAGCGTGACCATGCGCTCCCGCTGGTAGATGGACCACTCTTTGACGATCTCATAGACGGAGGCAAACAGTCCCAGGAGCACCGAAGCCAGCGCCATGATGAACAGAAGCGTCTGGCTATCGCCGACGACGGCATAAGTGGCGCTGCTGCCAGGCCCGGTCAGGTCGGCGTTCAGTTGGTCGCTGATTTCGGCTAGGGTGTTGCCGACCAGCCAGTTGGCGTCCGAGACCAGGAGCACCAGCGCTCCGATGATGGGCATCACGGCCATCAGGACGGTGAGGAGCAGTTTATCCCGCAGCACCAGGTCCAGGTAGCGGCGGGTGAGGACGAAGAACTGGCGCAGCACGCTGACCTTGGGGCCGCGCCGGGGTTGGGTTTCGCCAGCGGCTTTCCTTTGAATCTGCGGGAGCTCGCGCTGCCGGTCGGCTACGTAGCGCTGGTAGTGGATTGATCGTTTGTAGTTCTCCTCGCTGGAGGCCGCTTTCTGTCGCGCCACCTTGGGGTCAGGGTCGTCCAGTTGGTCGTAGATGTCGGCAAAGTCGCCGCTCGTCACGCCGAAGAAACCTAGCGCCTCCTCCGGCGGCCCAAAGTAGACCATACGTCCCTGGGAGAGGAAGCAGACGTGATCGCACTGGACGATGTTGGCGGTGGCGTGGGTCACCAGGACGATCGTCCGCCCCCCATCGGCCAGGTGGCGCAGCGTGTGCATCATCTTTTTCTCCAGACCTGGATCCAGCCCGGAGGTAGGCTCGTCGAGGAAGAACAGGTTGGGCTCGGCCAGCAACTCGACAGCGATGCTGACCCGCTTGCGCTGTCCACCGCTCAGGCTGCTGACGACCTGGTCTTTCTGGCCGACCATTTCCACCTGCTGGAGCACGCGGTCAATGCGCTGTTCGATTTCTTCGTCGCTGGTATCGGGGGGGAGCCGCAGCCGGGCCGCGTAGCGCAGTGCGTTGGCGACGGTCAGGTCTTTATGAATGATGTCGTCCTGGGGCACGTAGCCGACCATCGTGCGGTACAGATCGAAATGTTGGTAGAGATTGTCTCCGTTGACCAGCACCTGTCCCTCGGCGCGGGCGAAGCCGTTGAGGGCCATCATGAGGGTGGATTTGCCTGCCCCGCTGGTGCCCACCAGCGAGATGAACTCGCGGGGGTAGACGGAGATGTTGATGTCATTGAGGATGCGCTTCGTGCGACCGCCGCGTCCCACCTCCCGCGTCAGGTGCACCCCGTCCAACCGCACGCCACCGGTGGTCGCGTACTGCTGGAAGCCGGTCGGTTCGTACTCCAGCTTGAAGGGACCGATCTGCACCACGTCTCCTTGCTGGAGGAGATGGGGGCGTGCCAGCCGCCGGCCGTTGACGAAGGTGCCGTTGGTGCTATTCAGGTCGGTGAGCACGTGGCCCTGGGGGGTGC
>JBHIET010000062.1:0-20077 GCA_046760785.1 Anaerolineae bacterium | reverse complement strand
GGTGATGGCGAAGGTGGCCGCCTGGGTGCGGGGGGAGGCGGCGGTGCCCCCTGGGGTGGCGGGGCTGACGGAGCGGGAGGTGGAGGTGCTGCGGCTGCTGGCGCGGGGGTGGACGAATGTGCACATCGCCCAGGAATTGGACATCGCTGAACGGACCGTGCGGTTTCACCTGGAGAACCTGTTTGCCCGATTGGGGGTGGACAACCGGGTCGAAGCGGTGGTGGAGGGCATACGGCGGGGGTGGTTGGACGTGTCAGAGTAAGAGGAGACCGCTTTGAAGTACCCTGGCGGATCCGCCAGGGGATACCCTGGCGAAAGATCCAGGGGCAAAACTGGCGTATCCGCCGTTGACAGAGCATCTCATCCTGTGGTAGATTAGAGGTGCCACCGGGGAGAGCGGTGAGTACATCAACCACAGGAGGTGCGAAAGTGCGTAAGGTCAAGTTCGTTTCGGTGTTCGTGTTGCTGGCGCTGTTGCTGAGCGCCTGGCCCTGGTATAATGATGGCCCAGGAGCCACTATGTCAAGATGGCATACCCGCAGGCACAGAATGGGGAGACTTGTGGTCCCCGGAGGAAGCTGCCCACTATGCCTCTCTTGAAATCCGCGACTTTGTCCTTGCTAACAACACAGGGGAGTTCCAATCATGGCAAGGAGCGACTGTCGGCGCGGTCACGCTTGTACGAGATGCAACGGGTGATCCGGTCTTGTACGACGTGACGGTCGAGAACGACGGCCGTCCGGTGGGGCTGGTGCAAATCTGGGCCAAGAAGTCAATGGGGGTGCCTTTTCACACAGTGTCCACCTCGACCGTATTGCTCGACCTGAACCGACGGGCGGCTGAAGCTCACGAGATCGCAACTCAAACGCTTGGCAAAGTCGAAATCGTAGAGACCGAAATGGTGTACTACGAATTCCCCAAGCGGGCCTTTGCTCTGACCTTCCGTCGGGAGGGTGTAACCGACCAGCTGTTGGTAGACGTGACTACCCGGCGAATCGTGCCACCTGATGAAGTTCTTCCCTTGGTGACTATGCTTAATCCTGACAACCTGCGGGAGTCCATGCGGACGTGGGAGACTCTACGCGAACACCTGGATGACCGGGTACAGAAGCAAGGACTGGGTGTTCTGGGCACCAACAAGAAAGTGCTGAACGTTCCGCTCTATGGTCAGGACAACGCATGCCACTGTGTCCCTGCTACGGCGCAGATGATCTATAAGTATCGCACGGGCTATAAGCGTAGCCAGGATTCATTGGCGGCTGTGTTTGGGACAACTATGGATCCATGCGGAACACCACTAAGCAACATTGCTCCTGGCTGGAACCTTCTGGGCTTTTGGGCCTCTCTCACTCAGCACAAAGCATACTTTGGTACCGTGAGGAACGAAATCAACGACAACTATCCTTTCCACTCCATCGCTGGGGCGCACTCTCGAGCCCTCATTGGCTATTGGACGTTTAGCCATGAACAATATGCCCGCATCAACGATCCGTGGCCAATTGGCCAAGGCTATGCATACTGGGAAAACCGCGCTTCCAGTCCAGAAACGGACTATGTCAGGGTCCACTAGCAAGGATATTGCACCACACAGTGTGCCCGGAAGTCGCACCAAGCGGTTCGTTCTGCTTGCTGCACTGGGCCTTGTGCTTATGGGCGGTGTGGTCCTTGTTTGGGGCCAGATGCGTCGCCAAGCGCAGGAGGAGATACAGCCAGTGGATACTCCTACAGCACCCCCACACCGAGCCGAGATGTCGGATGTCTTGGACAACGTCCAGGCCATCATCGAGATTGCCGTCCAGGAATTCCCCGAAATGTATCCACATTGGACCGAGGCCCAGTTGGACGAACCGCTTCTGGTCTACGACCAGGACGGTCAACCTGCTTACTGGAAGTTCCTCCTGCACCATGGCGGGTACATCATCGGTGCTGTGGATGCGGATGTAGAGACAGGGGAGATCGTGCGCTTCGGCACGTTCGGTAGGCCCCTTCAGCACTTCCCCGATCCACCCACAGCCGAGGAGGCGCTGGAGCGAGCGCAAGACTTTCTATCCCGGTATGCCGATGCCACCATTGACCCACCGTTTTTCTGCGGCCGCCCGGCGGAGGTGTGGTTGATACGGGTGCGGCGCTATGATGAGGTGATCGCCCGGGTATGGGTTTGGGGAGATGAGGTATGGGAGGGCGAATTTGGCGTATTGCGAAGTACGCCGACGCCCCCGTGATGCGGGCTGGGAGGAAGATGGCAAGAATCGTGCAGTGCTGAGAGCGACAGTATCATCACAAGGGCACTCGAATCCTGCCGGATGTGGGGCCAAGCGTCCCAGGTCTTGTGCCGGGTGTTGGAGGATACAAGGTCTTCGGGCCTGACGCCGTTGTCTCCAAGCCTGTGCAGCCAGAGTCTGCATTGGGCGGTATTAATCCACTGAGGCTATATCGCTCAGGCTCGACCGATATTTACGAAATGAGCGCGACTGTCTACGGATCGCATACCAGTGGTTCTGACCTGTATGAGGAAATGATCAGGGCCGATGGTGCGATCAAGTGGTCTGGCCATGGATGGTATGACAGTTGCCACGACCCTACATCGGGCCATTTCGCTCACTGCAATACGAGCATGCCCACCTGGGGTGGACAACAGTACTACATTGCTCATTCGTGGCACAGTTTCCATACGCCGGGTTATCGCGACCAATCCTTCGAGACAGAGGATACAGGCTGGTTCTGATACCGCCATCGCTATCACGGCGTGAAGAGCTGCTATTCCAGGGGACATCGTGTCCCCTGGAATAGCGTTATGTGTCATCACATTGGTAGAAACGAGGATGAAACATGCACTTCGTCTGAAGTTTGTATTTGCAGCATGCGCTCTCTTGAGTGCATTCGTCGCATGCCAATCTCCGAGTGCACAAACCACTCCGTCTTGGCGGACGGATCCCAATACCTGCCGCGTATCCGACGTCACCGTGCATGATGATCTCACTCAAAATGTTGCATCTAACAAATCCGAGGAATTTGTGATGCCTGGAATCCACATCCCGGACGGGGTACGCGGTGTGTATGGCACTAGTTTTGTACGGCCAGAAGATCAGGATAAGCCATGCTCCGAGCGTCCTCAAACAGATGAGATACGCATCGAATCTGGTACACCTCTGATACTTCTCTTGGGTCTCCTCAACCATAGTCCTGAACCCGAGACCTTTCTGGTGACGATTGTGCTGGATTACCGTCAGGTTGAGTTTGAGTTAGATGGTAAGCCCGGTTTGCTCCACCAGGTAACAGTCCCACCCTGGACAGACTTGGAAATCCCGTTCCATCTAGACGTGGGAAAATTGGGTGCTCATGATCTATTCCTTATAGCTTTTCGAGATCCTTACAACTGTACTGTAGATGAGGACTTTAGGATGAATTTGGGTGGTCACATCAACGGCAGCCGTGCC
The DNA here is from genome assembly GCA_046760785.1 of Anaerolineae bacterium. Taxonomy (GTDB): domain Bacteria; phylum Chloroflexota; class Anaerolineae; order B4-G1; family B4-G1; genus JBHIET01. The sequence goes on along the minus strand of JBHIET010000062.1, from coordinate 16,640 downwards.
GTAATCATCGTGGGCAGTTCAGAAAGACCAACACGCACGCTCGAGCCAGACGTAGTCGGTGCACCACCTCCACCTGACGTTACGACCGGTTTTGGTGTGCTCTTCGCTGATGTCACCACAATGCGTGACTCCCACCCCTTTCACCGGCAATTATATGTAGCAGAAGCGATCGCTGGAGAGGCCTACCCACTTCAAGCGTGGGTATCAAACTGCGAGGGGCACGCTCCCCTAGATTATGGGATTGTCGCATTCCTGAATTTCCACCAGGTTGGGATTAGCGGTCAGGAGGTGTTGATTGTACACGCGGAGGCTGGTGAAGAGGCGATTTTGGACATAGAACTTGATGTCCCTGAGGAGCCTGGACTACACCAATACCAATGGATCTGGGTTACCGATCCGTATCGTTCAATTCTGCACAGAGAGGTCGCTAGTCCATTTGTACACGCTTCTCCACGCATCGCAATTGTCGCCCGGTAGCGGCATCTGGTTGTCAAGAAAGGCTCGAAAAGAACCCTGACAAGCCTGTTGGCGGGCTGAAAGACACCCTGTTCAGTTTTCAAAGTGCAGAATGCCGCCCGGTAAGAGCAAGGCATGACATGACCTGTCTGAACTCGAGGAGGACGCGATGGCTACTGGAAACACAAGGGTTGTCAAGCAGCGCAGAGTAATGTGGGGGCTTGCCCTGCTCACTTTTCTGAGTGTCCCCCTTGCATTCATTGTGCCGCTTGCCGCACTACCGCTCGGTGTAGCGTTGATCGCGGGTGGCATCGTTGCCTACCGACAAGGCAAGACACCGGTTGTCCGCGCAGTTGCTATAGCCGCTGTTGTCGCTGGGACTTTCGTTATCCTTACCCTTGCTGGCCTGGTGCTGTTCCTTGCCCCTGTGCGCGGATCGATCTTCTCCTCTGTTTCTGTGCCAACACCGATGCCACCACCTTGATCGTCAGGGACATTCGCGCATGGAGGTAACCATCCTGGCGGCCGGGACCTGCTAATAAGCGCCACGAGACTTTGCCCAGAGACGAGCGCCGGGCCCCGGCTATGACCGCTGCCCGGCGTTCACTTCGTCCGGCAACCTGTACTCCCACTTGCCTGTTTGCACCAGTTCGGGTATAGTTCTTCCAGTCATCGGAGCGACGCCGAAGTTCTCCTGTGGTAAGTGGGTGCAGTCTCGCGATCTCAACAATGATTGTCCGCCTCCTCCGTTTTCTTTTGTGCGCTATCCTCATCCTCCTGCTTGGCTCGGTGGCGGCCTTTCAACTGTACCACGCCGAGCGCATCTACCCGGGCGTGCACGTCTGGGGCGTGGATGTGGGCGGAATGCGGCCCGAGGAGGCGGCCACCGCGTTGGAGCACCGCCTGGGACTCGATACGCCGCTGGTGACCCTGCGCGGCCCGGACCGCTCCTGGGCCGTCCGGCCCACCGACCTGGGGCTCCGGCTCGACCCGCAGGCCACAGTAGCGCCGGCCTACCGCCTGGGGCGAGAGTTCTCCTGGGCGGGCAACCTGCTGGCTCACCTGGAATTGCTCCTGCTCGGCCTCGACCTGCCCCCCGTCGCCGTCTACGACGAGCGCGTGGCGCGGCTCTACCTGGAGACGCTGGCCGAGGAAATCAACCTCCCCCCTGCCGATGCCTCCCTTGCTCTGGATGGCGTCACCCCGGTCGTCGAGCCGGCCCGACCCGGCCGCTACCTGGACGTGGAGGCGACGCTGGCGTCGCTGACCCCGGTCGTGACCCGGTTGGCCCCGGCCGAGGTGGACCTGGTCGTGCGGGAGATCGCGCCCCCCATCGCCGACGCCGAGCCGGCCCGCGCCGAGGCCGAGGCGCTCCTGGACGGCCCGCTCACGCTCGTCCTCGCCGACCCTCGCGAGGGCGACCCCGGCCCCTGGATTCTGTCGCCGGAGCGACTGGCCACGATGCTGGTGGTGCGGGCGGAGGGAGGGGCGTTGCACGCCGCGCTGGACGAGAGCGCGCTGCGGGCCTACCTGGAGGAACTGGCCCCCGCGCTGGCGATTGAGCCGGTGGACGCGCGCTTCCACTTCGACGAGGAGACGGGCCAATTGGAGCCCATCAGTCCCAGTGCAGAAGGCCGTGCGCTCGATGTGGGAGCAAGCACGATGCACATCGTGCAAGAACTGGCGGCGGGCAACCGCTACGTCTTCCTCGTCACACAGGCCATCCCGCCCCCCTATCCTGACACCGCCACTGCCGGGGAGTTGGGGATCGTCGAACTGGTGGCCGAAGGGGATTCCTACTTCATCGGCTCTCCCTCTGGGCGGGATCACAACATCCGGCTGGCGGCAAGCAGATTTGATGGTATCGTGGTCGCGCCAGGGGAGACCTTCTCCTTCAACCACTACCTGGGAGAGGTGAGCGCTGAGGCGGGATACGACGAATCCTACATCACGGCTGGCGAGCAACTGGCCATTGAGGTCGGCGGTGGCATCTGCCAGGTTTCTACCACCGCCTTCCGCGCTGCTTTCTGGGGCGGCTACCCCATCGTCGAGCGCTGGTACCACCAGCATCGGGTGGGCTACTACGAGTTGATGGGGGCAGGCGTGGGGATGGACGCCACTGTCTATTCGCCGCTGGTGGACTTCAAGTTCACTAACGACCGGCCAACCCCGCTGCTGATCGAAACCGAGGTCGAGGAAACGGCGCACCGGCTGGCCTTCCGCTTCTACTCCACCGGCGATGGGCGGCGGGTGGAGAAAGAGGGGCCGGAGATCAGCGAGGAGATTGAGCCCGACCCGCCCATCTACCAGTTGGACGAGAAGTTGGAGCCGGAGACGGTGATCCGCTGGCAGTCGGCGGTGGACGGGTTGACGGCAACGATTGAACGGCGGGTCTACGACGCGACGGGCAATTTGCTCTACAATGACACCTTCGTGAGCCGCTACGCCCCCCGCCGGGCTGCCTACCACTACGGCCCTGGCTACGAGCCGCCGGAGGAAGGGACGGAATGACAGACGAGGACCCGCTGACCGGGGTGCGCGTGCTCGATCTTTCCCGGCTCCTCCCCGGCCCCTACTGCTCCCGCATCCTGGCCGACTTCGGCGCCGAGGTCATCAAGGTAGAGCGCCCCGGCGGGGGGGATTGGCTGCGGTACGTGCCGCCGCTGGTGGACGGGGAAAGCCTCCTTTTCCGATCCCTCAACCGGGGCAAGAAGAGCCTCACGCTGAACCTCAAGTCCGACGAGGGGCGAGACATCCTCCTGCGGCTGGTCGAGACCACTGATGTACTGCTGGAGAGTTTCCGCCCCGGCGTGATGGAGCGGCTAGGGCTAGGGTACCAGAGGCTGGCCCAGGCCAACCCCCGCCTGGTCTACTGTGCGCTGACCGGTTACGGGCAGGGCGGCCCCTACCGGGGGCGGGCCGGCCACGACCTGAACTACGTGGGCCTGGCAGGTCTCCTGGACCTGACCGGGCCGCGTGAAGGACCGCCGGCCATCCCTGGCGCTCCGGTAGCCGACCTGGCGGGCGGGCTGTGGGCAGCGATTGGGGTGCTCCTGGCGCTGTTAGCGCGGGAGCGCATTGGACAGGGACAGCGGGTGGACGGATCGCTCCTGGGCGGGGCCTTGTCCTTTCTACCGCTAGCGCTGGCCCGGCAGGTAGGGGGCCAGCCGATGGAGCGAGGCGGGAGTGATCTGACTGGCGGTCTGGTCTGCTACCAGGTCTACGGGACCGCCGACGGGGGGTACGTGACGCTGGCCGCGCTGGAGCCGGAGTTTTGGGCCGCCTTTTGCCGGGTGGTGGGCCGGGAGGATCTGGTGGGACATCAGTTTGCGCCGGCCGTCCCCGGCCAGCACACCTATGAGGAATTGTGCGCACTCTTTCGGACCCGCACGCGCCAAGAATGGACGGAAGTGGCTGGATTGGACACTTGCTGCGAACCGGTGTACAATGTGAGAGAGGCGCTATCGTCCGCGCCGGCGCGGGCGCTGGGGATACTGTCCGGCGAGGGGCTGCTCCCGCCGGTACACCTCTCGACCCAGCCCGCCCACCCACCGGACCCCGCCCCCGCCCTGAGCCAACACACGGCCGAGATATTGGCCGAACTGGGGTACGATGAAGCGGAGGTGGAGGAACTGCGGGAGCGGGAGGCTGTTTGAGGCCTCCGAGGAACCTGGGCCGTGTGGCACGCCACCCCCACTCCACTGGCGGGGGAGGTTGATCGCAACCCAGGTATTAGACTTATTGTGTAACCCCCTGAATACGGCCGCTTGACGGAACGAGGGGGCTGTGGTATCATTGCGCCGACTGGGGGCGTAGTGTAGCGGTTAACATGCCGGCCTGTCAAGCCGGAGATCGCGGGTTCGAATCCCGTCGCTCCCGTATGTGACATCATCATCCTGCCGCCTGGGGCCGAGTTGGCAGACTGGTGGGGCTGAGGCCCCGGCTGACCTGGCCCGACGTGATGACCACCCCACCCCACCGGTGGGGCTTTTCGTTGGTTATAGTGGTTATAGCGGTTATAGCAGTTACAGCCATAGGCGGGGGCAATGCCTGACGACTTCAACCCCACGGAGTGGATTACCACAAAAGAGGCGGCGGAACTGACGGGGTACAACGTCAGATACTTGCGCCAACTGGTCAATGAAGGCAAGATACGCGCTGTCAAGCGGGCTGGAGCCTTCTTCATTGACAAAAGAAGTGCAATGGCCTATGCTGATGAAATGAAGCGACTTGGCTCAGCGAAACACGATCCCTGGCGGATAGGAGCGCGGCAGCGGGTTGGGAACTGACTGAGGAATTTTAAGGTTCAGGGGCTTGACAAGTCCCTTTTTTTGTGCTATACTTACTGATGTAGTAGGAGGGACTAAAGTCCCGATTTCTTTTACAAGGAGTTCCCGACCTTTTAGGAGGAACTAATACACAAAGCGCCCCCCGGCGGTGCCGTAACACCGACCGGAGGGCTGGCCCTACACGCCGACGTAGGCGGCGGCAGGGTTGCCCAAAGGATGCCACAATCTGGCAGCCCCCGCAAGCGCAAACGGCGGGGGCCGTAGCATTCCAGAGGAGGTATCCGATGGCACGCAGAAAAGGCGCATACAAGCGGTATCTGGCCCACCGCCGGCGCGATGAGCGGCTGGCGGCGAGCAGGGAGGCCGAGGGGCTGGCGGCCACGTTGCAGGCCCACCTCACCCCGGCGCGGTGGTCAGAGGTGGAGGCCCGTTGGGAGGCCCGTCCCGACTTGTACCTGCCCGACCAGCGGCGGGACTTTCTGGTCAGCGAGGCGACCCGGTTGGGTATGCTCGACCTGGTGCCACTGTCGGTGTTCGGAGAGTGAGATGGACGCCTATAACACCCTCTCTCAGAGCGCAGAAGGCGCAGGCAGAAGCAGTGATGAGGGCACGGGGGTATTGGCCACGCCTGGCCCGCACTTCCGACAAGGCTGTCGTGCTGAGGCCCCTGGACGGCGGACGGCACTATCAGCGGCGCTTCGCCCAGGGGATGGCCCGGGCGCTTCCCCAGTTCCGCTTCAACAGCAAGCGCAGCTGGTGGGAAGCCCCCTTGAGCAACTGGAGAACGCATACCACGTCCTGCGCCCGGTCCACCTGAGCGACGGGGCGCGGGAATACCTGGAGGTGTACGATGACTGAGCAACCGCAACGTTATCGGATCTGCTCTCACCTGACTCGCTCCCGCTTCCTCCACGTGGAGGACGCCCTGGGCATCGGCAAGGTGCGACTGTTCGCCCGGCCCACAACGCATACTCCGTGGGAACGTTGACTGTGGCTGCGATAGGCTTGCTGACCGGGTGGGTGATGGCCACTTTGCGGCTGCGGGGTTGGCTGGCGGGAATCTTGGCCTCTCTCTCCGGCGTCGCGGTGGTCCTTCTGCGCGTCGGACGACTGGGAGGAGAACTGGTGGCGGTGTTGTGGGCGAATCCGAAGTTCACGTGCTTGCTGTTGGCTTAGCTACCATGGAGCGCGAAGGCTGTCAGATCGCAGAAGATGATCGACACGTCGATGTCTGCCCGCAGAAGCGCCTGGTGGACGACGTCCTGCCAGATGTCGCGCGTGTGCTGACTGATCGCGTCCAATGTGCGTGCCAGGCGGTCGTCGTTGAACTTCTTCGCTGGTATACTCAACTGGTAGACCAGCACCGTCCGAGCCAGCCAGTCTGCGATCCGATAGAGCGGTCGAGGAGCCACCAGTCGGTTGAGAATCAACACCATCGCCACTGTGCCGTGGCCCACTTCGGCCGCTGTGGGACAGTGGCGGTTGATGATCTCACGCACATGCAGTACCTCCAGTAGCGCATACAACACAGGCAGAGCACCCAGGTGACGCCGCAGTTGTGAACAGGTCAGCCAGTCCACGACCTGAGCCATAGTCAGTGTACCGGCCAAGACTAGTTTCGCCAGACGTGCTGCCCACACCGCCCGGCGGTAAGCCCGGCGCAAGGCGCAATATCGTCGCCAAGCCAACTTGCGCAACCGACGCCTGGGATACCAGGGAACAAGAGGCCCATCTCGTCCATTGTGCGTGACGATACCCAACAGCGTTGGTGGACTTGCTGGTTGGCCCTTGTCTGCTACGTGCGGATCGGACGCACACACAGAGACAACGCAGACAATGGCCCACATCAGCCAGGCCAGGACTTGCATTCTTCGGGATTTTGTGGCAAAGTACATTTGGAATCGCTCCGGCAAGTTGGTTCTTGTCAACCTATACTTTGCCACGAATGGAGCGATTCCGCCAATCTAGCTCTCTATTCGATTGTTAAAGTGCGAAATCTAGGCTAAGTACAGCAAGGCATAGATTCGTTCCGAGTTCCCCGTTCGCCACGCCGCTGAACCGCTCGGCTGAGCTCGCGACGAAGCCTCCGGGCTGAAAGAGCAAAGCCCTACGGGCTAGAGCGGCCCTGATTCAGCCCCGAAGGGGCTTCGTTCTTTCAGCGCGTGTTCTTCAGCCCCGCGCTGGCACCGGACAAATTGGGAACGAACTTGCGGAAGGCTGTACTAAGAATAGGGGCGTCTTCTGAGGTGTGGCTAGCCAATTGGGCCAGCGACGGAGAAAGCCCGCAGGTTGTTTGAGGTAAGGATAGGGTGGGCGATGTTTGCGTGAGAGAGGGTACTGACTGCCGATACAGCAGGCTCTTTCAATGTCGTGGGCCATGCGCTGGGGGATGCTACGGCTTGCGGCAGGTGGATGCCGGCGCTAAGGCCGTACTAAGCAGGGTTGTCTCGGAGTAGTGATTTCTCTGCTGGTCCTAACGCCTTCCTATTCGTCTGCGGCGACTGGCACCGTGAACGTGAAGGTCGTTCCCCTCCCAAGCTGGCTCTCCATCTCAATCTCTCCACCTTGAAGTTCCACCAGACTCTTCACGATGCACAGCCCCAGTCCCGTCCCAGGCATATCTCGCACCGCCGGATTCTCGGAGCGGAAGAACTTGGTGAATAGCCTCGCCTGGTCTTCCAGAGAGATGCCAATGCCGGTATCGGTCACGGCGCAGTGCACGTACCCGTCCTGCAGCCACGCCCGCAAGCGGATGTGCCCCCCCTCGGGGGTGTACTTGTAGGCGTTGCTGAGCAGGTTGATCAGTATCTGTGTCAGCCGCGCCGGGTCGGCCTGCACCAGCGGCAGATTCTCCGGCACCTCCAGGGTCAATTGCTGCGACCGGGCTTCGACCTGCCCCTGTGTGGCCTGCAAGGCGTTCTCCAGTGCGCTCGTCAGAGCCGTCGGCTTTATCTCCAGAAACAACTGCCCGGTTTCGATGCGGGAGACATCTTGCAGGTCAGAGACCTGGATTTGCATGCGCTCCACGTTGTTGCAGATGGTGTGGACAAACTGCTCTTGCTGCGGGGTCAACGGGCCGCACATTTGCTTTATCAGCATCTCAGCGTAGCCACGGATGGAGGTCATCGGCGTGCGCAGTTCGTGAGCGACGAAGGAGATGAACTCCGTCTTGGCTCGGTTAGCCTGTTGAACCTGCTCGTATAGGCGGGAGTTCTCGATAGCGATAGCGGCGTGGTCCGCCAGCCGCTCGGCGAACCGAACGTGATCGGGCAGGAACGGGACGTCGCCATTTCTCCGCAGATCCAGCACCCCTACCGTCCGATCCTCGTAGCGGATGGGAACCAGCATCCGCGTGTCCCTGACCACCACTGGCTCCTGGCCAGTCATTGCCTGCCGTGCCACGTCGGGCTCCGGTTCCGCCAGCCCTTTACCGCCAGTCCGGGAAACCACACTCACACTTCCGTCGTTGTCCAGGAGACACAGCATCCCCTCATCCGCCCGCGTGGCCTGCAGCGCCCAGGAGAGAGTCAGATCCAGCACGCGTTTGAGATCCAGACTGGCGGACAGTTCCTGGTCAATACGCTGCAAGGTTGTCAGTTCCTCCACCCGTGCGGCCAGGGCTTGATCGGTCATCGTGTACAGGCGGGCGTTCTCGATGGCGACGGCGGCTTGATTGGCGAACGCTGTCAGCAAGGGCAAGTCAGCATCGGAGAAAACACCCTCTCGAATCCGGTTGTCCAGGTAGAGGGCGCCGATCACCCAGTCTCGGACGTGCAGAGGCACGCAGATGATGGAGCGCAAATTGTAGCCGATGACGCTCTCTTGCGCTGAGAAGCGCGGGTCAAGCTGGGCGTTGGTGGTCAGCACCGGTTGCCCGGTCTCTACTGCCTGCCGTACCACCGTGTGGCTGAGTTGCAGGTCAGTAGCGTCGACACTCTCCTGATCGAAGTGCTGCGCCGCCCGGATCTCCAGGTCACCCTCCTCGTTCAGTAGCATCAGACAGGCCCTCTCGGCCCCTGTAAGGTGAATAAGCGAATCTATCACCACACTGAGCGTCTCTGTCAGGTCGAGCGACGAGTTCAGCATCCTGATAACCTCGTAGAGGGTCGCCAACTCTGCTCCCAGTACAGACCCTCCTCCGGTCAGTTCCATCACCAGCCGTTGCCACTCCTGAATCCGGGCAGCCAGTTGTTGAGGAGGGAGGCCAGGTGGACGCATCAATGCCTGTTGTACCGCACGCATGCTTTCCAGGAGTGCTGCTGCTGCATTCTTTTCCGGTCTGGTATTGGTTTCACTCATCGCAGGCTTATCTTCTCCTTGTTTGTTCTCCTCCTCCTGGGGGGGGAAGGAGAGCAGGTCGAGAGACTGGGGCACACGCAGGCCGCCTGTGCCCAAAGTATGTAAGGGGCCTCGTGCTAAGAATACCACAAGAGAGCCTGAGAGGGAATTGCAACGCGGTTACGATTTGGTTAAGGCGCTGTCACGTGCACGTCAGGCACCAAGTTTGGCTCGCTCATCCGGGCTTGCGTCGTTCAGGTGTAGAGGGTATACTCTCTCTACCATCATCCAGCGCCAGGTGCGCGAAACTGAGAGAACCCGTAGATATGACAGTAGGAGAACCCAGTATGACCACCGATACAGTTGGTCAATCTATCAACCGTGTGGACGCTCACGCCAAGGTCACCGGGGAGGCTCTCTTTCCAGGCGACTTTGCGATGCCGGGCATGCTCCACGCCAAGGTTCTCTTCGCTGGCCGTCCCCACGCCCGCATTCTGGATATCGCTACTTCCGAAGCGAAGGCAGCGCCAGGAGTTGTGGCCATTTTCACTGCGCAGGACGTACCGGTCAACGAGTACGGCCTGCAGATTGCCGACCAGCCGGTTCTCTGCGGCCCCGGCTCCTCTAAACCCGGTGCCGATGTGGTGCGCTTTGTAGGCGATCAGGTAGCGCTTGTCGTGGCCGAAACCGAGCGCGCCGCCGCCCACGCCCGTGACCTGATCCACGTCGAGTACCAGGACCTCCCTGTCGTCACCGACCCTTTCGAGGCGCTCAAGCCCGACGCGCCTCAGCTCCACCCCCATCGGCAGCCCAGCGAGATTCACCCCGAACTGCGCACTGAGGGGAACCTGATCTGCCACCACCAGATTCGGAAGGGGAATATGGAGGCCGGCTGGGACGCCGCCGCCGTGATCGTTGAAAGCGAGTACCGCACCCCGCCCCAGGAGCACGCCTACCTGCAGCCGGAGGCGGGCCTGGCCTACATAGACAAGGCCTGTGGTGAGCGAAGCCGAACCAAGGGCCGGGTCACAGTCGTGGTAGCAGGGCAATGGACGTGGGAGGATCAGCAGGAAATCGCCCATGCGTTGGACATCCCGCCGGAGCGGGTACGGGTGATTTACCCGGCCATCGGAGGGGCCTTCGGGGGGCGGGAGGATATGTCGGTGCAGATCGTGTTGGCGTTGGCGGCCTGGCGCCTCGACCAACTCGGCATGCGCCGCCCGGTCAAGATTGTCTGGAGCAGGGAGGAGTCTACCCTGGGTCACTGCAAGCGCCATCCCATCTGGTTTCACTGCAAGTGGGGAGCCACCCACGAGGGCAAGCTGGTCGCGGCTGAGGTGCGTGTCGTGGCCGACGGGGGAGCCTACTGCTACACCACCAACAAGGTGCTGGGCAACGTTACCGTAACCTGCACCGGTCCCTACGAGATCCCTAACGTCAAAGTGGACGTGGATGGAGTATATACCAATAACCCACCCAGCGGGGCTTTGCGGGGCTTCGGTGCGCCGCAGGGGATCTTCGCTGCCGAGATGCAGATGAACAAACTGGCCCATGCGCTGGGGATGGACCCGGTGGAACTGCGGATGAAGAATCTGTTGCGCGATGGGAGCCTGACCGCCGTGGGCACCCCCCTGCCCGGCGGTGTGGGCCTGGTGGAGGTGACCGAGAAGTGCGCCCGCGCCGCCGGCTGGCAACAGACCGACCAGGGCTGGCAAAAACCGCAAATACGCAATACACAGTACGCAATACGCAACGGCATCGGTCTCGCCGTCGGCTTCAAGAACGCCGGCTTCTCCTTCGGCTACCAGGAGAATTGCTGGGCGAAGGTAGAGCTGCGCGGCGAAGCGGAAATCGAGGAGGCGATGGTCCATATCGGCAGCGCCGACGTGGGGCAAGGCAGCCACACCGTCATCCATCAAATGGCAGCCGCGGCGCTGAACCTGCCGCTGGGGCGAGTGCACCTGGCCGCCGCCGACAGCGGTACCAGCCCCGGCAGCTCTGGCTCCGCCTCCGCCTCGCGCACGACATTTATGGCCGGCAATGCCGTTCGGGGTGCGGCAGCAGCGGCGCTGAAGCGCTGGCGGGACGAGGAGCGGCCAGCCGTCGCTGAGTACACCTATCTGGCCCCCAGGACCACCCCCTTCGACCCTGAGACCGGCTACGGCGTCCCCAACTTCGCCTACGGCTACGTCGCCCAGGCGGTGGAAGTGGAGGTGGACACTGAGACCGGAGAGCTGCGCATTCTGCGCGTCGTCTGCGCCGACGACGTGGGCAGGGCGGTCAACCCGCAGAACGTCGTCGGGCAAATCGAGGGAGGCGTAGTACAGGCAGTGGGCTGGGCTACGTGTGAGAACCTCATCGTCGAGGGAGGACGCGTGCTGACGCCACATCTCAGCACCTACCTGATCCCCACCATAGCTGATGTGCCGGACCAAGTCGAGTCCATCATCGTCGAGCGGCCCGATCCACGCGGCCCGTGGGGCGTGCGGGGAATGGGGGAAATGCCTTTCATCCCACTGGCCCCGGCGCTGGTCGCCGCTGTCCACGACGCCACCTCCGTCTGGTTCGACGAGTTGCCGCTGACACCGGAGCTGGTGCTAAGGCGACTTGGCGGTTTGGTGACTCGGTGACTCGAGGGAACTATGGCCAAGTATCAGGAGCTAGAAGAAATCGAGGTATATCAACTGGCAGTGGCGTTGGCTGACCGCATCTGGGAAATCGTTTCCTCCTGGTCGTACTTTGCCCAGGACACGGTGGGCAAACAAATGGTGCGCGCGGCGGACTCCATCGCGGCAAACATCGCCGAGAGTTATGGACGCTATCACTATGGCGACAGACTGAATTTCCTGTATTATTCTCGCGGCTCATTGTACGAGACCAAACACTGGGTCGGACGCAGCCACAGTCGCGGGTTGATGAGCGATACGATTTTCGATGACCTGATGAACCGTATGCACGTTCTGGCTCCCAGGCTGAATGCATACATCAACAGCAAGAAACGCCAACGTGCCTCCGCCAAGTAACCCAATCACCCAGTCACCCAGTCACCCCGCATAGGAGCGAAGCGCTATGTTTTACGCATCTGACCGTGTCCTCGTCGCCATCATGAACGACCGACGCGCCTTTGAGACCGCGCGGGACGAGGGGTGGTACCGCATCCCTCAGAAGTATGCGCCCCAGAGCACCACCGAGGCAGTTGTGCTGGCCTTCTACTTCACCAAGGTCTTCGGCGACGATAAGTGGTCCATCCGCTGGTATGGCCCCGTGCGCGGCCACGAGCTGGTCCGCCGCCGTGACCTGCTCCCCGACCAGCCCGACCATCCTCGCGCCGACGAGGTGTACTACAAGCTCCAACTGGGGCCGCTGATGCAACTGGAGCGCCCCATCCCCAGTCTCCGCTGGCGGCGCATCACCTTCATCGAGACTACGTGGGATCGCTTCACCGCCGCTGAGGAAGTCAACGATCTCTACGCTTCTGGAGCCGATGGCCTGTTCGTCACTCTCAAAGAAGCTGGCTTCTACCCTGAGCGGGAGTTCCTGGTGCGCGAGGGGGGCGTCAAGTACATGGTGGACATGGCCATCCCTTGCCGCACCGGCACCGTGGCCATCACCGTGGGTGACCGCTCCGCCCCATCCCATGCCCTGCGCGATCCAGACCCGGAGGCCGTGCGCCAGGCGGTCCAGCAGTTGGGCGGCGCGCTGCCCATCCGTGACGTGAAGCGCGAAACGTGATGCGCGAACTTGGAATCAAGGGGTATTGTCGGAGACCAGGCCATTGAGGTCGTCGTCCCAACACTCGCAGGCGGTGCGCACTTCGTCGCCGCGCGTCAGCGTGCCCTCGTAGGGCATCGCGTCCTCGTGGGCTGTCCACCCCGAAAGCACCATCGGCACCGAGCCGCTGCCAGCGGGGATCCACTCGCCGTTGTAGCGCCGGGCGAGGTGAAGATGCGTCGCGTCGGCGAAGCCGCCCTCGCAGGAGGGATGCCCGACGGGCCGGCCCCGCTGCAGGGTCGTGCCTGGTTCGACGCGGTCCTTGGCATAGACGTGCATGTAGAGCAACACCCAGCCGCTCTGCTCGAAGCCATCGCCGTCGAGATCCACCACCACCTCGCCGTTCTCGCTGCGCAGAACCAGCCCCGGCGCAGCAGCCGTGACCCACTCTCTTGAAACGGTGCAGTCGGGTATCTTATCGCCCGGCACAAAGTCGAGCGCGGCACGGCCACTGCCGCTCCCCCAACCCCCGTGCGGGCCGCCGGTGAAGTACCAGGTGTGGTCAGCCTCCCACGGCAACCGCAGCTCCGGCGGCACCAAATCAAGCGGCACCAGCGGGTCCACCGTGTAGGCGAAGGGGTTGCCGAAAAACTGCTCGTAGGTAGCCAGGAAGCCATCGGGGCCGGTCAGCGCCAGCCATTCGTCCCAGTTGGCGGAGAGTTCGGCCAGGCAGTTCTGCACACCAGCAGTGCCCGGGTTGAGCCCCGGCGCGAACGCGGCGCGGAGCCCGTTGGCCAGGCGCACCGTCGTGCAGTCGCCCCGCTTCCAACCGTAGTAGCCCTCGTTGAGCCGTACCGCCGCCCAACTCAGTTGCTGGAATAGTTCCTCATGGCAGTCCTGGACGTGGCCCAGTGGATAGACGAGCGTCTCAGCGGCGGGCTGCGGCTGGGTGACCCACCCGGACTGCAGTTCCAACAACGTCAGCAAAACCCGTGGCCCCACGCTGAAGCGCTGAGAGACGAGCTGGACGATCTCTGTCCCTGTCAGCAGTCGCCCCTCGACCTCCTCGGTGTAGCCCGCCAGGTAGCCGCCCTGTCCGGCCACGAAGCCCGCCAGGTCAAAGTGGATGTAGGCCGGGCCGTAGACCAGCTCGCTGTCGGGGAGCAGCTTGAGATACGGGCCGGTCTCCGTAGCAGTGACAGGGATGTAGAGCACCTGCTCGGCGCTGATGCTGTTCGCGTCCGACAGGCCGTTGGCGGCGGTGATCTCCTCGACGGTGCAGCCGAACACGGCAGCGATCAAACCCAGCGTTTCGCCGGGCTGCACGATGTACGATTCCACACCCGTGCCGTTGGAGCGATCAGCGGGCGTCGGGTTGGGTGTGGGCGTGCCTGTGTAGGTGCCAGAGTAGGCGGGGGAAGGGATCGAAGTGGGAGTTGCCACAGGAGTGGGTGGCGTGGGAGATTCCATCTGCTCAGGTGGTTGCTCCGGCGTAGGGCATGAGCAGGCTGCTATGATGCACAGCAGACACACCTGGATCAAGTGTGACCAACGCCGCAGTGCTATCATCACCGCCCACTCCTCCATCGCGAAAGCGCCGCCAGACGGCGGCAAAGTGGAAGTTTACCAGAGATGAAGGAAAAGGCAAGCGCGACCGTTCAAGTGTCCGCCCCGCCCGACTTGGCAGGCTCGACCGCCAACTTACCGGCCCGAGCCAGATCGGCAGGGGCAGCATCCCCCTGGACCAGCAGCCAGGTGACGTGGTGTGGACGGGCAGCCTCCAGGAGTGATTCCCACGCAGCCCGGTTGACGACCGGCTTGCCGTCCTTAGTCCGCCAACCGCGAGCCTGCCACCTTTTCACCCAGCGCGAAGCGCCTTCGATCAGGTATTTGGCGTCGGAGCAGAGGGTCACACGGCATGGCTTGGTCAACGCTCGCAGCGCCTCGGTCGCGCCCTGGATGAGCATGGCGTTGGCCGTCGTCGTCGGCTCGCCGCCGCTGAGGGACTTGGTGTGCTCACCCATGCGCAGCACGGCTCCCCAGCCGCCCTGCCCCTGGGCGCCCCGGCAGGAAGCCTTGACGAAAATCTCGACAGTGGGACGGCCGTCGTCGGTGGGTTGATGCGCATCCGGCCCGCCATGGGGACGGTGGAGCGCTCGCAGCGCCTCCGTCGCCAGCCGGTCGGCCCGCTCGTTGAGAGGGTGCCCCGCGTGTCCCTTCAGCCAGTGCCAGGTCACGTCGTGAGCCTGGATCAGCCGGTGGAGCACGCGCCACAGATCCTGGTTCTTGACCGGCTGCTTACCTCTGGTGCGCCAGCCGCGACTCACCCAGTCATCTATCCATTCGGTGATGCCCTGGCGCAGGTACTGGGAGTCGGTGTGGAGGTCCACCTGGCAGCGGCCAAGGAGCCCTTCCAGCAGCGCCAGGGCTGCTGCTGCGGCGTGAAGCTCCATCCGGTTGTTGGTGGTATTGGGATCGTTGCCACTGAGCAGCCATTCCCTGTCGCCCCAACAGATGATGGCGCCCCAACCGCCGGGGCCGGGGTTGGGATCGCAGCCGCCGTCGGTGTAGACGTCTACCTGGGGCGGAGGGCCGTCGCTCAAAGTGTCTGGACCGAATAGGGACTGGGACATGCTATAGCCCTCCTTTGGTTACTGCTCAGGCTCCCGTGGTATGTCATTCCGAGCAGCCTGTTCTGAGCGAAGTTGAAGGAAGTCGAGAAATCTCCATTGGAACCGTTTTTACACCAAGATGACACTAAGCGCAAGTGCGACCAAACAACTTGGATTCTTCACGTGCGGGCAGCATAATAGCCTTTTGCGGGAACAGAGAACTTCGTGGTATAATCTCTGCCGTTGTGCCGCTTAACCCGCCGTCACCAATTGGCTTTCCGGTTGACCTGGTTTCTGGCACCAACTGGATGTTTCACAGTGTTAATGAACACTTCCTCGGACATCGCTGTAGCGCTGATAGCCGGTCGGCCAGTGGTGGCGCTGGAATCGGCGCTCATCACCCACGGTTTTGCACCTCCGGCCAACCTGGAGGTGGCCCAGCGGATGGAGGCGGCGGTGCACGAAGAGGGCGCGCTTCCGGCCATCATCGCTGTACTGGAGGGAGAGGCGCGGGTGGGGCTCTCTGAGGAGGAGGTGGCGCGGCTGGCTTCCAACCGGGCGGCCCGCAAGGTCAGCCTGTGCGACCTGCCCCTCGTCCTGGCCCAAGGTGGCAGCGGCGGCACGACCGTCGCTGCGACACTGCACCTGGCGCACCGGGCGGGCATCCACGTCTTCGCCACCGGCGGCATCGGCGGCGCGCACCGGGGTCATCCCGAGGACGTCTCGGCCGATCTCACCGCGCTGGCCTCCACCCCCATCATCGTCGTCTGCGCGGGAGCCAAAGCCATCCTCGACCTGCCGCGCACACTGGAACACCTGGAGACCCACGGCGTGCCGGTGATCGGCTACGGCACGGACGAGTTCCCCGCCTTATACAGCCGCCATTCGGGGCTGGGTGTAGATGCGCGGGTCGAGACGCCGGAGGAAGTGGGACAGATGGCGCAGGCACGGGCGGAGTTGGGCCTCTCGGCAGCGCTCCTGGTCTGCGTCCCGGTCCCCGAGGCCGACGAACTCCCGGCGGACGAGGCCGAAGCGGCCATTGCGCAGGCGGTGGAGGAGGCAGAGGCGGCCGGCGTGAGCGGTAAGGCGCTGACGCCGTTCCTGCTGGCGCGGCTGGTGGAACTGACCGGCGGGCGGGCGCGCCGCGCCAACGAAGCGCTGCTGCTCAACAACGCTCGCGTGGCGGCCCGCATCGCGCGGGCGCTGGCGGGCAAGGTGTTTTCAGCACCGGCCTGAAGAGCCGGCATATCCGCACCGGCCTGAAGAGCCGGTGCTGGATTGGGTTCCCAGCCCC
>JBHIET010000061.1:0-20782 GCA_046760785.1 Anaerolineae bacterium | reverse complement strand
TTCGTTCTTTCAGCGCGGGGTCTTCAGCCCCGCGCTGGCACCGGATAAATTGGGAGCGAACTTGCGGAAGGCTGTACTAAGAGATGGTCAAAGACGCGGCGTACTTCTTCTTTGGTCAGGACGGTGGGCAAGCGCCTGGGCTTTTTGGCGCGCAGGGCGTTGATAGGTCCCAACTGCTGGTGTAACACTTCTTTGTAAAAGAGCAGGGCGCTGAGGGCCTCACTTCGACTTTGCTCAGTGCAGGGGGTTCTGGGTGGAGGCGGCGATGTTCCGGTTCACCGCCAGGTGGGTGAGGAAGGCCTCGATCTCTGGAGCGGCCATTTCGCGCGGACGTCGTTTGTCGTGGAAGAGGATGAAGCGCCGGATCCAGCCGACGTAGGCTTCTTCGGTGTGGATGGATAGTGTCCTTCGCGCAAGATGTCACGTGCTTGGTCAAGCAGCTTCTTGCGATGTCGGCTCGTGGGTTTCCTCCTGTTCAATTCTGAATCTGGTTTGACTCCTGGCGGCTTGCCGTGCTCTGCGGGTAAGAGATTCCCATCATACCCTGCAGCTTGCTGCGGGTGATTGATTTGTGCAGCGATGAACAAGGGTATATAATAGCTACCGGGTTATTGGTGGTTTATTGGCAGAACGTGTGTTTTGGTTAGCTGTACACCCCGGCCAGAACATAAGCGTCAGCCTGCAATGGGAGTGGCAGTGCGATGAGATCGATGATATGGGAACCAGCCTGACCTCAATGGGGGTGGCGCTGGCAGAAGATGGTGCTGGATACCCGATTATCGCCTACCAAGACGCGTCAGACGACCTGGCTCCGGCAGCCCTCAAAGTGCACGCCCGTACGTTGCACTGGACCCGAACACGGTTCCCAATTGTGGGCCGCTGTGAACTCGGCAGGGCTGGCAACCATTGCGTACCATGAGCTGGACAACTACCCATATCCCGTCGATAGCACCTTGAAGGTGGCTTACCAGCGACTGCGGGTCTTCTTGCCACTTGCCCTGAAGGACTGGTAGTTGTAGGGTTCTTTTGACCGAGAAGCAGGCATAGCTCCACGTTCCCCCAGCCCTTCCCAAAGTGAGGAGGCAAGTTGATGAAACGGATAAACCAATTACCGACCATCCTGCGGGCTACCCTTGGTGTCCTGATCCTGCTCCCGCCACTGGCGATTTTCCCTTCTCCCAACGCCGTACCTCACGCGGCCCACGGCCTACAACACGTGACACGCTCCATGCAACACACTCCACACATCGCCACAGACGACCCCAGCGCCACCCCCCGCCTTACCACCGGCCTGGTCATCACCCCCACCTGGAGTACTACGGGCAACCAGGCCGTCGCCTTGCTGGGGTGGGCCGTTGCCGTCGGGGACGTGAACGGCGACGGCTATGCCGACGTCATCGTCGGCGCTCCTCGCTACGACCACGGCCAGAACGACGAAGGGGCCGCTTTCCTCCACCTCGGCGGGCCGGAAGGTCCCGCGACCGAGCCGGCCTGGACAGGGGAAAGCGACCAGTCAGAGGCTCGCTTCGGCCAGGCCGTCGCCAGCGCCGGGGACGTGAACAACGACGGCTACAGCGACGTCATCGTCGGCGCGCCGTACTATGACGCAGAGGAAAGCGACGAGGGGGCGGCCTTTGTCTACTACGGCGGGCCGACCGGCCTCGTCACCACCACCGTCTGGGTCGTCCATCCCACCGATCAGGAGAACGCCCGCTTTGGCCAGGCGGTCGCCACCGCCGGCGACGTGAACGGCGACGGCTACTCCGACGTGGTCATCACCGCCAGCGGCTACGACGCCGACGAGACAAACGAGGGCGCGGTCTTCGTCTACTACGGAGGGCCGGCCGGCCTGTCCACCATCCCCGCCTGGAGCGACGAGGGCGGCCAGGGCTACGCCAACTATGGCACCTCGGCCTCCACCGCCGGTGATGTGAACCGCGATGGCTACAGCGACCTCATCGTCGGCGCGCCCTGGTACGATAACCCCGGCACGCTCGACGGCACCGGCTTTGTCTACCACGGCTCGGCAGCGGGACTCAGCCCGACTCCCGACTGGATGGCCACTGGCGTCGCCACCGATTCCGAGACAGGAAGCGCCGTCGCCACCGCCGGGGACGTGAACGACGATGGCTACAGCGACGTCATCCTGGGAGCGTTTCGTCAGACGGGGGAACACTGGCACGCGGGGGCAACCTTCGTCTACCACGGCGGGTCGGGAGGACTGGCCACCAGCCCGGCCTGGAGCGAGGAAGGAAGCTCCCACGACGCCAAGTTCGGCGTCTCCGTAGCCACTGCCGGGGACGTGGACGGCGACGGCTACGCTGATGTGATCGTCGGCGCGTCCAACTACGCAGACGGGGAGGACTACGAGGGAGCGGCCTTCGTCTACGCTGGTGGGGCAGGAGGACTGGTCATCACACCCACCTGGAGCGTCGAGGGCGACCAGCAAGGAGCCGGATACGGCTTTGACGTCTCCAGCGCCAGCGACGTCAACGGCGACGGTTACGGCGACGTCATCGTCGGTGCGCCCACATACAACGACGGGCAGTCGGACGAAGGAGCCGCCTTCGTCTACCTGGGGAGTGGCGAAGACGACCTCTTGGCCCGCCCGCGCCAGTTGCAGAGCGACACCTACACCCCCATCGCTCCCCTGGGCCGCTCCAACTCCGCCAACCAGGTGCACCTGCAGGTGATCGCCCAGCCGCCGCAGGTGGTTACCTCAACCACACTCCAGTGGCAACTCGCTCCCTTGGGCGTCCCCTTCACCGCTACCACCGCCATCTCCGGCACCAGCCTCACCTGGACCGACGTGCCGTCCACCAGCGTCGTCCTGAGCCAGACGGTGGACGGCCTCACCGGAGGCACCGTTTACCGCTGGCGCGTGCGGCTGCTCTACTGGCCCGGTGATAGCCAAAGCCGTTGGCTGTATCTGCCCTGGAACGGGCCAAACGAGGCCGACTTTCGCACCGCAGACCTGCTTTCGCCCGACCGGAGCACAAAGGTCCTGACTGGCCAAGAGGCCGTCTACACCCACGCGCTGACCAACCTCATCAACGAGACGCAGACCTTTACCCTGACCTACACCTCATCTCAGGGCTACACCGTCACCGTCGCCGCGCTGTCGGGAGGGCTGACCGGTACGCTGGGAGGTTTCGGCTCCGTCCCCGTCACCGTCACCGTGCAGACCCCCTCGACAGCTACGCTCGGCACGCAGGATACGACCGTCGTCACCGCCACCGGCAGCCTGAGCGGGTACGACGCCGCCTACGACGTCACGACCATCGGTTCGATCACTGCCAACCACAACCACATTTTCCTGCCCCTCGTCCTGCGTGACTTCTCGCCGTTGTAAGCCGGCTATCACAACGACTCTCCGAAGAACAGCGCAATGTCGCGGCTTGGCCAGTAGTGATCGTTGTAGCCGCAAAAGGTCAATCCTCGCGACCGGCAGAACCGAATCGCCGGGTAGTTCTTCGTCTGCACCTCGACCAGCAGCCACCCCAGGTCCTGCTCGCGCCCCCACTGCGCAGCGGCACGCAACAGCGCCGTGCCGATACCACGCCGCCGGGAGGGCCGATCCACGACCAGGTCGCCCACCCGTGCGATGCCCAGCTCGACCTGGGCGGTCAGCCCTACGTACCCGTGAATATACCCCTGCTCCCCCGCCACCAGGAAACCATCCCGCTGCTGCCACCCGGCCAGCAAACCCTCATCCTGGCGGGCGTAGTTGACCCTCATCTCGCGGGGCAGGCGTGCCAGCCGGAAGGAGACCGTCGGCACGCCGTTCTCCTCCCGCACCTCCATCTGCCAGACGTGATCGGTCGTGTAAGAGTGATCCAGCGCAGCACACGCTTCCAGGTCTCTCGGGCCTGCCAGGCGTATTTGCATTGACTTTACCCCTCCAGCCACTCTCCTACCACAGCTTCAATCTCCTCCGCCATCGTCTCGGCGACGTCAAACCAGCGGATGGCAGGGTCGTTGAGGCGAAACCAGTTGTACTGGTGGCGAATGAAGCGGCGCGTCGCCCGCTTGATCTCCGCCACAACTTCCTCCAGCGTGGTCTGCCTCTCAAAATAGAGCCTGAACTGCGCGTACCCCAGTCCAGACATCGCCGGGAGGCGCCACCCATACCCCCCCTCCACCAACCGATGTACTTCGCGCTCCAGACCGGCGGCCATCATCTCCTCCACTCGCCGGTCGGCGCGGGTGTAGAGAGCCTCCCGCCCCATCGTCAGCCCGATCTGCAGGACGCGATAGTGAGGCTGCTGCTTGCCTTGCTGCTCGGAGATAGGCCGACCCGTGATCAGGCAAACTTCCAACGCGCGGATGACCCGGCGGAGGTTACGGGGGTCAATGCGCTGCGCGGCGGCGGGATCCAGCCGAGCCAGATGGGCGTGCAGTGCCGCGGCCCCCTCCTGCTCAGCGCGGGCCTCCAGACGGGCACGCAGCGCGGGGTCGGGCGGGACGCGGGGGACGCGCCACCCTTCCACGACGGCCCGCACGTACTGCCCCGTGCCCCCAACCAACAGTGGCAGCTTTCCACGAGCGTGGATGTCCGCGATGGCGGCGTAGGCGTGCTCCTGAAACTCGGCCAGTCCCACCGTCTCGTCGGGCGCGGCGATGTCAATCAGATGGTGGGGCACGCGGGCACGTTCCTCGGGCGTGGGCTTGGCCGTACCGATGTCCATCCCACGGTAGAACAGGCGAGAGTCGGCGGAGACGATCTCGCCTCCCAGCCTTTCGGCCAGGTGGAGTGAAAGGGCCGTCTTGCCCACCGCCGTCGGCCCGACGATGACCAACAAGGGATTGCAGATTGCGGATTGCGGATTGTGGATTACTTCTTTGCTCCCTTGCTCCTCTGCTTCTCCGCTCTCCTGCATCATATTTCCTGCCTCTTGCCCCTCACCCAATACTCTCATACACCTCGACCCGCAGCAGCCGGCCCGCCCGGTCCATCTCCACCGCCACCAGCCCCACCCGCCAGTCCACGTCGTTCAGATCGTGTTCGCCCAGGTAGGTCAGCGCCACGTCAACCATACGCCGCTGCTTGGCCGGCGTCAGCGACTCCTCCGGCGTGCCGAACCCCCGCCCGCGCCGCGTGCGCACCTCGAAGAAGGCCCACACCTCGTCCCGGCGGGCCACGACGTCCACTTCACCGGCCTGGCAGCGCCAGTTGCGGCTCGCGATCTCATAGCCACGGCGGGTCAATTCCGCGATGGCCAGCTCCTCTCCCCGCCGCCCCAGTTTTACCCTCGCGTCACTCATCTCCTGCCTGACATTCTGTGCCGCTTGTGGTAGTATATTTATAAACCGGGTGGTCCGGCCTCCTCGGGACGGTGTAGGGAAACCAGCCCCCGGGTGAATCCGGACAGTACCGCGCGAGCGGGCCCCGGTCGTTTTTCGTGTTTCACCCCAGGGTAGTGCTCCTCTTGAGTATTGTTGCTGCTTGCTCGCCCCGCTAAACCGCCCGGCTAAGCAAGCAAAGCCCCCTTCGGGGGCTGGATGTCAGCCCGCAGGGCTTTGTTTGTCAGCCCGGACGTGAACGTCCGGGCGAGCTTGCGCACAACAACACTTTACAGGGGCACTACCCACCCCAGTACCCTTTGCAATTCCTCCACCTCCACGCTTATTCCACGTCAGAATCCCCCGCCTGCCCACGCGCACGTTCCTCCACCAGTCGCTCGTAGTGGGCCAGCAGCGTGGCCGAGGTGTGGTGGATATCGTACTGACCGCACGTCTTCCGCGCCCCGGCGGCCAGCCGTGCCCGCAAGTCCGACTCCGTCGCCAGGCGACGCATCTGCGCTGCGAAGACGTGCGTGTCCTCAGAGCTGAGCAGACCATTGACGCCATCCTCGATAGTGTCTTCGACCCCAGGACTAGGGATGGCCAACACGGGCAGGTTGGCGGCCAGCGCCTCCAGCACGGCCAGAGGATGTGACTCGCTTACCGATGAGAAGGCAAAGAAATCGGCCATCGCCAACCAGTTGGGGACTTCCTCGTAGGGCACCTCGCCGATCAGGTGGACCCGTGGGGCCAATCCCAGCAAGCGCACCATCTCTCCGAGGTGCTCTCCCTCCGGGCCACGGCCGACGACGACAAGGTGCAAGTCCGGCACCTCAGTGGCGATGTAAGTGAAAGCGCGTAGCAGGAAAGACAGGTTCTTCTCCGGCCCCAAACGTCCCACTATGATCGCCACGACTGCGTGGTCAGGCAGGGCCAGATCGCGCTTCGAGAGCGGCGCGGGAGGACGTTGAAACTGCGCCACGTCCACGCCGTTAGGGATGACCTCGATGTGACAGGTCACGCCCAATTCTTGTAACACCCGCTTTATCCCACATGAAGGGGCAACCACCAGGTCGCACTGGTCGGTGAAATGGGGCAGATATGCCTCCAGGAAAGCCCGCGAGAACTCCTCCGGAATGAAGGGGATGTAGTAACGGGCCTGCAGGTGATAGCGCGTATGGTTGGTGAACACAACCGGGATGTTGTGCCGCTTGCCCAGGCTTACCGCCTGTCGCCCGCTGATGAACGGGTGATGCACATGCAGCACGTCCATCGTCTTAATCTTTTTCCGAGCGCGGCGGGAGAACCGGAAACTGAGGTAGTAGCCTGTGTTGGAAAGTGGGATGGCTGAGGAGCGAATGACATGCAATTCATCGTCCTCGTAATCCTCGTGGCCCAGCGTAAAGACAAAGACCTTGTGCCCCCACGATTCGAGGGTATGCTTGTGGAGAGAGATAAAGTTGGTCACCCCATTGATAACCGGACTGTAGACCTCCGTCAGTTGGCCTATGCGCATTACTTACCCTCCTGCTCGCTGCACATGGTATATCAACCAAGAACGAACGTCAAGCCATTCATTCTGGTCACTGGACGCTGGATGCGTAGTGGGCGCAATGGTCCTGAAGAATGCACCGCGCACACTCGGGGCCACGGGCGTGGCAGACGGCGCGGCCGTGGGCGATAAGGTTGAGGTGGAAAGAGTAGTAGATTGCGGGTGGGACGAGTCGTTCCAACAGTTGGTGGGCTTTCTCACGGGAAGCCCTGTCTGGGATGAACCCTAGCCGCCGGGCCACCCGATGAACGTGGGTATCCACCGGGAAGGCAGGTCGCCCCAGCGCGAAGAGCAGGACAATGGCAGCGGTCTTGGGGCCGACGCCGGGGATGCTCAGCAGCCACGCTCGCGCCGCCTCCAGCTCCAGGTCGGCCAGGAAGTCCAGAGAGATTTCCCCCCGCTCGGCGGTGACCCGTTGCAGTGCCCCCTGGATGCGAGGCGCCTTGGTAGGGGCCAGCCCTGCCGGGCGGATCGCCTCCATCAAGTCTTCCAGATCCGCGTCGCGGACCGCCTCCCAGGTGGGGCACCTGGCCCGTAGCCGCTCGAAGGCCCGATCCCGATTGACGTCGTTGGTGTTCTGGGAGAGGATGGTGGAAACGAGCACGGCGACGGGATCGCGAGCGTGCCAGGGGTGGTCGCCGTATGCGGCGAGGAGGAGACGGTGGATATGAAAAACTCTGGCGGTTTCGGGATTCACCGCTTTCCGGTGCGGCTGAGGTGAGATGCTACGTGGCTCCCGTATAGACCGGCACACCCTTGCGTGGAGCAGGGGCACGGCGTGGCAGGCTTCGAGGAGCAGGCGCACCTCGTAACAAACCTTCCGTACTTAAGTCTTCATCTATGTCCGACCAGTGAATACCATAGCCACCACCGCATATCTCCCAATGGGCTCGCTGTTCCGGCGTGGCATGTAGCAACCGAGGATACCATGCCAACGGGACTATAATCGTACGCCCGTCAATGAGGTCTACGATCAGAGAATCCTCCCTGAAACGCACATCCTTCACACGTTCACCAGGTTTAATATCCAAAGTACTCATACCACGCCTCCAGGAGATCCTCCTCTATGGCCCCACTCTCAGAACTGTCGGCATACTCCAGAGCCTCTCCTCAGTGCTCGACTGCGTCTGGGGCAGCCTCGTAACTCCGAATCGAACCGCAGTTGCGATTATACAGGTGGGATACAAAAGTGTCAACCGGCGGGAGCTTGTTCGGTTCTCGAATCTCCGTCATCCCCACCGCCACTCCGTCCCCTGCGGCCCATCCTCCAGCGCCACGCCTAGCCCGGCCAACCGGTCGCGGATATCGTCGGCCGGTGCCCACTGCTTCTCCCGGCGCAGCGCCGCGCGCACCTCGACGAGCGCCTCGATGAAGGGAGCCACGTCCGCCCCCTTCCCTCCCTCCTCCCGCAGCTCCAGCCCCAGCACCCGCGTCAACTCACGGAAGGCGGCCTGAGCCTCTGCAAAAGGCTCCCCACCGACGCCAGCATCACGCGCCGCGTTGATCGCCCGCACCAGAGTGAAAACGTGCCCCAGCGCTCCGGCCGCGTTGAAATCGTCGTCCATCGCCGCACGGAAACCCTCCGCAACGGCGGCCACCTGCGCCTTCAGGCTCTTCACCGCACCGCCTTCAGTGAGAGCGCCCACAGGAGGCCGCAGTGCTCCCCGCAAACGGCGCAACGCCTGCTCCGCTTCCGCCACCACCTCATCATCGTACCCCAGCGGCTTACCGTAGTGGGAAGAGAGGACTACCAACCGCAGTACATCGGCCTCGTGCTCGTCCAGGAACTCCTCAATCGTCACCAGGTTACCCAGGGACTTGGACATCTTTTCACCACGTAATTGCAGCATCCCGTTGTGCAGCCAGTAGCGCGCAAAGGGCTTCTTGTCCGTATACGCCTCCGACTGGGCGATTTCGTTCTCGTGGTGGGGGAAGATGAGGTCGGTGCCTCCGCCGTGAATGTCAATCTGCTCTCCCAGGTAGTAGACAGCCATCGCCGTGCACTCGATGTGCCAGCCGGGCCGTCCCCGCCCCCAGGGAGCTTTCCAGTAAGGCTCACCTGGCTTCGCCGCCTTCCAAAGGGCGAAATCCAGGGGGTCTTCCTTACGCTCGTCCACGGCCACGCGGGTACCTGCCAACGCTTCCTCCAAATTGCGACCGGACAGCTTACCGTAGTCGGCGAACTTGCGCACCCGGTAGTACACGTCGCCATCCATCACGTAGGCATAATCTTTCTTGATGAGTGTCCGAACAATTTCGATGATCTGCGGCATAATCTGGCTGACTCGTGGAGCGTGGTGAACGGGCAGAAGATTCAGCGCCCGCACGTGCTCGAACCATTCGTCAATGTACCGCTGTGCCAGGTCAAGGGATGGCAGACCCAACTCATTAGCCCGGTTGATAATCTTATCGTCCACATCAGTGAAATTCATCACGTGGATCACCCGGTAGCCCAGGTACTCCAAGTAGCGCCGGATGACGTCGAAAACAATCGCGGACATCGCGTGACCGATGTGAGCCCGGTCGTAGACGGTCGGGCCACAGACGTACATTTTGACCACTTTGTCCTCGATAGTCTCAAAAGGCTCCAGACGCCGAGTCAGCGTGTTCTTTACCTGCAACGTCATGCGTTCTCCTCCTCAAAATGTATTCCCACCTCTGCCTGTCCCCTCAGCGTTAATCCCAGGCTCACCACGCCTGGAGCAACCGACACCAGGGAACGCCGGACGCCATCCACCCGTACCTCCACTGCCCGCCATCTCTCCGGCACCGTAAACAGCACCTCTCCAAATTGGCGTCCTGCCTTCTCCAGCACCACTTCCACACTTGACGCTTGACGTTTGACGCTTGCCACCTCTACGGCTCCCTGACAGACGTGAAACGTAGTGGTCAACAGATCGGGGTGTTCGGAGACGGGCTTGAACAACAGCACCGCCGTCTCGTGCGGCTGGTGGCGGTGGATGGTGACTTGATCATCGGTCACGCCCAGGTAGCGGCGCCGCCAGTAGTGGTAGACGTGGTAGCGGCCCGGCGGCAGGCCCAGGCTGCTCAGATGGACGGTGGTCTCGGTCGTGCGGTCG
This sequence comes from Anaerolineae bacterium, assembly GCA_046760785.1. Taxonomy (GTDB): domain Bacteria; phylum Chloroflexota; class Anaerolineae; order B4-G1; family B4-G1; genus JBHIET01. The sequence continues at coordinate 10,867 of JBHIET010000061.1, read as the reverse complement.
CTCCAGTTGACCACACCGGCGATCCACCAGCACCCCCAGTCGCGGACGATGGGTAGCAGGAGCAGGCGCGGCATCTCGTTCTCGAAGAGATCCACCGGCCGGGCCGAGATTCCCGTGGGCGGCAGTGCCTGGCGCAGGTACTTGAGCCGCCCCGGGCGGATCGCTGGCAGGTGGTCGGAATCGAGCGTCAGCCCACCCAGCAGCGCCACGAGCGCCGTGAGCGTGCGCAGTTCGTTCAGTACCAGGTCCATATCCCCACCTCGCTGGCGCACCAGCAGGCAGTCGGGGTCATTGGCCCACAACCGTCCGTGGAGGGGAGCGCGGGCCAGGCTGTTGCGCAGCGCATTCTCCGTCGAGGGCATCGAGAGGTCGTGGCTCCAGATTGGATGCCAGTTGGGGTCCACGTCCGGTCCCACTCGCATCCCGTCCACCAGACCCACGCATGGCCCCAGCGGCGCGCCGCAGCCCAGCAGAAAGGCGTCGTCTCCAATGGCTTCCCGTATCGCCTCCACCCCACGGCGCAACGCCTGCGCGCGCGTCGCGGTGGGATCGTGCCTCCGGCCTGGACGCGCGGCGGCGAAGATGAAGTCAATCTTGAAGAGCTCCATCCCCCACTCGGCCCGCATCCGTCCAAAGGTCTCCCGCAGCCAGCCCAGCACCTCCGGGTGGGTGCAATCCAGCGCGTAGCAATCCACCCCCCAATGAGTCCAGCCCACCAGCGGCTCCCCCGCCTCGTCCCGCAGCACCCAGTGGGGGTGCTCGGCGAAGAGACGGGAGCCAGCCGCCGCGCCGAAGGGCGCGGTCCAGATGCCGGGGGTGCGACCAGCGGCGCGGATGGCCGCCGTCACCGGCTCCATGCCCTGGGGAAACTTCTCCGCATCCAGCGAGAGCCAGTCGCCAACGGCGGTCTGGTAGCCGTCGTCGAGCAGAATCACGTCCAGAGGCAGGTCGTGGCGGGTGATGGCCTCCACGTTCTCCAACACGTCGTCGCCGGTGTTCTCGCCGTAGAAGTAGTACCAGGTGCACCAGCCGGTCGGCGGGGTGGGCGGAACTCGTGCCTGCATCTCACGCCCGGCGCGCTCGGCCCATTCCTCCAGCAGCATGACCGGATCAGGGCCAGCGCGCACCCACAGCCGCTCGGAGTGCAATGTCTCGCCGGGATGCAAGGTCACACCGTCCAGGTGACAGCGGGCAACCAGGCCGACTCCGTCGGAAGCCAGCCGAATTTCGCCCAACTGGTCTGCCATCGTCACAAATCCCACAAGCAGTGAGCAATTGGACGATGAACAATGAAGGACGGTGACCCACTCGCTGCTCAGGTCGTTGGCGCGAGCGGGGTCCCAATGAGGCTGGTGCGTCCGGCGATAGTCGGGAGTGCCGGGGTCGGTGTAGAGGCTGTCGCCGAGGCGACGGGCAAAGGCGGGAGACCAGGACCCCCAGCCGTTCTGGTAAAAGACCCACCGGTGAGGGGGATGGCCTAGATCGAGGGCCTGCCCCTCGGTGGAAATGACGTCGAGCGCGTCGAGCAGGAGAGCGGCAGGCCCAACGTTGGTTACCTCAAGCCAGACGTCACCGCCATCCTCGGCCACCTCCCAACACCAGAGGGCCCGCAGGCCGTCGGCAGTGGCGGCGTGATCGGGATGGGCCAGGCGCAGGGTGTGGGCCTCTCCCTCTACGCGGTAGTGTGCCACGGCGCCGACGTCGTGGAGCGAGGGGCCTTTTGCCCACGAAAGCGTCACACCCCTCACATTAAGGCGCAGCGAAAGAGCATTGCTCATTATTACTCCCCCTTGCGGCCCATTATAACACAGCGGTGCGATTGAAAAAAGGGTACGAGTGTGCTTGCCAATTCACCGCCATTTCAACGCCAGTAAATAGGGATTCCAACTCGATAGGTATAGGGGTCTCTGATATGTCGGGCCGTTCAAAGCGATAGGTGACGTGCGCCACAGCGTAGGGCTTTCCAGTCCCGTCGACCTGCGTCTCAATCTGGATGCCTTTGACCAGCATCTCGACCACAGCACGTTTATCCTCCCAGTCACACCGGCGTCAAGCCGTTCCTGAAGGGCAATCGGAACCTCGACCACGCCGATCATTTCCCGCTTCCACAAATCCGCCCGGCGTTGCTCCTCGATCAGGTTCAAGCGGTATACTGGGAGTGACACCACAATAGGTGGCCCCGCATTCACAGCGGATCAGCCCGCGTAATAAGTAGCGGTGTTTCGGACTCCCGGTGTTGGTGCGGTTCTTCTCAAACGCTATCTGTGCCCGCTCCCAAGTCGGCCTATCCACGATGGAGGGGATGGCGACCGTGATTTCAGGAATCTTGGAGCCCCGTTTGTGAAAGCAAACCTGCCTGCCCTCACTCCAAGCTGGCCCAGGCGCGCAAACAGAAGGCGACCTGGGAGCGCCAACTGCGGTCTGTGCTGGAACAGGAAGAGCAGGCGCGTCGGGCTCTGCGCCAACATCAGCACCATCTGGAGAGGCTACTGGCAGAGCGGGACACCCTCTTGAGCTGGCTGGCGCAACTGAAAGTAGACAACGCGACACACTCGAACCCGGTTCAATTTGGGTAAGCCACTTGACAAAGGCAGCTTCCCGTAGGATAATGTACGCCATATTTGAGGAGGAAAGAATGGCAGAACCGCTCGTAGTGACCGACGATACGTTTGAAAATGAGGTGCTCCAAGCCGACCAGCCAATCCTGGTGGATTTCTGGGCTGCGTGGTGTGGGCCGTGCACGATGGTCGCGCCAGTCGTCGAGGCCATCGCCGAGGAGTATGAGGGGATGCTCTGCGTGGCCAGGATGGACGTGGATAGCAACCGGCAGACGCCAAGCCGTTACGGTATCTACGGCATCCCCACGCTGATCCTGTTTAAGGACGGGGCGGAGGTGACACGCATTGTGGGTTACCGTCCCAAAGAGGCACTGGTGGAGGCATTGCTGCCCTATATGTAGCTTCCGTGCGGGCGGGTCGGAATGTGGTAAATTGAGCGGGCTCTCCTCGAAGTCGAGGAGGAAGCTGACGAGGCTGCATACTGGCTGGAGTTGGTTGTAGAAATTGGTTTGTTACCAGCCGCCCAAGTGCAAGGCTCACTCTGCGGAGCCGATGAACTCGTCACGTTACTACTCAGGCCGGATGCAGTGTTGAGCGAGCGCTGGTTGAGTAGCTGTGACCGAAGGGAACAGCATATCGAAACCAAGCGAGCGGCTTGGCATAACCTGCTTGGTCTCGATATGGCGCTTGTCTCGACAAGCTCAACACAAGTCGCGCCTACTCGACCGGCGTAGCCTGAGTAGTAACCTCGTCGCCACCCTTGTCGCTTCGGGGCCGCACTGCCAAGCAACGCCATGGGCGCAAGCGGTGACGATCCACAATCCGAAATCCGAAATCCAGTGGCGCTGTACGTGCACGTGCCCTTCTGCCGGGCACGGTGCGCCTACTGCGACTTCAACACCTACGCCGGGCTGGAATCCCTGGTGCTGGACTATGTGGCGGCGGTGTGCCGGGAGATCGAGGCCGCCGGCGAACGGTGGGGACGTCTGACTGTGCCGACGGTCTACTTCGGCGGCGGCACCCCCTCGATCTTGCCCCTTGACCTGCTTTCGCAACTGCTTCGCGTCTCACGTCTCACGTTTCACGTCTCACCGGACCCCGAAATCACCCTGGAGGCGAACCCGGGCACGGTGACGCCACCGTATCTGCATGGCCTGCGGGAACTGGGCGTCAACCGGCTCAGCCTGGGGGTGCAATCAGCCCACGACGAGGAGCTCCGCCTCCTGGGCCGCATCCACACACGAGCACAGGCGGTGGAGACCATTGAGGCGGCGCGGGCCGCAGGCTTTGACAACCTAAACCTGGACTTTATCTTCGGCCTGCCGGCCCAGACGCTGTCCCGCTGGCGGGAGACATTAGAGGCAGCGTTGGCGCTTGAGCCGGAGCACCTCTCGCTATATGCTCTGAGCGTTGAGGAGGGGACGGTGTTGGAGCAGCGCATCGCCAGCGGCGAGTTGCCACCTGTAGACGAGAACCTGGCGGCGGAGATGTACGAACTGGCGGAGGAGATGCTGGCGGAGGCCGGCTTCTTTCACTACGAAATCTCCAATTGGGCAAGAGCAGACTTGAAAGCCCAAACCCCAAACTCCAAATCCCAAAAGTGGTGGCCTGAAACTGAAACGCTGAGTGAGCTCGTCAGCCCCTACGTGTGTCGGCACAACCTGGCCTACTGGCGCAACGAGCCGTGGTTAGGGGTGGGGGCGGGGGCGCACTCCTGGCTGGGAGGATGCCGGTGGGCTAACGTGAACCATCCACGGGAGTATATCGCGGCCTGTGGGACAAGTTGCCAGCTTGTCCCACGCCAGGAGGTGGAGGAGATTGACCGGCGCCTGGAGATGGGAGAGACGATGATGATGGGATTGCGCCTGGCGGAGGGGGTTAAAGCCAGCATGTTTGAGGCGCGGTTCGGGGAACCGATGGAGGATGTGTTTGGGGAGGAACTGAGAGAACTCCAGGAACTTGGCCTGCTCGAGCGGGACGATTGCGCGGCACGCCTGACGGCGCGGGGGCGGCTGTTGGGAAACCAGGTGTTTGCGCGGTTTGTGTAGTGAATGAGACTGGATACCCCTCGCCTCACAACGGATGTTTCACGCAAGGCAATACTGGGGTAGTGTTCCTCTTTGGTGTTGTTACCTGCTTTGCTCTGGAGATCCAGCAGGAGCCAGTAGCGCATATACCCTTTAGGAAAGTCTTTGGGCAACGGCTACTATCTTGTCCAGTCATTTCGAGCGAGCGGAGGGAGCCTGCCCTGAGCGAAGTCGCAGGGCGCAGCAACTGGAGCGAGCCGAGAAATCTTATACCTGAGAGGGTTGACAACGCCTTTGAAATGGGATACACTATTGCTGGTGATTGGCTGATGTGGTAACGCAAGGGGAGCGATGGCAGGGCGGAGAGCGGTCCCTAAAGCAGTGCGGGATAAGCTGCTGGTGGAAGCAATGCACCGGTGCTGTCTCTGCCCAGAACACCACGATGTGACCGACCTACACCATCCCACACTGACATCCACCCCAGACAACGTGGCAACCGCAATCCAGGGCGCCAGCATCTTCGCCGCGCCATGTGCTGCCGACTCACAACAGCTAGGTGGGGTCTCGGCAGGGGAGCAGGTCACGGTGCTGGGGCGCTCTGAGCACGGGAGCTGGTTCTACATCAGGGACGACCAGAGCGTGGAGGGCTTCGTCTATGCCCCCCGCTTCGAGTGGGCAGGGGATTATGAATCGTTGCCTATCGTACCATCCTCCGTCACGTGTCCCACTGCTACCGCCACTCCCACGATTCCGCCCACTCCTCTGGAGCTGGAACTCTGGCCCTTGGACGGATATTGCGCTGCGGGAGTATCGCACAGGAACGTCTACATGGGAGCACGAGGCGACAATGGGGTCTTCACGTACTACTGGAACGACGAGCTGAAGTGCGGCCCGCTGACCAATGAAAGTTGTACATTTGTGGTCTATAGTCAGCGGGGGAGTCATCGGTGTTGGCAAGGTGGTCTCGGAGGACGGACAGGAGATCGAGAAGGCCCTCTACGTCCCAGCGGTCAGTTGCCCCTAGTAGCTGGAATCGTCGGAGAGCCGAAGGTTTCCAGATGGTCTTCGGTAGGGCTGAGACACAGCGGCCTGAAGTGCCGAGTTAGAGAGCGCAGTCGAAGGGCTTGGCGTTAAATTTACGGCGGTGCAGTCCACCCCCTGACCAAACCTGGCAGTTCAGGCTTCATTGTGGTATAATCCATCGCATACTTGCGACAGGAGAGAACTATGAAGCCACCGTTTGACCCTATCCTCATTCACTTTACCCCGGACTTCGGCATCCATTGGTATGGCCTCCTGATCGTCACCGGGGTCATGCTGGGTGCCGTCTACGCATCCTGGCGGGCCAGGCAGGACGGCGAGAACCCCGAGCATGTCTGGAACGAGCTCATCGTCGCCATCATCCTGGCCATCATCGGCGCCCGGCTCTACCACGTCTTCTCTGAGCCAGAAGGCGGGATGGTGGGCTGGAGCTACTACCGCCAGCACCCCATCGAAATGCTGTACATCTGGCATGGCGGCCTGGGCATCTACGGAGCCATCGCCGGGGGCGTGCTGGGGGTGGTGATCTACACCTGGCATGCCAAGCTGCGCCCGCTACAGTGGCTCGACTACGGCGCACCCGGGCTGGCCCTGGGTCAATTCATCGGCCGCTGGGGGAACTTCATCAACCAGGAACTGTATGGGCCGCCCACCAATTCCTCCTGGGGCCTGATCATTGGCCCGGAGCACCGCATCGCTCCCTACAGTGATCTCACCGCCTATCCGCCCGATACCCTCTTCCACCCCACTTTCCTGTACGAATCGCTGTGGTGTCTGGTAGTGTTCATCACCCTGGCGCTGATCGCACACAAGTTGAAGGATCGTCTGTTGGAAGGGGACATCCTCCTGGGCTACATCATCGGCTACCCGCTGGGCCGTTTCTTCGTCGAGTACTTCCGCCCCGATGCCTGGATGATCGGCCCCATCGCTGCCGCGCAACTGTTCGCTATTATCTTCGTGGTGGGAGGGGTGGCGCTGCTGGTCGTGCGGCACGTCAGGGCGAGAGCAGCCATGCCGGCCGCCGAGGCCGTTGATGTTGGAGAAGTGCCGGAGTCGGAGCCAGAGCCAGACCTGGAGGCCTGATGCTGGAAACCGGATGCTGGATGGCGATGGCCCATGGAAGGGCGACGTCCGCACAGTCTGTGCAAACGGCAGCCCGCACATGTGGCCATCTGGGGAGCCTGATGCCGCTGGCATCGGGCTCTTTTCATTCCGTGATCAGGAGGGCAGAATGACGAAGGGAGCAGACCTCTATCGCCTGCAATGCCTGGATACTGAGAGAGACGCGAAGCAACGCCGCCTGGCGGAGGTGGAGGCCGCACTGGGGGAGAGCGAAGTGCTGAAACAGGCACGCCAGGCGTTGGAGAGTGCGCAGGCTCAGGTCAAAAAGTGGGCGCTCCGACAACGCGACCTGGAACTGGAAATTCAGGGGCTCGCGGACAAAATCTCACGCTCCGAGAAGCGGCTCTACAGCGGCGTGGTCAAGAACCCAAAAGAGCTAGCTGACCTGCAGGCAGAGGTCGCCGCGCTACGGCGGCGGCGGCAGAAACTGGAGGACGATCTACTGGAGGCGATGATTGAGCGGGAGGAGGCAGATACCACACACGCTCAGGCTCAGGAACATCTCGATGAGATACAGGCTCGTTGGTCAGATGAGCAAGCAGGACTGGTGGCTGAGCGAGAGGCGCTGCGGGGGGAACTGGCGAAAATCGAGCAAGCACAAGCGGGCCTGTTGCCCAGCATCGAGGCCCATGACTTGGCCGTCTACCAGGCCTTGCGGCACAGGAAAGGGGGGCAGGCCGTAGTTCAGGTGCACGACGGCGCATGTGGTGGATGTGGCATCGCCATATCGCCAAGTCTGGAATGGCGGTTGCGGCAGGGGGAACTGGTCCACTGCGGCAATTGTGAGCGCATCGTCGTACGAGTAGCGTTCCTCAACAGTTGAGATAAATGACGAAAGGGCCATCTGGATGCCCCACCAAGCATCCGAAACACTATTCAAGCTGACTCAGAGTACCGTCATCCCCCGCCCTGTCAGAAACGCGAGTCTCGCAGAGACCATTGGTGATCGCTCGACCCGACGCTGGCCTCGGCCCACTACCACCTGGGCCGGCTGTGGTCTGCCCAGGGCATGCAGCAAAAGGCCCAGGAAGCGTACCTCCGCACCCTGGACCTGGATGCCACCGGAGAGCTTGTCCCGCTCGTTGAGCAGGCAATGGGCGGGCTGCCTTAATCAAAAACCCAAAGGTCTGTGATACCCTTCGGGTTTGCAGGTAGCCAGTTCCCGATTATGTAGCTGCCAGCCGCCCATCCAGGCCGATCTCGCCGGCGACGCCCTGCATCGCCTCCAGCACCACGTCGACGTGCTCCCACAACTCCACGCCCAACGCCTCGGCCGCCTGCGCAATTTCCTCCCGATTGACCGCCGCCGCGAAGCGCTTGTCCTTCCACTTTTTCTTCACCGACTTGATCTTGACGTCGCGGATGTCTTTGGACGGGCGCACGAGCGTGACGGCCACCAGCAGGCCGGTCAACTCGTCAACCGCGTGCAACGTCTTCGCCACCGGCGTATCGCGGGGGACGCCCGTGTTCCCGTGCGAAAGGACCGCGTTGACGATCTCGTCGGAGTACCCCTTCTCGCGCAGGATGCGCCCGCCGGCGTGCGGGTGGTCGTCGGGGAAACGGTCGTACTCGAAATCGTGCACCAGACCGATAGCGCCCCACAAGTCCTCGTCCTCGCCCAAGCGGCGGGCGTAGGCGCGCATAGCGGCCTCGACGGCCAGCATGTGGTGGACGTGGTTCTCGGCGCAGCCGTACTCCTGGATCAGGGCCAACGCTTCTTCTCTTGTGATCGTGTCTCTCATAGCCTTCTCCTCCTTTGGGATTCAGTTGAGTTTCAAGAATTCCTGAGAACCAGGGGCAGGTAGATCCAGTACTTGTCGGGGCAAGTGTAGACGACGTACACCTCGCCGGCGTTGGAGCGCCCGCCGGGGTCGGCGCCCTCGGCACCGATGACGATCTCCCCACCCTGGTCGCGGTTCAGGTCCACAATGCCCAGATGCCGGCCCGCATTGTCGTCCTCGTCCACCGCCTGGATGGTGCTGACGGTGACGCTGCCGGGGTTGCTGATCGGGATCGTCCCGCTGAGGCCGGCGCTGCCATAGACCACGTAGACCTCGCCCGCGGCGTCGCGCCCGCCGGGGTCGCCAAAGCCGGCGCCGACGGCGATGTCGGCAAAGTGATCGTTGTTGACGTCTCGGCAGGCCACGGCAGACCCGGCAAGGTCGTTGGTGTCCACCCCTTCCAGGATAAGCGCACCGGGCGTAGTGCTGATCTGATGTGTGCCCGTCAGATCGCTCGCACCGTAGACCACGTAGACCTCGCCCGCCTTGGAGCGCCCGCCGGGGTCAGCATCGGAAGCGCCCAAGATCAGGTCATCGTAGCCATCTCCGTCCACGTCGCCGCTGGCCAGGCTCCCGCCGGCATGGTCGTCTGGGTCAACGCCCTCAATGATCACGTCGGCCGTGGTGCTGATCTGGTGCGTGCCTGTGAGACGGTTCTTGCCATAGACCACGTAGACCTCGCCCGCCCCGCTGCGCCCGCCGGGGTCGGCCAGGACAGCGCTGATGATCAAGTCGTCGTAGCCGTCTCTGTCCACATCGCTGCTGACCAGGTGTCCTCCGGCCCGGTCGTCGTCGTCCACACCCTCCAGGATGAGCACATCAGCCGTGGTGCTGATCGCGTGCGTGCCGGTAAGCCGGTCGCGGCCGTAAAACACGTAGATCTCGCCCGCGTCGGCGCGCCCACCGGGGTCGGCCCAAGAGGCGCCCATGATCACGTCAGCATAGCCATCGGCATCGAAATCCCCACTGGCCAGGGCCTGACCGGCCCAATCGATGGCATCCACGCCCTCCAGGATGAGCACGTCGGGCGTGGTGCTGATCACGACCGTGCCCGCCAAGTCACTCGAACCGTAGACTACGTAGACCTCGCCCGCATACACGCGCCCGCCAGGGTCGGCCCAGACCGCGTTGATGATCACGTCGTCGGTGCCGTCCCCGTCCACGTCCCCGCTGGCCAAGGCATACCCGGCCTCGTCGTCTTCGTCAACCCCTTCGATGGTCACGTCGGCCGTGGTACTGACCATGAGGGGGGAGGACAGTTCGGTGGGCTGTCCAAAAAAGATATACACCTCCCCGGCATTCCAGCGACCACCTGGGTTGGCCCCGATGGCTCCCAGGATCAGGTCCTCAAAACCGTCCCCGTTCACGTCCCCGCCCGCTATCTCTCTCAACACGTCGGGCGCCCCGTCTTGAGCACCCATGTCAGGATCAGCCCCCTCTATGACCACCACGCTGGAGGTGGTACTGATCTCTAGCGTAGGCGACAGCGCCGTCTGCTGCGCCCCGCCAGCCGTGCCCGACTTCTCCTGCCCGGCGCTGACCGCGACCGCCGCCAGCAGCCAGACCAGGGCCAGGGCCAGCCCCAGGCCGAGGATAAATACGCCGAATAGCTTTTTGGTTTTCATCGAATAGTCCTCCTGTCAGATGTTGCTACACTTTGCATCTCGTTTTCCACCGCAGAGAGCGTCCCGCAAATCGGCAACTCAGTCACCTATATAGCCAGGTCGAACAACAAATCACTGATGTCCCGCAATCGCCGCCCCTCAACTAGCGTCTCTAGCATCTCAATCTGATCTTCATTATCGCTCTCACGGGTGGCTGCGCTCAATTCGGGCAGAGCAAAGTGGTACACGCAATCCAGGTCGCCGGTCCCCAGCGCCAGAGAGGCGATGCGCATCGGCAGAGGCTCGGCGGTGACGGCTACGATGTGAGGCAGGTTGCCTTTCCGGTTCCGAATCAGGTTCAGAGCCTCAGCACGAGCGTTTTGACTTCTATCACTTCGGATGGTCCACTTGCAAGAGATACTGGCGTGGAGGATCAAACGGCTACCCGCGGCGTTTGCTTCCCGCAGCGGCGTCAGCCCCGCGATCCCGCTCGCTCCACTCACTATCAACTCTTCTCGATTGATCTCCTCGTCCGAAGCAGGCCGTCTGCCGATGACGATGTCCGGCTTGATGATATAATCAGACCCCAATGACGCAGCCAACGTACTCATCTGCTCCACAATCCTTTCCAGGTCACCCAGGTGCTCATACTGATCAAGGTCAGATATGGGGGTCTGGATCCTAGATTTCGCACTCCGCTAGCAGCTAAATCAGGCCAGTCGTCCTGAGTGCCG
>JBHIET010000060.1:0-20973 GCA_046760785.1 Anaerolineae bacterium | reverse complement strand
CTCTGTGGTGAATTTCCTTGCTCTCTGTACAAGAATCTTGTCGGTAAGGTACTAACCACACTCAATCAACTCACGCGGGGTAGCAGTCAACAACTCATAACCGTCCGGCCGCACGACGACGGTATCCTCCAGCTTGACCATTATCCCCTGAGCAGGCGCACTGACTTCGACTTCAATCGCCAGTGTCATCCTGGCCTGCAGGAGCATCTCTTCACGGGGCCAGAGCACGGGCGGCTCGTCTAGTTCCAGCCCAACGCCGTGGCCGACGAAGCCGGGCAACGTCAGGCCGCCGGGGGCGCAGTGCGGCGGCGCTCCCCGGGCGACGACCGCTTCGGCCACCGCGTAGAGGTCGGCGACGGCCACGCCGGGGCGCAGTGCCTCAAACACGGCATCCTCCGCTGCGCGGGTCACCGCGAAGAGTACCCGCTGCAATTCGGTGGCCTGCCCCACGACGAAAGTGCGGGATTCATCGGCGGTGTAGCCCGCATAGGTCGAGCCGATGTCCACGACCACCAGGTCGCCTGGCTGCAATATCCTGCGAGAGGGACCGTAAGGCATGGCCGGGCTCAACCCCGCGCCGGTCACCACCAACCCATGACCACCGCGCACAGCCAGGTTCTTCCCGCTCATCAGTAACACCCCAGCCCCACGTGCACCAGGGTGGCGCAGTGGCTGGAATCCCTCGTGGCCAGCCCGCCGCATCGCCGCCTCTACCTCGGCGGCCAGCGCCAGTTCGCTCATCCCTGGTGTGAGGGTCTGGGGAACGACCCGGTGTCCGGCGTCGGCCACGGCCGCAGCGCTCCGTGTGACTGCAATCTCCCCCTCGTCCTTGACTGTACGCTGGGCCAGCACCAACGGGGAAATATCGGTCAACGACCAGGTGGGGAAGACCTCCGCCAGCCGTTGGGCGATCCGCGCTGACACTAGGTCCAGTTCGGTGGCCAGCACGCCGCCGGTCAGCCCCAGTCCGGCGGTGACCTCGCCGACGCTCGCGAACCCGTTCATCGGCTCGACACGGGCGACGGTAGCCTCCCGCTGGGCGTACTCGAAGCCACGGCGGACAAAGAGGACCACGCCGCAAGAGGAAACAAGCAGAGCTGCAGGACGCACGGTACCGGCGTAGTAGAGCACGTCGCGGGGATGAAGAAGCAGCGCCGCGTCCACCCCCGCCTCGGTCATACGCGCATAGAGGTTGGTCAGTCGGTGGTTTATTCTGTCCTCCAACGATTGAGAGCCGCAAACATCCAGCTCGTTCACCCACCGGCAATCAGGTGAATCACCCACACGTCCGCGCCGTCAGGTATGGCGCGGGTGGGGTATTCCTCGCGGGGGACCAGCTCCCCGTTGATCTTGACGATGATGTGGGGGAAGGTGTAGCGGAACCGCTCTAGCAGGCCAGAGACAGTCAGCCCCTCCCTCCACTCGACTTCGTCGCGGTCGTTGACGCGGATCACGTAGACTGGCTCCTGAACTTCAGCATCTTCCGCCACGGCGTCTCGAAGCGTTCTGGAAGATCCGGCTGGGCCAGCACCTCAGCGAATGCTTCCAGCCAGCGGCGGATGGTGGCAGGGTCCAGCGTTGGTCCCTGGCGGTAGATGATGCCTTCAATGTCACGCAGGTCCTGGGGCCGCCCAGCCACTGCCTTGTGGATGATGAGGTCCTCGGCGGCACAGAGGCGGACGACCTTGCCCGGCTCCAGTTCCCAGTCCACCGCGCGGGCCATCACCTCTTCCTCGTAGCCCGGCAAGCCCAGGGAGATATCCAGCGAGACACCGTTGGAGGCGCGAACGAGGAGCACCCTGTTACGGCGGGCAAAGTCTACCGCGTCTGGGAGGCGGGCGGGAAAGTGGGCCGTGAGTTCTTGCAGGAGGGGCACCGGATCGTCCAGGGGGAAGACTGCTGTCACGTCTACATCCTGGGTGAAGCGGGGTTCGCCCCATCGCTGCACGGCCAGCCCGCCAATAATCACGTAGGAAACATTTCGTCGAGTCAGGAAGGCGTGGAGTTCCCAGGCTGCGCACTCTTGCTCGTTCACTGTTCATTTCCCGTAGTGTGCGCCAAGCGAGCCATTGCCTCCCGCACGGCGAGCAGCGTCTCTAGCCGCCATTGCGCCATCCGCTCCAGGCTGTGGTCGTGCGCCTGAGTGGCCCAAGTACGGCAGAGGTCGTCGTATATGGCGCATGCCTCCTCCGGTGTCATCCGAGCCAGGCGCTCCATTCGTTCCCGTTCCATGACGGCGGCGGCTTGGGCGTAGCCGGAGAGGGTTTCGCGGACAGCGGCTTCCCGTTCCCTAAACCGAGCGATGCCTCGTTGGCCCTGGCTCACCGTCGTCTCCTTGAGAAGAGTCCCCGGCACCTCCAGGGTGCCGGGCACCCCGTCGCCTACAGGTGCTGCTCGACGATGGCCACGACTTCAGGGAAGTCCATGCCCAGCCGCTTCAGCGTCTCGACCTTGGGCACACCGTCGTTAGTCCAGCCGCGTCGTTCGTAGACGGCGTCCTTCAGCTTCTCGTACCGCTCCTCGCGGTACTTGCGCAATGCGGCCATCTTCTCCTCGGTGGTCATCTTTTCTGGGTCCAGCCCCAGGATCTCCCGCAACTGCTTGTCGTATCGCTCAGCCCGCGACCCGTACTCCTCCACCGTCACCGGACCCATTGAGCGGTAAGGGACGTCGTCGTGATTCCGCAGGCCGTGACCCAGCCGGATGTTGAAGACGCGCTGGAAGTTGTAGACCCCCTCAGACATGGTGATGAGGTCCTCTGCGGTTACCTCCCGCCCGGTGACGCCGGAGAAGAGCTCGATGTAGTTCTGGACGTGCTCGGGGATCTTGGCCGGCTCGTCGGTCTGCGCGTTGTCAGGTGGCACGATGTCGTTCCAGGGGAGTTTGCAGAGCCCGCACAGGCCAAACCAGGTGCGGAACATGGGGAAGTAATGAAGCGCCTCTGCCTTGTCCTCGAAGGTCGGCAGCAGGTTGCTCACCTGGTCCATAAAGATGAGCCAGGCCTCGTCGTGCTGGGGGCCCTTATTGGTCAGGCCGTAGCCGCCCTGCTGGGCCAACGACTCCTTGGTGACGTATTCGGAGTACTCCAGCCCCTTGGCCTCCATGCCAATATCCTGCAGGAACTGGGGATCGGCCCCGTACTCCTCGGCGAAGATTTGCTTCATGCGGCGGATGCCCTGCCCGGCAATCTTGCCGAAGCCCTCGCCATGGCCCATCTGGTGCAAAAGTTCGATGACCGCGTCAGCGTTGCCGAATCGAAGTTCCAACCCGCCGGTCTTTTCCTCGTCCAGGATACCAGCCTCGTAGCATTCCATCACGAAGGCGGTGAGGGTGCCGAAGGAGATGGTGTCAATGCCGTAGGTGTCGCAGTAGAAGTTGATCTCCAAGATAGCATCAGGATCGAAGATGCCGCAGTTGGAGCCGCATCCAGCGATGGTCTCATACTCGGGGCCATCCACGATGACCGTCTGCCCCTTGTAGGGGCCGGTGCGTACGGTGTAGCCATCCACGGCGTGGGAGCAGGACAGGGTGCAGCCGTACCAGCAGCCATCGGGCAAGCCCTGGGTGAAGCGTGCCTCCCACACATCACCGTTGATCTTGGGCGTATCCGGGTGGGAGCCGAACCGGAAGTTGTGGACGGGCAGCAGATCGTAATCGTCCATGATCTGGACCAGGTAGGAGGTGCCCCGTTTGCGCATGCGGTTCTGCTCGTCGTCGTAGTCATGAATCTCCTTGTGGAGCTTGGTGCCAGCGCGGGCAATACGTGCCGGGTCAGCCGGATGGTTAGAGTCGCCCCGCACATGGTCGCTCTTCACCATCAGCGCCTTGATGCGCTTGTCGCGGAAGACGGTGCCGATGCCGCCCCGGCCAGCCTGCTTGTAGCGCGGGGCTTTCCGGCGGCGGTCGTAGAAACTGAAGTTGAGGCAGCCGATGAGCGCGTTCTCGGCCCCGGTCCCGGCGGAGACTGACGACATAAAGTAGCGGTCCTCCTCCTTCTCTGCCAGTTGCTCGATCAGCCAGTGGCCCACCAGGTGGGTATCCACCGGCGCGTCGGGCGCTTCTTCAATAGTCACGCGCCCGTTGGGGCCGTCAACCACGACGATGACGTCCTTCTCTGCCTTCCCCTGGATCTCAATGGCATCCCATCCGGCGAACTTGAGCAGCGGTCCATAGTGGCCGCCGACGTTGCTATCTATCACCGAATTGGTGGTGGGGGAGATAGCGACCACCAGCGATTTGCCGGAGCCGGGGTACTGGGTAACGCCACCGATGGGGCCGGAGGAGATGACGATCTCGTTCTCCGGGTCGTTCCACTGCGTGTCGTCCTCGACCCCGTGCCACAGGAGCCACAGGCCGAACCCCCGGCCGCCGATGAATTTCTCTTTCATCACGTCGGTGACCGGTTTGGCGGTGATAGTGTTTTCGGACAGGTTGATGTATAGCGCCTGGCCGGTGTAGCCGTGCTCCACGGGTGAAGCCTTGTAGGTGTACTCAGCCAGCACGCGACGGGTTGTTTGTGCTCGCTTGGACATAGTTTTCCCTCCCTAATCTTTTTCGATGATGGCGAGCGCCTCGGCGGGGCACTCGTCTGCGCACTTGCCGCAGGAAATACACTTGAAGGGCTGTGTCTGGTCAGGGTGGTAGAACATTGCCTCATAAGGGCAAAAGCCGACGCAGGATAAACACCCCACGCACGGCTTCTTCCGCAGGCGGACGATACCCTTCTTATCCCGGACGAGGGCCTCGGTGGGGCAGACCACGATGCACTCGCCGCACTGGTTGCAGAAGACAGCGCTGAGGTTGCCTTGTCCATCATCGTGGATGCGGATGCTCGATTTTTCCGCGTCGGTGACCTTGAACCAGGTCTCGGAGCAGACCTCTTCGCAGACGTAGCAGCCGACGCAGAGTTCCGGATCGTAGGATAGGACTTTCATAGGATGCTCTCCTTTAGCTGATATGAGGTTCCCAGACTCGGATTGTTATTTTATCACACCTGGGTAGAAAACCAAAGTGTCGGGTTGCCTAACTTGATAGTGTCATGTTTCCGCTGTACACCAGTTAAAGTGCCAAGAGGCCCTGTCAGATGGCAGAGCCTCTTGAGTGGTGCGTTGTGTTTACGATGGGAGCTACTGGTGATCGCGCAGCGTCAGCGGCAAATAGACACGGTACGGCGTGAACTCGTCGGCGCCGATGTCCACTGTGGCCATGCCGTCCAGGTCGCCATCCACAGGCCGCGTGTCCCCGTCTATGTCAGCCG
Source organism: Anaerolineae bacterium (assembly GCA_046760785.1). GTDB lineage: Bacteria > Chloroflexota > Anaerolineae > B4-G1 > B4-G1 > JBHIET01. Next base: position 15,716 of record JBHIET010000060.1, on the reverse strand, counting down.
TTGGGGCGGGCGGTACTCCGGCCGGGTGGCCGGCGTCAATGGCGGGTGATCCCGCCCGGAGGTGATAGTCCCACCCCGCCGAGTTGACGAACGTGGGGGCCTCCCCGATGATCTCGTGGGTGCTGGCAATGACACCGCCGTCGGTGTCATCGGTGTTACCATAGAAAAGCGTGTAATCCGCAACGACGGTGTTGGTAGCGTTCGATCGAGCGTAGACGCCGGTGGTATGGCTGACGACGATATTGTTGGTCAGAGTGAGGGTGGAGTATTCCGACAGGTACACTCCATAGCCGCCATTCCCGGCAACGGTGTTATTCACCAGCACTCCCTGGGAAGGGGTGGAACTATGAGCCCAGGCATACACCCCGCCAGTGCCACGATTCTGGGCAATGATGTTGTTGGTCACGGTGAAGAAGCCGCTGTTCTCGCTTTTCAGGCCCCCGCCACCCCAGTCAGCGGTATTGCTGACGATGGTGTTGCCATCAATCGTCGCGTCGCTGTAGAACAGCCGCAGCCCACCACCCGAGCCCCCGCCACCGGAGGCAGCAGCGTTCCCACAGATCGTGTTGTCGCTGACCGTGGCAGCGCTCTGATATAGGTGTAGGCCACCGCCGCGACTTTCGCTCTCGGCTCCAGCGGTGTTGTTGATAATAGTGTTGCCGCTGACCGTGGCGTTGCTGTTACCGAGGTAGAAGCCGCCCCCAAGGCCAATGTGGGCGGTGCTGGCGGTGTTGCTGACGATGATATTGCCGCTGACCATGGCGTCGCTATATCGGAGGTACAGGCCACCGCCGTGTCCCTCAGCAGTGGTGCTGGTGCTGGCGACGTTATTGGTGATTACGTTGTTCACGATGAGGGCCTCGGCCTGGGAGCAATAGAAGCCGCCACCCCGCCCGGCGTCGGTGCCCGCGTTGCTGGCGTTGCCTCCGGTAAGGATGAGGCCCTCTACGGTGGGGGTGACGTCCCCGGAGATGTAGATCACACGCCCCCGCCTCTGGGCATCCAGTGTGGTGGGGTAAGCGTCAGGGTCCCGAACAGCAAAGTCGGGGCCGTAGCCGCCCCGCAGCGTCAAGGTTTTGTTGATGTAGGCCACCTGCTGAGACGAATTGCGCGTCTGCACGCCCCGGCAGATGCCGGCCACCTTCACCACGTCAGTGTTAGATGTGCTGGCGTCTATCGCCGCTTGGACGGTGTCGTAGGAGATATCGTTGAGGCGCACAAAGCAGACCCGCTCGTCCGCCCCCAAGTCGGGCGCCCCCCCAAAGGGACGAGGGTCCCCGTCAATGTCATCGCTCGCTTCGGTGTCCACGCCCTTGTTGATGGCCGCCGATGTGGAGCCGATGTGGTAATCACCACCGTCGGGATCCACGAAGGCGGGGTTGTGCGGGTAGCTCTGCGTGCCAGTGAAGATAGCGCTGCCCAGCGTATCGGTGATGTTGGCCCAGCCCCCATCACCCCACAGCGTGGCCTCCAGTGTGGCTGTGGCCTCCCCCACGGCTTCGATGCCGATTGTGTGGCTAACCAGGATCGTGTTGGTCATGGCCACGATGCTGCGCTGGCCTCCATAGGGTTCCAAGTAGACGCCGCTCCCATGTCCGCCCGTGTTACGAGCGATGGTAGTGTGCAGCAAGCGGGCTTCGGCGTTAACCACGAGGATGCCTGCTCCGCCGCCACTGGTGGTAAGCCAGTTCTCCACCACCACGTTGTTCACCAGCATGGCGTCGCCGCTGCTATGGAGTTCGATCCCGCCGCCACCGGTAGCGGCTGTGTTGCGGTAGACCTGGTTGCCCGCCAGTGTGATGTCATCGCTGGAAGTGAGGAGGACTCCACCGCCCATCTGGTTAGCTGTGTTGCTGAAAACGTCGTTGTACGCCAGCCTCGCGTTATCGCAGCCGACGAGGTTGATCCCGCCGCCGTACCCGTTGGCCGTGTTGCCGTAGGCCGCGTTGCCTATCAACGTGGCCGTGGGATTGTTTGTGAGGCGCACCCCGCCGCCATACTGATTGGCCGTGTTGCCAAAGATGTCGTTGCTCGTCAGCACGGTGTAGTCGCTGTCCTCGACGTAGACCCCACCGCCGTGTTCGACAGCCGTGTTGCTGAAGACCGCGTTGCCCGTTAGTGTGACGCCGTGGCTGACCTGCAGGCAGATCCCGCCGCCGCTAGCTAGGTCGGCCGTGTTGCTGTACACCCGGTTGCCCATCAACACGGCGTCGTCGCTATACACCAACGCGATCCCACCACCGTAGACAGCCGTGTTGCTATACACACGGTTATCCCTCAGCACAGCACCGTCGCTATCACCCAGGTAGATCCCTCCGCCGGGAGCATTTGTGACCGTGTTGCTGTAGACGTGGCAGTCGCTGACGACAGGGCGGGCCTTATAAGTGTAGATGCCACCACCACCCTTGGCCGCGCCGTCGGTCAACCGCAACCCCTCGAGCGTGAGGGTGATGTCCCCGGTAGCATAGATCACGCGTCCAAGCCCCTCCGCATCCAACGTGGTGGGGTAGGAGATGGGATTGCGGGTCCAGTTGGTGGTCGTGTAGCCCCCTCGAACCGTGACCGTCTTACTGACGTAAACCACCTGGGTGACAACGCCGGTGGTCACGAAATCGTTGCGGGGACGTACGCCTACGCCAGTGTAGACCCCGGTGGCAACGAGGATCTCGTCGCCAGTGGAGGCGGCGTCCACGGCGGCCTGGACGGAGGCGTAGCAAGCTCCGCAAGGGCCGCTGCACCCCATTCCGCCCGGAGCGACGCAAACGATCCCAGGATCGGCCTGGACAAGACGAGCTGGCCCGCCCAGCAGAATCAGCAAGAGCAGCGCCAGGGTTATCGCCAGCATGGCAGCAGCAAAGATGAATGGAACTCGTTTCCGTTTGTTCATCTTGCACCTCCTCCGAGCGCATGAGTGAGACAGACGCCGACCATCCCCCGCAACTATTCCCCCGGTGGTCACCAGCGTGAGTTATTGTAGCACGTCTGGACGGAAAAGCCAAAACTTGAGTTAGCGCGAATAACCGTTGGGTCAAGAAAGAGGCTAGCCCGACAGGCTCAGGACGAGCGCCGGTCGAGTAGGCCGAAGGCCATATCGAGACCAAGCGGGTTGCGCTCGAGAACCCGCTCGCTGGTCTCAATACGCTTCGCACTCGACCGACGCTCGCTAGTCTCTTGAGTTAACCCAGGACTTATTCGTGCTAGCAAACTTGACAAACCCGGCTCGAACAAGGAGAATATACTGAGCTCACTTGAGTAATGTCTCGCCGGTGGATGGAGTCTTCCCGCTCGCTGCCTGACGATGAATCGTCGGGCTGAAAGGGCAAAGGGCGATAAACCGCCCTGGAACAGCTCGCTTCAGCGGGCTTGGGCCTCTTATTGCGCTCAGCATACTGTGCAACCCCGCTGGGACTCGTGCGTATAGAGATTGCCTGGAGGCGTTCAGGCTGGGTGGGAGCAGACGTGTGAGCGACGAAGCAGAGTGGATTCGACTGGCACGGAGGGGTGACCAGGCCGCGTTCGGTCGTCTGGTTGTGGCCTATCAGACGCCCGTCTACAACCTGGCCTACCGGATGTTGGGCAATGCAGGCGAAGCCGAGGAAGCCGCTCAGGAGACGTTCTTGCGGGTCTACACAAAACTGCACAGTTATGACTTGCAGCGGCCTTTCCGCTCCTGGCTGCTGTCCATCACTTCGCACTATTGCATTGATCGGCTACGCCGCCGGCGAATCACCTGGCTGTCGTTTGAAGACGAGATCGCCGCGCCGGAGCGGCTGGCGAGCGCCGATCCCAACCCGGAATCTGCGGTGGTGTGGCAAGAGCGGGAAAACCGGATACAGCAACTGCTGGCAACGCTCTCGCCCACCGACCGGGCGGCGATCACACTCCGCTACTGGTACGACTACTCCTACGAGGAGATCGCTGAGGCGCTGAACCTGACGGTGAGCGCGGTCAAATCGCGGCTTCACCGCGCCCGGCGCGCTCTGGCAAGGACGGTACAAGGAGAAACCGACAATGCGTTGTAAACAGGCCAGTCAAACGATGTCGGAACGATTGGATGGCCGTCTTGAGAACTCGGAGATTACTCTCCTGGAAGACCATCTATCCACGTGCGGCGCGTGCCAGGCCGAGTGGCGCAGCCTGCAGAAGCTCGATCTCCTGCTGGCCTCCGCGCCGATGGTGCAAGCCCCGGTCCGCGTGCGCGTGCGGGTTATGGCCCGCCTGGGCCGGAGAGAACAGGCACGCCGAGCGATCATCGGTGGCACGGCACTGACGTTTGGGACGGTGGCGCTGGCACTGCTCGCGCTGGCCCCGGCCCTCCTGGGCTTATTGGACGCGATGGGCATCGTGCCTGCCCTGGTCAGCGGTGGCCCAGAGACCTTCGTCCAATTGCTGGCCTCCCTGGGAACAATAGGTCGTGCACTGCTGGTGCTGCTAGAAAAGCTTCTCATCCCCCTGGCCTTCCTGGGCCTGTGCGGTCTGGCAGTGGCGCTGGCACTGAACAGTCTGTGGATGGGCGCAGTACGCCGCCTGCGGGGCAGTGCATTAACGTAGGTTCGCGGATTTGCAAGCGACGTTTGATCAAAGGAGAATGCAAGTGAAACAGCCAACGATCATACTGGCGGCGTTTCTGCTGCTGAGTAGCCAACTCGCGTGTTGCATAGTATCCCTGCCACAATGGCCGACTATCGAAGTCCACGTGCCAACAATCGAAGTCGGTGAGATGCGGGACGAGCAAGAGACAATCCCTCTCGCGGGCGAAGAATCGGCCGCCATTGAGGTTCACTTCGGCGCGGGGGAGCTGGAGGTCGAAGCCGGGGACTCCGATGATCTCTTCTCCGGTCACTTCCGTTACAACGTCGAGCGACTGGGGCCGGAGGTGACCTACGAGAATGGGGTGCTGAGCGTCAGACAGGGAGACATTGATGAAGATTGGGGCATTCCCACCGGGAGCATCCACAACGAGTGGGAGCTGGAGTTCTCGCCTGAGATCCCGCTCAAGATGGATTTCGATATCGGTGCCGGTGACGGTGAGTTGGACTTCACCGGGCTGCAACTTACTGAGCTAGACCTGGATGTGGGTGCGGGAGATTTCGAGGTGCGCTTCGGCGAGCCGAATGAGGCCGAGATGAGTGACTTTACGCTGGACGCCGGGGCCTCGAAACTGGAAGTGAGGGGCATCGGCTACGCTAGCCCGGAGCGGGTGAAGGTACAAGGCGGCGTGGGCGACATTACTCTGGACTTCACGGGGGCCTGGCCCCACTCGGCTGATGTACATGTCATGACTGGCCTCGGTTCGGTTACGCTGCGGTTGCCCGACGACGTGGGCGTGCGGGTTGAGGTGGAAGGCGGACTGTCGAGCGTGAGTGCGTCGGGCTTGGAGCGCCAAGGCGACGCCTACGTCAACGACGCCCTCGGCGAGGCAGAGACCGAGCTGCGTATCCAGGTCACTACAGGCATCGGCGCGCTGAGGCTGATCGAAGTATCCAACGAGGACTAGGCACTGCCTACGGAGGTGAGACGATGCACAGACGATGGTTGATCTGGCTGGTTATGCTGCTGGCTGCGGGGCTGCTTCTATTTCCAGCCACACCAGCACTGGCGGACGACGGTCCGCCTGATAACGGCGGTATCACCATTTGGGGTGAGGACTATACGCTGGAGGAAGGCGAGCGGTTAGACGGCGACCTGGTCGTCTTCAACGGCGACGTGACCCTGGAGGCGGGCAGCTATGCGGAAGGCTCTGTCGTCATCTGGAATGGCAGCGCCGACGTGGAAGGTATCATCGAGGGGGACCTGGTCGTCTCCGGCGGGGATATCAACCTGGGCGAGGACGCCCGAGTGGAAGGAGACGTCGTGTGCACTTGGAACTGCGACCTCGAACAGGAGGAGGGAGCCCGCGTGGATGGGGGGATCATCGAGGGCATTCCCCTGGGCGACCTTCGTTTCGGGCGCTGGCGCAACTTCCCGGTCCCGGTGCCATCCCCAACCACCTTCTGGATCTCTGGTCCGGAACGGGTGCTGGGTTGGGTGTTCGGGGCCATACGCGGCGTGGCCGCGATACTGGTGATCGCTGCGGTAGCCGGGCTGGTGGCGCTGGTCTGGCCGCAGCAGACGGTGCAGGTGGGGCAAGCTGTGGTCGGGGCTTCGTGGCCCAGTTTTGGGATCGGGCTGCTGACGGCAGTCGCCGCTGTGATGCTCATCGTCGTACTACTGTTCACGATCTGCCTGTCGCCGGTCGCAGTGCTGGCGGCGCTTGCCCTGGGCGCGGCAGGTCTGTTCGGCTGGATCGGGATCGGCGAGTTGGTGGGAGAGCGGCTGCTGCAGGCGCTCAACGCCCATGGGGCTGTGCCACTGTGGGCCGCCGGGCTGGGCACATTGCTCATCACTGTGGTCAGCGCTGGGCTGAGCGCCGCACTGTGCCTGGCGCCGCTGGGGTGGGCACTGATCTTCGTCCTGGGCTGCCTGGGATTGGGGGCCGTGGTGCTGACCCGCTTCGGCACGACGGCCTACGTGCCATCTCGCCCCACGTCGTCCCCTTCGCCGCTTGAGGAGGCCGAGCCCATCGAGCTGCCGGAGGAGGAGGCCAAAAGCGACGCAGAAAGCGTATCATAACCGCCTGCGTTCAAAAGCCGGGGAGCCCCCAGACAGGTCTCCCCGGCTTCGCTTCTGGGGATTCGTAGATAGCGTGAACCCCTCCGCGGGCCAGCTCGGCGTGCGATTCAGGTAGTGCAGAATCCAGCGACCGTCTTCCCAGCGTAGAGCATGCACCGCCCCAAATTCGGTGTGCACGAGCAGGGCGTGGGTGGACAGGATACAGCGCAGCATAGTGCCCAGTGTGCCAGCGTGGGCGACGACGAGTACCTGCCCCTCCGGGTTTTCGGCCAGGATGCGCCCCGTCGCTCGCGCCACCCGTTCGCGTAACCCCTCGTACTCCGGCCCGAAGGGCGGCGGGTGGTCCGCGTCCAGCGGATTTGCGCGGCGTGGCCGACCGCTCAGATGGTCTCCCTCGGATTCACGCAGGTCGGGCTCGAACGCGATCTCCAGCCCGAAGTGTGCGTTGACGATTTCGGCAGTCTGGCAGGCGCGGCGCAGGGGGCTGCAGTAGAGTGCGGTGAACTTGTAGCCCCGCTCGACCAGCCACCTTCCCAACCGCGAGGCTTGCTCACGGCCCAGATCGGTCAGACCAGTGTCCTGGCCAAGCGAGTGGTCGAGGTTGCCATGCGATTGTCCGTGGCGGGCGAGGATAAGTGTGATCATCTTGCCTCCAGGGCTCCATTGCTCTCTCCTAGATTGTACCAGACCTGCGGTGTTTCACAACCTGGCTGGCGTCATGCTCGTGTCTTACACTGGCGCATAGTGGAACCAACGGCGGTCAAGGGACGTCTATACGAACAGATAGCTTCACCTGTAGAGCGAGTGGGACGGGGAATCGTCCCATCCTGTGAAAGAACGATGAGGCGGCCCGTCAATAGACTACCAAGCATAGGAGGCAACTGATGAAAACGCGACATGTGACTCTTTTGTTCCTGGTGGTGCTCGCGCTGGTGGCTTGTGGGCCAACCCCTCAGCCAATCGCTGAGGAGGCAGGCGGTCCCAGCACCCCGGCACAGCCCGCGCTGGGCGAAAGTCCCCTGACCGAACCGGGGCCAGGCCCCGACTCCCCCTTGCCAACTCCCCCGGCTGACGTGGTTGACGCTGCCATGGCCTACCTGGCAGCCGAGCTCGGCATCGCTCCAGAGGAGGTGACCATTTTCTCATTCGAACCAGTCGAGTGGCCCGACGCCGGGCTGGGTTGCCCCCAGCCAGGGATGATGTACGCCCAGGTCATCACGCCCGGCTACCGTCTCCTGCTGGAGGTCGCAGGGGAGCAGTATGAGGTCCACACCGACCGGACAGGGCAAAGCGTGGTCATCTGCCTGCCGACCTCCGGCGATCTGAGTGACCCGCAGATCGCCTTCCAGACTCTCCTGGCCTACCTGACTCAGACAGCCCCCGGCTTCGGCCTGGGTCAGCGGGAGGGATGGGTTCGGGAGGATATCACGGAGCCGGGGCTGGTGGGGGCCTCTGTCCTGGCCTGGCGGAGCGGGGAGTGGACCCTGGAGATGTCCTTCCCGGTGGTACCACATCCGAGTTATGAAAGCGTCCTAACTCACCAGCGGGCTGGAGCGGTTTGGAGTGGCACACTGAGAGCCGACGGTCAGGTGACTCCCGTCTACGAACCGCTCTCCCTGTCGTTCGATGTGGGGGAGTGCGACGAAACCATAACACTCGGCGCTATGCCTCCTGACTGGGAGGGAGTGCAGGTCGTCGTCCAGGACGGAGCTATCCATCTGGAGCAGAATCTATCGTACGTCTGCTGCGCGGAACTGACATTGGTGGCCGGGCGGGATGGGGAGGTCATCAAGGTGGTAGAGACCAATGTGGGGGAGGTGTGCCGCTGTATATGCGGCTATACGCTGACAGCGGACCTGACCGGCCTGGAACCCGGCACATACACCGTCGAAGTCTGGGGGGTGCAACACTTCGACGTCCACCCGCTGGAGTTGCTGGGCAGCGGAGAGGCGACCGTTCCGTGACGACCGGCCACCCCACGCTGAGCAGCGTGGTGAGTGGTGCCCTGAGCGGCTCGACTGAGCCTTCGTCCCGAGCGCCTCGACTGAGCTCGGCGAAGTCTCAGGCCGAGGGGCTCGCCGAAGTCCTGTCGAAGGGCTTACCGAACCGTCTGCCGAAGGGTGGTAGTACTTGGTAACGCGCGGGAACCGGGCCAGGGCCTCGGTGCTGGAAGGGTCGTTAATGAACGCATATCTCCACGCCCCGGCCTCGGCCACGCCAATGGGGAGCACATTGAGCCCCATCTGCAACTACTCCTGGAGACAATCGTCAAGCGAGCCATAGTTCTCGCTACAGGCGTAGAACATGGGAAGCATATCCAGCGAGACCAGCGTGGCACGCTTCCGTAGGAGCTTCCCGTAATACCACCACCGCTTGTCCAGCGCGTGGTCCTTCCAGCCCCAGCACTTGCTAATGTCGGGGTCGTCGTGCTCCATCGGCACAGGTCGCACCCGCCCGGCGATGGCGTGGAATAGGTTAGGTGTCTCGATCCCCTTGATGGGCCAGAAGTGGCAGAAGCCCACTTCCTCGACAAAGGCGCGCGCTTCCTCCACCGTGCGCACCCGCCGCTCCGGGGCGCGGTGGTAGTTATACTCGCGGACACAATGCACAAAATCCAGGTCTATTTGTCTTGACTGCCCGTTTGGTGCTGCGATTGATTGGCTTCGCTTGGTGCTCATCGTGGTGCGAATTCTACATTACACTGATTGACTACACAAGCCGACGCGGAACGACCGCCCGACAGGAATGGCGGGGGCGGTCTCCATTTGCCAGGCTTGCACGGTGGGCCGACGAGAACTGCATGGCGGCGGGTGATCACCGCCGTGACGAACGGCTCGACCGCCTCGCGCCTGGACGTAGGTTATACATAGTTGGTCGATCAGTTGCTGCATTTGCATTCGTGCCTTCTCTTTTTCCTGTCCACTCGCAATACGATTGCTTTTGCACCCAGGACACAGCACCGGCTCCAGCGAACCCGCTGGTGGCCCCACTGCCACAGCGTGACGTAGTCCACGATACCCTCGACCACGAACACGGGGCGCGAGGCGTCAGCCGCGCCAGGCCGTATGAGATTCATCAGGTTCGTCCCACCGATAACGCTGCGTTATTGTCACACTTGAGGCACCGAATCGTAGTCCATATCATTGACAGTGACCGATTTCTCGACTACAATATAAGTTGCTGGAGACCCTTTCATAATTTGTCCAAAAGACGTCACTACTCAGCCTGAGCAGCGTAGATCGTTTTCCAGGCTCGTAGCCCCCGTCTCGGGGGCGTCTCGAGCGCAAAACGGCACGGCAAAGTGGTCATCTACCGCATACGACGTCCCCGGGACGGGGACTTGGAGCTTGGGGTGAGTAGTTGCCAAAAGACTGCGGAAGTCTGCCGTCTGGCATTTCGAAAGCAGAATCAGTCCCATGTGGCGTCAAAAGCCACTAGGCGGAGCACCTTCGAGACTTCCGCAGTCTGGCAGTTTGAATTGCGAAAGGCTCTCTTGCTGATATGAACCAGCCGAACAGGTCGAGAACCGTTACACGTTCTCCACACCCAGACTGGTCGGTAGTCCCCCGCTTGGGTGTTGGTGTTCTTCCAGCCGCCTCGCTAAACCGCCCGGCTGAAAGAGCGAAGCCCCTGCGGGGGCTGGATTTCAGCCCGTAGGGCTTTGCTCTCTCAGCCCGGACGTTCACGTCCGGGCGAGGCCGAGCGACCAACACTCTATGGGGGGACTACCGACTGGTCAAGGTGGCGAATAGCCTTATCTGAGCTGAAGCCTCTTCGAGCGCTAAACACAGAGTCTCTCCGGGGACAGATTTGGATGTCAGAGCTGCAATGTCTCTCATCCCAGGACAGGTAATCTACAGTCGCTACCAGATCATCGCTCTGCTGAGCGAGGGCGGCATGGGCGCTGTCTACGAGGCGCTGGATATCACCCTTGGCGTCCGCTGCGCACTCAAAGAGATGCTGCCCTATCCTGGCACTCCGGGGACTGCGCTGCCTCAACTTCGCGAGCAGTTCCTGCAAGAAGCGCAATTGTTGGCAGCGCTTCGCCATCCCAACCTGCCCCGCGTCACCGATCACTTCGAAGAGGACGGCAACGCCTATCTGGTGATGGATTTCATCCACGGCAAGCGCCTGGATGAGATCATCGACGAGAAGGGAAAACTGAGCGAAGATGAGGTTTTTGGTTGGGCACGGCAATTGATGGAAGCCCTTGCTCACTGCCATGAACAAGGCGTCATCCACCGCGACGTCAAGCCGCAGAATGTGGTCATCGCGCCACAGGGGCAGGTGACGCTGGTTGATTTCGGATTGGCGAAGTTGATAGATCCCGACGATCCCCACACGCGGACAGTGATGCGAGGTCTGGGCACGCCGGAGTACGCCCCGCCAGAGCAATACGACGCCAAGAAGGGGTCCACCGACGCCCGCACCGACGTCTACTCTCTGGGTGCAACGCTGTATCACGCACTGACAGGAGAACCACCGCCGACAGTGACGGAGCGGGTTGTGGACCCAGAGTGCCTGGTGCCACTGCGCCAATACAGGAATGACGTGAGCGAGACGGCCGAGCGAGTGCTTATGAAGGCTATGGCTCTGCAGCCATCCCAGCGATTCCAAAGCATCGCAGAGATGCACGAAGCGCTGTTCGGCTCGCCTTTACCCATGGTGGAAGCTGAGAGCACCACGCCCTCGGAAAGTGCCACACATCTAGTAGAGAAGCCACCAAGCACGACCATATTGCTGCCCCGAATAGGGATTGGGGGCCTGCGAGTTGATCGCCGACTCGGAGCCGCCTTGGTGGCAGTCGGTCTCGTGTCCCTGGCGACGATCATCTCACTCATATTTGGTAGAATCAATACAGGAGGCGTCCCCACGGCCACGGCAACGCTCACAGCCCCTGCCACCATAACGTCCACCCACACCCCGACAGTCACACCCTCCTCCACTGCGACACCCACGCCAAGCCCCACGTTGAGCCCATCCAGACGCCAGCCCACAGAGGAACCCAACGAGTTCGAAGGGCCTCTGCGACCCGTCATGCCGTCACCGACTCCAACACAGTACGTACCGCCACCCACATACACGCCAACGCCGACCAGCACCCCGCAGCCGGAACCACGACGAACACGCCGTCCCACTCCCACACCGACGAGTATACCGACAAATACGCCTGCACCGACGAACACACCAATACCGACGGAAACACCCGTACCAACCCCGACGTCTACCGTGAGGCCCACCCCGACTCCGCAAGGCTGATGGGAGAGAGACCGTCAACGTGGAACATGCCCAACTGCCCCGCTCATTTAGCCGGCCTGCCCAATTGCCTTTTTGCCCGTTTTCGGTATAATCTAAACAAGATTCACCCGCCGAGGTGCATAGAGTTGATACACCAGACCCGGAGATTCCACGCCTACACCTATTGCAGCGGATTGTAGCGCGGCGATCAGATGCCTGCGCCTTCTTGCGCTGCAATCCGCTAGGCCCACGCTCAGTGGGTTTTTTGTTACCCCAGCCATAGATAGCGTCCCCGTTGCCCAAAGACTTTCCGAAATGGTATATGTACCACTGGCTCCTACTGGATCGCCAGAGCAAGGCAGATAGCAACACCAAAGGGAGACACTACCCAGCCACATAAATCCACGAAAGGAGAGATGTATCTGATGAGCAAACCTACGATTGACGAGCAAGTCGCCATCCTGATGCGCGGTGCAGAATTCGGTGATGAACAGATCAAGGAACACATGCGAGAAGAACTGCAGGAAAGGTTGATCGAGGCGGAGAAGACCGGACGCCCGCTGCGCGTCTACTGTGGCTACGACCCCACCGCCCCCGACATTCACCTGGGCCACACTGTCACCATGCGCAAACTCCAGCAATTCCAGGAGTTGGGCCACGAGGTGACGTTCCTCATTGGCTCCTTTACGGGGCTCGTCGGCGACCCCAGTGAAAGGACCACTGCACGTGTGCAACAGACGCCGGAACAAGTAGCGGAGAGTGCCCGTACCTACACGGAGCAGGCGTTCAGGATACTCGATCCACAAAAGACCAAAGTGCGCGATAACGCGGAATGGCTGAGCAAACTCACCTTCAGCGATGTCATCAAACTGGCTTCCCACTTCACCGTCCAACAGTTCCTGGCTCGTGATAGCTTTGCGCAGCGTCACGAGCAGGGGGACGCCATCTGGCTGCACGAATTCTTTTACGCGCTGATGCAGGGATACGACGCTGTGGCGCAGGAGACCGACGTGCAGATAGGCGGCACCGATCAGCTATTCAACCTCCTGGCCGGACGTAAGTTACAGGAGGCATTCGGTCAGCGTCCGCAAATCTGCATCACACTGCCCATCCTGGTGGGTACCGACGGCTATCTTCGTATGGGCAAAAGCACGGGAAACTACGTTGGCATAGACGAAGCACCGGAGGTGAAGTACGGCAAGACGATGTCTATCCCTGACTCGGCGATGCGCAACTGGTTTGAACTGGTCACCCGCTGGACGCCGGAGCAGATCAACGAATTGCTGGAGGCGGTGGAGCGGGGCGAAGCTCACCCAATGGAGGCGAAGAAGAAACTCGCCTGGGAGATTGTCTCCATCTTCGACGGAGACGAAGCCGCCGACAAGGCCGCTGCCTACTTCGAACGAGTACACCAGCAGCGCGAGTTGCCAGAGGAGATGCCCACCCACGCGCTGGCCGGCCCAACCAATATCGTGGACATCATTCACAGCGCAGGGTTAACCCGCAGCAAGAGCGAGGCCCGTCGGTTGGTGCAGCAGGGCGCGGTCAAACTGGACGACGAGCGTGTGACTGACATCGAGACGGAGATCGAGGTTGAGGACGAAGCGGTACTGCAGGTAGGAAAGCGTCGCTTCTTGCGACTGGTATTGGAGAAAGGCGCTGGAGAGTAGGCTCGATGCTCAATCTAGCATCCGGTAGCTAGCATCCAGCACCCACCATACAGAGCCGATTCTTGGAAAGGAGTGTTAGATGAGGAATCGAACGATTGTGTGGATCTTTCTGGCCTTCATCCTGGGCTTTACGCTGCCGGTGTGCAGTTGTGCCGGGACAGGGCTTCTCACTCTCAGCGCGCTGGGCCGCATGGCCGGGGAACCCACTCCGCCGACTATCGGCCTCGGCGACGCCGTGGCCGTGATCCGGCTCGAAGGCACGATCACCAGCGGCCCTCTGGACTACTTAACCACCACAGGCATCACCCCCGACCGCACGAACGATCTACTGGAACAGGCAGCCACCAACCCCGCCATCAAAGCCATCGTAGTGCGCGTCAACAGCCCCGGTGGCAGCGTAGTCGCCTCCGATGAAATCTACCACGCGCTGTTGGAATTCGAGAAGCCAGTCGTCATCTGGATGGGTGAGATGGCTGCCTCGGGCGGCTACTATATCTCCTGCGGCGGCGACTACGTCCTCGCTCACCCAGACACCCTGACTGGCTCCATCGGGGTCATCAGCCAATTCCTCAACGTCGAGGAGTTACTGGACGAGATCGGCGTGGACGTGGTAGTCATCACCTCCGGCCCGCACAAAGACATCGGCAGCCCCTTCCGCGAGATGACAGAGGAGGAGCAGGTGCTGTGGGAGGAGATCACCGACGAGGTTTACAAGGGGTTCGTGGAAATCGTGGCCCAGGCGCGCTCCCTGCCGCTGGAGGACGTACGCGAGTTAGCTGACGGCAGCATCTACACCGGCAGGCAGGCACTGGATCTGGGGCTGGTGGACGAGGTGGGCACGCTGGACAACGCCATCGCCAAAGCGGCGGAACTGGGCGACATCGAGGGAGAGCCACGGGTGATCGAATTGAAGCCGACGCCTTCCTTCCTTGAAGCGCTCTACAGCTTCCAGGCCCGTTCCACTCTGCCCACGCTGGAGGAGATTCTGGGCTGGGCTGGAATGCCGTCGTTGCAGTACCGGTTTGCGAGGCCGTAGCGAAGACCCTTCGGGTTCCCAAAACCCGAAGGGTCTATCTAGCCTACGTCTGTGTCGTCGAGACGTACCAGGCCGCTATCCATCCCCGCTCCCCATCCTCCGTCTCCACGTAGAGCCACTCGTCGTACCGGCCCACCAGCGCCCGCGCCCGCTCCGGGTCGTCGTGAACCGTGAGCGGCGCGTTGTGCGCGGGCCGCCCGACCAGTTTCGCTCTGATCGTAGGCCGCTCGCGCATGTTCATATCCTGCGTGGGATAGACGGTCAGCAAAGCCTCCGGTGCCGGGCCGGGATTGAGTTGCACGTACCAGGCGGCGACGTACCCCTTGGTCATATCAGAGAGGCACACCTGCAGCCACTCACCCCGGTCGCCCAGCACGGCGAGCACCGCCTCCCGGTCGCCGATGACCACCAGCGGGTCTTGGGGCAGGGCGATGGCCACGCGGCTGGTGCCGGTGGAGGGGCCCCGGCGCACGTTCAACGCTTCGGTGGCGTAGACGACCAGCGGGCCGGCCGGCGGTGGTTCGGGCGGCGTCCAGGCAGGCGGTTCCAGTTGGACGTACCAGGCAGCCACGTAACCCTCCATCCCGTCGGCGCGCCGCACCTGGATCCATTGCCCGTGCCGCCCTACCCTGGCGCGGGCTGCGTCGGCGTCGCCCAGCACGGTGAGCGCCTCGCCTTTATCCAGCCACGCCAGTTGTGTAGAGGCAGTCGTGGGCCTGGCCCGTAGCCGTACCGGGTCGCCGGTGTAGATGGTGAGATCACTCGGCTCCGGAAGCTCAATCTCCTCCAGGTAGGGCAGCGGATCAAGCCTGTTTCCGTAGCCGGGGTTCTCGGCGCCGATCAGTTTGAGAGTAAGATGCAAGTGAGGGGCGGTGGAGTTGCCCGTGTCGCCGGATAGAGCGATACGTTCGCCGGCCCTCACAGATTGGTGCTCGGAGACCAGCACCCTGGACAGGTGGGCATAGATGGTTTGGTACTCACGCCCCCCTACCCGGTGCCGCAGGCAGACGTGGATGCCATAAGCGGTGTCGTTGCGGGACTGAATCTTGAGCACTTCGCCCTCGGCGCAGGCGTAAACATTGCTCCCCGTGGGCAGCCCAAAGTCAACCCCCTCGTGCCCGGCCAGGCCAAATCGGGCATAGTTCTGCGGATTTTCGCCA
>JBHIET010000059.1:0-21216 GCA_046760785.1 Anaerolineae bacterium | reverse complement strand
TCAGGACGACTGGCCTGATTTAGCTGCTAGCGGAGTGCGAAATCTAGGCTTAATGTCCTATGCCCTACGTCTTCGTTCGCATAGCCTGAGATGAGTTCAGAGAAAGCAATCAAGTCCTACCTGCCCACCATAATGACTACGCGAATGACAATCGCTCAATCCCTAGTCCCCAGTCTCAACCATATCCTGGCGCAGCCAGAGCACGGCCCATTGATCAGCCACGGGCAACGACGGCGCACGCCGGAGAAGCAACCACTTGACGGCAGCGTTGCAGTGAGGTGGCCACTCCCAGGTGCAGCCGATCTCGGCCAGATTCCAACTGCGACGCAGGGCGAAATCCTGCCCCGCAAAGGCCACGTCACCTGTCAGCTCCAGGTCGCGCCGCGAGGTCACCAGCACCCGGTCAGTCTCCTCCGCTTCCTCCACGCTTTCGACCCGGCGGGCAGCGCTGAAGTCGCGCAGGTACCAGGCCAGGACCGAATCGGGGGCGGCCTCGAACGTGAACGGTAGCACCGTCGGTATGCCCGTCTCATGCCACGAGAGATCGCGCAGCGTCCGCACCAGGTCGCGCACTTCGACGGCGGTGGGTTCGCGCACCAGGGGTTCCCGTGGGTCGGCCGGGCGCACATAAGCGACCCTCCACCCTGCTGAGAGTGTGAGCGCCAGGAGCAGGATGCCCGTGCCCACGACAACACCGCGCAACGCGGCGTCAAATCTCATCGCCAGCGCAAAGATCGTCGCCAGCAAGACCTGTAAGATAGCCACCAACAATACCATGACCAGGTCCGTGGGGATGCCACGTTCTGCGTAGCGTGCGAGTACCAAATAAGTATGCACCCACAGGATCAGCACCACAGGGACGTACAGACCTTCGCCGAGCCATGCTCCCCACCGCCGCAGGCTCTGTACGAGCCATTCCATCGCAATGCCGGTGAGCATCGCCAGCGGGAGGATAACCCACAACGTGTCCAGCACCACCCGGCCCGGCATCAGGGTCAGCAGCAGGGCTTCCAGGCCCGCCCACATTCCCAGCAGCGCGCCAAAACGGTGGACACGCCGGATGGCCCCTACCAGTCCACCAAGGCCGAAAAGCAGGGCCAAGGGCTCGTAGATAGCTATGATGGTTAAGGCCGACGGGGCAGGGTTCGACACCGGACCGAAGCGAGCGATCCAGGCCGGCAATAAATCGCCCGCGGCCCCCAACCCGGACAGATTCCACCCCAGTCCGGTCGAAAGCGCCAGGGCGGTGAGCAGGAACACCAGGAAGGAGTGTGAAACATGAAACGTGAGACGTGAAACGTGTTTACCAGGCCAAGCCCAGGCGAGGCCCAGCCAGGCCAAGCCCAGCGCCAGCAACAGCCCGTAGGCCGATGGACTGCTCGTCACAGCCAGCGCCAGGCCCCCGGCCGAGAGGGTGAGCCAAGGACGCCTCTCTGTGTCGAAGAAACGGGCCAGCCCGCCCAGCAGAACCATCCCGCCCACGGCAGCCACCACCGCACCGTCCAGTTGGCGCGAGGCGAAGAGCGCCGTCGGAGAGAAGGCCAGGTACGTCCCGGTCACCAAGGCGCCCACGCGCCCAATGCGCCGTCGCAGCAGAAGCGGTGTGAGCGCCAGCGCGCTGCCGAACAGAGCCGGCCACAAGCGGGCTAGTCCGTCACCTGCGCCACAGAGGGCGAACAGCAGCGCGTTCGCCGCGAAGAGCAGCGGACTGTAGTCTGCCTGGGGCATCCCCTGCCCGGTTACACTCCGCCAGGCGAGCATCGCTTCGCGGGCCTCGCGGACGTTGAGGGGAGCCGCGTCTAGGTGGGACAAGCGAAGCGCAAGGGCGATGAGGGCAATGAGAGCCCACAGGACGGTCTCGAGGGTGATGGATGGATGGTTGGTTGGTTGGTTGGTTAGTTGGCTCATCGGCGGTAGATGGTCACGGCACTGGTGTCGTAGACGGTCTCCATCAATTGGGCAAACTTCTCCAGGCCAGAGGCCGGGTAACGCGCCCGCTCAAGCGGCCCAACGTAGACGTAACTTATACCATACTTATCCAGCAGGGTCAAGACCTCGTCTGGGTTGACACTGGTGTAAAGCGTCTCAATGTCGGGTTCGCGGCGAGCCTGCTCGTCATAATTCCCGCGCCACTGATTCTCGTGGCCAGCCCAGCCGAGAAGCGTAGGCAGGCCGGTGTGGGCGGAGACGCGACCCTCATAGGCGTAGGCCTTCATGTGATCGCCCGGAGCCTCCAGGATGACCGGAGCACCAGTAACGTTCTGATTTAGCCAGGCGATGGCAGCGTAGTCGTCGGGATGCGTCTCGGCCAGGTAGGCCGCGCCGTCGAGTGTGGGCGGGCCACCGTACTCGCGAGCGCGGGCCGGGATGGCCAGCGCGGGGTAGACCAACCCGGCGGCGATGAGGAGCACGGCAACGACGACCACGATCCTACTCCTGTAGACGAAGCTTGCCAGCGCATAAGCCCCGGCGATGGCCCACACTACCCAGGCCTGGAAGTAGAACTTGAAGACGGTGTTCATACGGATACCAAAGCCATCGCGCAGATAGACGTACTCAACGCCGAGAGTGAGAAGAGCTCCGGTGGCGAAGAGGAGGAGAACGAAATCGCGAATGCTTGACGCTGGATACTCGACGCTCGATGCTCGATGCTGGTGGCTCGTCGCTCGCTTCAGGATGAGGGCGATGATGGTAAGTAGAACGATAAGGCCGAGGGCGACCCAGGGGTTGAGCAGGCGCGAAAACAAGCTGCGTGAGACGCGAGTATGCGCATTCGTTACGCCCTCCAGACCGGGGATCGGCCCGCCGCGCAACCAGGCAGCCACATAGCCCACCGGTCCCTGTGAGGGGATCACGTCCAGCCGGACCAGGAGCACGACGAGGCCCAGCACAAACAGCAGTGCGCCGAGGATGGACAGCGCCGCAACCAGCGCCCACCTGGCCACCTCGCGGGCCCGCACACCATCCCGCCGCGCCTGATCGGCGACGAAGACTGCCGCAAGGAAGACGAGCGGCCCGAACATAACCAGGAACTGAGGCAGGCGGGTGGCGTTGAACAGGTTGAGCAGAATACCGCCAGCCTGGGATTGGAAGCCGATCCAGAAGGGGAGGTAGAGGAAGATGCCCGCGATGAGAAGGGCGATGAAGGGGAGCGTGAAACGTGTTGCGTGTTGCGTGAAGCGTGTTGCGTGTTGCGTGTTGCGTATGTGGGCGAGGGTGTAGGCGGCGACGACGACGAAGAGGTAGATGGGAAAGTCCCAGGTGTTGAGGAAGCCCAGACCGCCAAGGCAGAGAGCATAGATGAAGAATTCCCAGAGAGCGAGCGGTAGTTGTGTGAAACGTGAAAAGTGATACGTGATGCGTGATGCGCCATTCGCCATTCGCCATTCGCCACTTGCTACTCGTAGGTAGAAATCGAGGGCCAGGGCGAGGGCGAGAAGCACGAAGGGCAACCCCAGCACATGGGGGTGCATGTCGCCCAACGTGAAACTGAAGGCAGGAAACTCGTCTATTACCTCCTGCTCCCCTCCCCAAGGAGCATAATCGTGAACGACGCGGGATGCCTGCCACCACCAGAAAAAGCGCGTGGGTACCCAACTGCCCCCAGCGAGGGAAGGGGGAGCAACGTTGAGGGAGCGAATGTCAAGCCACTGCCAGAAGGAGACCGGGCCGATGCCCCGGGCGTGGAGCACCTCCAGCAGCCCCTCCAGGTTGCCCATCACAGCCACCAGCAGCGGTCCCAGCAGGCCGCCCAGAATTGAAAACCTTAAGTGTTTTTCCAAACCCTTAGCGTTTGCTGCGATGAGGTTATAGACCAGGCTAAAAGCCCCTGTGCAGGTGAGTCCGAAGAGGGTGGCGATGCCGAGATTGAACGCGATGGAGGGCGGGACAGCCGCCAACCGGGTGAGCATAGCGACGATGAGGTAACCAAAGTAGTAGTAAGAGATGGCAAAGCCGGAGAGCCAAGGGTCGTGGGGCGGGAAGGTATCGGAGCGCAGGATTGCGCGCAGGAAGGCGATTTCCATCCACTTCTCGCCCCCTGCCGTCTCGATGCGCGGCATGTGGGCGCGGACCAGGCACCAGGATGCGAAAGCGAGAGCGAACACCGCTTCGGTGAATAGGATGGTGCGCCAGGGGAGCCGGCTGCTTGGCTGGTTGGTTGGTTGGTTGGTTAGGTGGAGGGTAATGCCCGCAGCGAAGAGGAGGGCCAGGGCGACGAGGATACCGCCCGCGGTGTTGTGCAGCCAGCCGAAGGTAGCCATGAGCCAAAAGGCCCAGCCGGTCAGAAGGAGGCCCACTGGTTTAGAGACGCCGTAGCCGCGATCCGGCAGGTGACGGAAGAGGCGCAGGCAGAGCGGCAGCGCCACCAGGCCAAAGGTCTGAACGACGAGGTACCAGCGGAATGCGAGAAGGACTTGGGTCATCGGGTTTCAGAGTCTCAGGTTTCAGGCTCTGGTGGTGTGGGAGGCAACATAAGGGCAGGCGTTGGCAACGGTTCCGCCTCTTCACAGAATATGGCCGGAGTGGGCGTCGCCATCGAGGCCATACATTCGCCGGAAACGGCGGCCGTGACCGGCGCGGGGACCATCACGACCTCCGGCTGCAGTCTCTGCGCTGCGACAGCCGGGGCCAGAAAGTTGGGGATGGAAAGGATAAGGCAAACAGCCAACACAACGCTGGCGAAAGCGGAAACGCGCCAGCCCACCACCTGCCGTCGCCGACCGGCGAACATACGCTCTCGCACAGCCCACCACTTCGGTCTCGGCACGGGCACCGCATCAGCCGCCACCGCCAACGCAGCCGCTATCTCCCCTTGCAGCCAGCGGTAGTCGGCGACGGTGCTGCGGCAATGAGCGCACCAGCGCAGATGGGCTGCAACCTCCTCGCCGGCCTCCCCGTCGCTCAGACAGGCCAGTTCCATTTCCCGCAGATGCACTTCGCTCACTTTACTCATCCCTCACCCCACCTTCGCCGTGCGGACAACGCCGGTCTCGCGCACCGGTTCTTCCTCCGGCGCGGCGAGTAGACGCCGTAGTTGAGCCTTGCCGTGGGCCACCCGCGCCCGGGCGGCGTCGGCCGAGCAGCCCAGGGCCGCCGCGATCTCCGCATATGATAGCCCCTCGTAGTAGCGCAAAATAAGCGCGTCTCTGGCTCCGGGGCTGACCCGCTGCAACGCCTCCCACAGCGCCCGACGTGCGCCCATCATCTCCAACACGCCCGCCGGATCCCCGGCCGGCGCCGGGTCGGCGGGGGCCTGACCGGTGGCGTCGAGCATCTCCAGCGAGACAAGGTGCAACTGCTTGCGGCGGCGCCTGTTGCGGCAGCGGCTCACCAGCACCACACGCAGCCAGGCCCAGAAGGAGCCGCGCGCGGCGTCGTAGCGGTGCAGGTTGCGCAAGACGTAGACGAACGCATCCTGCACCGCCTCCTCGGCATCGCAGGTGTCCTGGAGGAGCAGGTAGGCCAGGCGAAAGGCGGCCGCGTGGTGCGTCTCGTAGAGCGCTCGTTGGGCCGCTTCGTCTCCACCTATGGCGCACGCGATGGTATCGGTATCGGTCATCGGTCTACTCTATAATACACGAACAGTGAGGGTTTTGTGAGATGGCTCCTCCCCCAGCCCCTCCCCCAACAGGGCCAGGAGGCTTTCCCTCCCTTTGGGAGGGGGTCAGGGGAGAGGGCCTAAAAACCAACTACCGCACCACCTCGTAAATCTTCACCCCCTGCACATCATACACCACCCGCAGCAGACCATCGGCGGCCATGGCGTCAAACTTGGCCAGGCCGGCCGGGTCGTAGTAGGCCCGCTCGTACTCACCTACGTAGACGTAGCGCACATCATAGCGGCTCAGGATAGCTAGCGCGCGGGAGATGATGGTCGTGGTGTAGCACTCATTCACGTCGTCCTGCCGCCGGTCCACCGTCGTGGAGGGGAGCACGCCCAGACGCTGCTGCACCTGATGCCAGCGCCAGCCCACCACGGCGGGCAGGCCGGTGTAGATGGAGACCCGGTTGGCCCACAGGTACTCGTGACGGCCCAGCCCCTCCAGGATCACCGGCGAGCCCTGGATGTGATCCTGCATCCAACGGATGGCACCGTAGTCGCCCGCCAGTGGGATTTCCTGGGGGTCGCGCCCGGCAGCAGCGTCGAACACGCGCGCCTGCTCCATAAAGGCCATGCCGTCCAGGGTCAGGCCCACCTGGGGCGACATACGATCCACGGCGCGGGCGCGGACGCCGTAGGGGAGGAACAGCGCGCCGCCAAAGACGAGCGCCGCCATCCCAATCCACCACAGTTGGCGCCACCCTTCGACAAGCTCAGGGCATCGCCCCCACCGCCAGCGTCGCGCGCGCTCACGCACCCAGGCCAGGCTGACCCCCGCCGCGATCGAGAGTAGTATCCACACCTGCAGGTAGAACTTGAAGACAGTGTTCTGACGTCCAATATCACCTTTGAGCACGACGACCTCGACGGCCAGCCCCAGCGCCATACTCCCGCCGACCATCAGCCACAGCAGACGCCGAGTCGCCGGCATCCCGCGCGCGAAGAACAGCAACGCAGCGAAGACCACCACCGGCACTGTCACAAGCGCCACCTCGTAACCCAGGATAAACAACGCCAGCGACAGGACAAGCAGCCCGATCAATCCCATCACCAGAGCGAATCGAGATTTGAGATTTGAGATTTGAGATTTGAGATTTAAGAGCAGGCGGGTCACCACCGGGAAGAGCAGAATGGAGTAGATCCAGAGGTAAATGTCAACCGGCGTGTGTAACCCACGCCACCTCTCGACCGAGCTGTAGCCAGCAGCGTAGTGCTGATGGTAGGGGAGGTAGAGCACCAACGACAAGCCGACGAGAAAAGCAGCTCGCCAGACAAAGTGCTTCAGGCGTGGAATGTATTGCGTGTTGCGTGCTGTGTGCCACGTGCCAATCAACAGCGCAGCTAATCCCAACCCCAGATAAGTCGGATAATCCCAGGTGTTGGTCGGCCAGAGTGCACCGATGACCAGACCAGCGATGAGCAGACTGGACCAGCTAGGGCGTGAACTACGCACCCAACACACGGCCAGCGCCAGCGCCAGGAGCGTTAGCGGGAAAGCGATCATGTGGGGATGCAGGTCAGCATAGAGGAAGGTGAAGGCCGGGAACTCGGCAATCGGGTTCCCCGTCTCGGCGGGGATGATGCGGGTGGGATGCCAGTACCAGGATTCGATGCGCAGAGGGAGTTTCGCGCCGTGGGCGACTACCTCCCACAGCCCCTGGAACATGGTCACCGTGTCTGCGAAACCGGGGATCGTACTGGAGAACGGCTCGCCACCCAGCTTGATGAGCGACGTGCGGATCAGATGCACCACGCCCAGATTGCCCAACACGACGGTGAACAGGAGCGCCATCACCCCCGCCAGCAACGCGCCACGCCTGTGTCCTCCGAAAAGGTTGTAGGCCACAGAGAAAGCCCCCACACCGGTCAGGGCGTACAGCAGCGGCACCACCAGGTTGTAGGCAACCGCCGGCACCGTGCCGGTTAACTTGATCAGCGTACCGACGATGACAAAGCCGAAGTAATAGTAGTTGATCCAACTGCCGGAGAACCAGGGGTTGTAGGGCGGGAACCAGGTGGACTTCATCACCGCGTTGAGATAGGCGAAGTCCATCGGCTTCTCCCCGCCGACGACCGGATGCCACAGATCGGGTTGTAAGAGCCGCACGCCGATCCACGCCACGTACAGCAGCGCGAAGAGTATCTCAGTCAGCAAGACAAGTCGCCAATGCCTGCGTAGGAAATGGCGCAAGTCACCCCGCTTGAACCACCCCACCCCACCACCGACCAACGCCAGGAGCAGCGCCACCGCCGTGATCGTGCCGCGCGTGCTCGGCAGGATGTGTAGACTGGCCGCCAGCCAGGTGAGGTAGGCGATGAGAAGCAACGCCAGCACCCGCGCCAGCCCGTAGCCCCGGTCGCGCAGACGGGGAAGCGCGACGAACAGGAGTGGGAAGGCCAGCCAGCCCAGCCCAGTGATGACGGTCCACCAGGCGACCGCCGCCAGCCCCGGGTAGCGATTGAGGAGGCTATTCCGATCGAACATCTCTGACCAAGTACCGCCCGCCTGCTGCTCGGCCCAGGTCTGAGAGTCGAACTCCAGGAGGTTAGGAGCAGCGGTGGCCTGTCGGGGGCTGAGGCCGTTCAGCGCCCGGCTCACGTCAATCCCGCCCAGCACCTCCTCCACACGCCGGCGGGAGTATGCGGCCGTCTTGCGGAAGATGAGCACGCGCGGGTGGTCGTAGACGCTGAAAGCTTCCTCGGCCGGAGGCAGGCGCACCTGGATCGGTTCAGTTTGATACACGTACTCCTGGGCCTCCATCAGCGGGAAGGGATTCTCCTGGTCGGGGAACTGAAACGGCCCCAGTGCTGGACAGGAGGTGAAATCGGCCATCAGCTCAAAGCCCAGCTCGCCGGCGAAGAGCGCCCGGTAGTACTCGGTCGTCAGCGGGTAACGGGCGGGCAAACGAGGGATGGAAGCATAGAGCCGGTTGCTGGCCAGCGCGATGTAGTCCGCCCTGTCGAGCCAGTCAAGCAGTTGTTGACGCTTCTCCGCCGTGTCCTCGTCGTAGTGCTGCATCTCAAAGCCGTCGTACATCCCGCCGAAGGGATCGTGCCCGTCTACGCGCAGCGGCACCCCCCAGTCAAAGTGCTCGTTGGCAATCGTGACGCCCTCCGGGACGTGGTCAAAGATCCAGCGCGATGCGGCCAGGCGAGTGTGGGGCCGCAAGTAGACAGATAAGAAGGCAATGGCCCATAGGGCGGTACCGACCACGACCAGTGTCGTCAGTCCGTAGCCGACGTAGCGCAGCCAACGGCGAGAGACGCGACACAAGCGAACCAACAGATAGGCGGCCAGGATGATAAAGATGGGATACAGAGGGAGAAAGTAGCGCATGGCTTTGACCCAACGAGTGGCCTGGTAAAGAAACATGAGACTCCCCCAAACCCACAGGATCAGGTGAGTCCGCTTCCCGCGCCACAGCTCGAAGCCCGCCATTGCCCAACCCGCCCAGGCGGCCAGGCCCAACGGCAGCCCCATGCCCCAGACGACCATGTTGACCCAGGGGAACAGGATGGGTGCGCGATTCGTCCACTGGCGACCCCAGGGGTAATCCACCTCACCCCCCTGCTCGGCGCGGATCTGCCTTAACCGCTCGAGCCACTCCGGGCTGGGCCGCACGCCGAAGAAGCCAGGCCCCTCGAAGGCGTAGGGCTGGGCGATGCGGAAGGCGACCAGGGACAGGAGGCCGGCGAGGATAAGGCAGAGGGTCAGTGACCAGAAACGTGAAACGTGTTGCGTGTTACGTGTTGCGTGTTGCGTGATGCGTGATATGGCGGCCAGGACGACGAGGAGGGACGCCAGGGCTGCGCTGACCTTGCAGGCCGCGGCCAGACCGGTGGACAGCCCCGCCAGCCCGAAGCTGACCCAGCTTCCGGTCTGACCCGCACGCACCGAGAAGTAGACGGTCAGCGTCACGAAGAAGCAGGCCATACTATCTACCGTGAAGAAGTGAGCCTGCTGGATAGGGAGGACGGCCAGCGCCACTAACACCGCAGCCAGCAACCCCACGGCCTCTCCGTACAGGCGGCGTCCAATCAAGTAGATCAGAAACACGGTTCCCAAATCGGCAAGCGCCGATAGCATCCGCCCGACCAGCGCGCTGTAGAAACCGGTGAACGAGCCTGGGCGGCATGGCCCGTCCAGAGGACCCATCAGCAACCATGCCGCGGCTACGCTTAATCTGCTGGGGGATTCGCCGCACGCCCGGTCAAGCCACTCAGCCGTCACGCGGGTCAGGAAAAGCGGCAGCGTACCGTAGCTGTAGCGACCACCACTGTTGCGGACGTTGAGCGGCGAATGGTGCGTGTCGAAGTAGAGCGAGAGGCTGTCCGGCATCCTGATGGCCGACAGGGTCATGCGCATATGCGCCTCGTCGGGATGGATCCACTGCCCCTCGTCCCAGTTCAGGCCCGTGAAGCGGAAGTAGCTTGCCATGAGTAGAATGGCGATCAGAAGGACAAGTGACCAGAAGTGTGAAACGTGAAACGTGATGCGTGTTGCGTATTGCGTGAAATCCTGCATCCTGCTTCTCACTTCCTGTCAACCGCTGTCTGCCAACTGCTACCGGTTGACCTCGTACAGCACGTACAACAGCCGTCCATCGGCGTCGGAGTAAGCGGACGCCTCCACGCCACCCGGATACCGCGCGCGAACGGTCTCCAGTTCGTCCAGCCGCTGCGGGAGAAACACAAACCACGCACCGCGTGCCGGGTCGGGTTCAGGGGGTTTCCCCTCTCCCGGTGGGGGCACATCCACCCCCTCAACGTCCGGCACCATGAAGCGCAGCGTTCCGAAGCCCCAGTACATGAACGGCGGCGCGTGAAAGTATACCACGTAATCGTCATTCTGCTGCATCAGGTAGCCACTTAACTCGGTGGCGATCTCGGAGGTGGGGTTGCCGTAGGTGCAGGTAGGGGTGTAGACGGCGAAGTAGTAGTGTAGATTGAGAACGGCGATGACAATGGGCAAAACGCAGCAGGCAAAACGTGAAACGTGAAACGTAAGACGTAAAACGTGCTGTGCCACACACACCAGCCAGCTCAGGCCCAGCGCGGCGAAGATCGCCAACACAGGCGCTATCCCGGTCATCCGCTGGCTGCTGGGCGGGTTCTCCGTGATCACCCAACCCAGGATCAGAGCCGGCCAGAACCACAGCAGTAACAAGCCATTGGCCGGCCAGCGGCAGCGCGCCGTCGTCCACAACAGGCCAAGAACGAACAACGCGCCGCTGACGAAATCGAGCAAGGGAATGTCGGGGTGATACCAGAAGGTGGGGTCGAGCGTGTAGTTGAAGGCGGAGATGGACTTCCAGAACTGCTGCAGCAGCAGGCTGGCGCTGCTGCGCCCGGTGATCTCCTGCTCCCGCGCCAACCACCCGGAGGCGAAGATGCTGACCTGCCGAGGCCGGGAATACAGCGCGCTGGGGCGGTCAACGTAGTAGAATAAGAGAGGGGCAACGATCACCAGGGCTGCCCCCAGCAGAATCAGCAGCAGCCGTCCGTAGCGGGCCAGGAAGCGATGCTCCACCACCGCCCGCCAGGCCAGATAGAGCGCCACTATGATGCCGGTCAACCGCGCCCCGAAGTAGCCGTACCAGCCCAATCCCATCACCGCTCCCGCCAGCGCAAAGCAGATCGCCTGCCTCAATCGCAACCCACGCACGAGCAGCCACAGTGTCAGTGTGATGAAGAGAGCGTCGGCAATCTGGTTGGAGCCAAGACGGCTGAAGTGGACGTGGTAGTGAGAGCAGGCAAGCACCGCCGCCGCCAGCCACGCCACCCGCCGGCCCCACAGTTCCCGCGCCAGCAGAAACGTGGTCAGTACCGTGAGCGTGCCGACCAGCGCCGAAAGCGCCCGCAGCCCCGCCACACTCTCTCCGAAAACTCGCATTGAGAGCCCATACGCCAGGAACGACATCGTGGGCACGCTGAACCAGCCGGTCGAAAAGGGGTTGCCCAGAGGCGGTCTGACCAATTCCAGCGCCGCCACACCTTGCGTGCCCTCGTCGCCGCCCAGGTTGGCCGGGATGTGCTCCAGATCAACGGCCCGCACAGCCAACGCCACCAGGAGCAGCGCCGCCAACCCCGCCAGTTCAACCCGGTTCCTCTGGAGCCAACGAAACAGACGATTCCGCAGCTCCCCAAGCGAGAAGGGGGGCAGGAAGCCCAGCAGGAAACAGGTCAGGCCGACCAGCCACAGCCAGAGAAGGACACTGAAATCAGCCGTCTCGGGCCGTTGCCGCGCCAGCCACCCTGCCAGAAACGAAAGCCACGCCCCCCCGATCCAGGCCAGCGCACGCAGCGGGTGATTCCGCACCCACTCCAGCAGTCGCAAACCGGGCCGTCTGCGTTTCCATCGCCTCACCCGCCGCAGGAGCAGCCCGAAAGAGAGCACAGCGATGCACCAGAAAAACAGGCCATCCCACACATACTCCCGCCGATAGGCGAAGTAGAACTGGCCCAGGAGCGCAAATCCCAGCCCAATGACCAGCAGCAAGCCGGAGACCCCGCGCCCACGCTTCACGGCTCCCCTCCTGCCGCCGGCCGCTGCACGTCCGCAGGTTCCACCCGATAGACAATGAACAGGGTCTGCCCATCACGACCGATGAACGGCCACTGCTCCCCGGTGGGGAATCGCTCGCACAGCAGCTCCAGCTCACCCTCCCGTTGTGGAAGGATGACGAACTGGGCCCCCCGCCCCTCCTGCACGAAACTCCAGTCCACCACTGGCGATTCCTCCACATCCATCCAGTCGGCGCCGGGGGCCAGGAAGCGGACGGAGTTGAACCCGCTCAGCCGCATATTCGATAGGCCGAAGAAATAGGTGGTGTAGTCCGGCCCCAGGTCGGCCATCAGGCGGGCCGCGCGGTCGGCGATCTCCGTGTTGCGGTCGCTGAAGGCCCCGGAGGGCGCGTAGACACCAAAGTAATAGCCCGCGTTGACCGTCAGGAGCATCACGGTCAGGAGCATCACCAGCCCACGACGCATCGCGAGTCGCCAGCCCCACAGCCGCGCCACGCGGCGCAACGCGACCACCGCCGCCTGCCCCACCAGCAGGCAGACGGCAGGCGCGGCAATCAGGTAACGCTGGTAGTGCGGTGGCGACTTGAGCAGCCACCCGCCAAACAAGACTGCCAACCCAATCCAGGCCAGGAGCACCTGGTAGCGCATCTCCCACCAACGCGAAAGGGCCAACCCCACGCCGAGGATAAACAGCGCCCCGGAGAAGACGTAGAGCATTGGGATGGCCGGCGTGTAGAAGTATCCCACGTCGCGGGTTTGGATGAAAGCGAACGCCGCTCGCCCCAGGTGCTCTAGCATCAGCCATGGCAACGACTTGCCCGTGGCCTGCTGCTCGACCGCTAACTCGTCGGACTGGAAGAGACCGGTTACCGCACTGCGCGCCAAGAACACGTCGGGGTGCTGGATGAAGTGTGCCAGCAGCGGGCCAGATACCAGTAGCGCGACGATGGCGAAGCTGAACAGCCCGCGCCAGCGCCGACGCAGTCGCTCGCGCCCGCTGAGCACCAGCGTCACCAGCACGAGGGGGATCAAGAGGCGCGTCCCATGGTAGAAGTAGAGGCTTGTCCCCAGCGCCAGCCCGGCCGCGATGAAGTTGACCCGCCGGCCACGCACCAGCCCACGCTGCAAGAACGTCAGCACCAACGCCCCAAAGAGCGGGTCAGGGCTGTTGTTCAACGCCAGACGGCTAAGATGGAGGGGCAGGCTCCAGCCCGCCAGGAAAAGGGCGCTGACCCAGGCTACCTCGCGCCCGAAGGTTCCCCTGGCCAGCAAGTAGACCGCGGCCACGCTCAGCGCCCCGAGAACGGCCGCCGAGAAGCGCAGCCCGAAGAGATTCCAACCCAGCAGCTTCAGCGCCGCGGCCTGCAGGTAGAAGAACAGGTTGGGGTGTGATAGCCAACCGGTGCCGAAGGGGTTGAGCAGATCACCCCTCATAATCCGCTGCGCCTCCAGCGCCATCGAGCCTTCGTCGCCAGACATCAGGTCGGGGAACTGGGCCAATCCGGCCAGCCTCAACACCAGAGCCACGGCGACAAACAGCCCTACGGTGAGGGCCTCCTTCCAACGACCACGCGCCCCCCGCCTTCGCGCCCTCCGCCCCAGCAGAGCCACCACCGCCAAGCCTACCCCGGCCAGCCAGAGCAATGCCGCGTATTCGTAGTTGCGACTGGGGAGCGGCGTGGCGTGCGCCAGGTATGCCGCACACACGACCAGACTCGCCGCGATTGTCACGAACAGGAGTGTCCAGGCAGGACCATCCTCGTGGCGCTCCAGAATCAAGCGGCGACGACGCGGCACTGCGCTCCCCACGCTTCCCACAAAGAGCACCACCGCCACCCCGTAGCACACCAGTCCAAGCCACTCAATCTCCTGATGGCAACACAGAACCCACTGAGCCAGGATAGCGAGAAGCAGGCTGCTCACCAGAACCACTGGCGCCCACCGACCCGTCACGTTCCTGCTTTCACTCCTCATCCCGCGCCACCCAGCGCCTCAAGATATCCCTCGACGTAACTCACGAAGACTCGGTGGCCGTTCACCCACACCAGACCAACAGCCAACACAACGGCGACAGCCCAAACCAAAGCCCACTGCCAGCGTCGGCGCCAGGCCCGCGCAACTCCCTCTGTCCACGCGCCTATGGGCAAGGCCGTCAGCGCGAAGACCACCGGGATCGCGCTGCTGGTGCGCATCACGCTGGGGTTCTCCTCAGGAAAAGACAAGGACAACGCCGACGGCAACAGCGCTACCGCGCCAGCCACCAGCAGGCCCAGCGTCAAATGATCACAGCGGCTGACCATGCGGGCCAGTGCCACCACCAACCCCAGGATCATCATCCCTCCGAGAATCGGGTCGAGCACCGGCTCATACTTCAGAGTGCTCAACGCCACGCTATCGCCACGCCAATGAAACATCAATGCTAGGTTCTTCAAGTTGTGAAGAAGAATCAGGAGAGGATGACCGGGAATCTCGTTATAGGCCAGGTACCACAATGACCGCTTCCAAAAGGCGAACGGCCTCACCAGCATGAACAGGCCCAATGGAAGGAAGACCAAGAGAGCCGAGAGCACGGTCAATGCTATATTCCCCCAACGCAACCGACGGCCGAGATCACTCCGCCGCGTCCTCAGCCAGACCACTCCCCAGCACAGCACCACCGCCAGTGGAACCACTCCAAAGGCGGTGTAGCCGTAGAATCCTGCGCCCAGTGTCAGGCCCAGGAGCAGGAAATCGTTGCGCTGGCCGGTGCGCAGGCCGCGCAGCATGAAGTAGAACGCCCAGGCACTGGCCAACGGCGCAAGAGGGCAACGTAATCCCAGGCGGTTGAGGATCACTGGCCAACTGGCGACTGCAGCGAAGAAGATCGCCCACAGGCCCACCCATCGTCCATACAATTCCCGCGCCATCAGGTATACGCCGGGCAAGGTCAGCAAACCCGCCACTGCCATGCCCAACTTGAGCGCGTAGAACCCAACTGGCAGCCCCGTCAGCCAGACCAGCGCAGCCGTCCAATAGAAATATCCTGGCTCACGGCCATTGTTACGGTAGAAAAACGAGGGCCGCAGGCCGCGCCCCACCACATCCCATACATCCTCCAGGTTGCACTGATGATCCCACCCCATCTCAGGAGGATTCTGGCGCAGATGGTACAGTCGGAAGCCGGCCCCCACCAGCAACACGCCCAGGAACGCCACGGCGAACCAGGATAGATGGTAGCCATCGCGTCCGATGCACACTCGTTCGTTCGTTTGTTTGTTTGTCTGTTTGTTAGTTAGTTGGTTGGTTGGTTGGCGCTCCCAAAAGGCGGCCACGAACGTGCCCACGCTGACCACCCACGCGACGACGGCCCTCGTCTCGAAGACATCGTCCAACGAGCACATAGCGTTGACCACCGTTGCCACCGCTCCGATACCCAGGAGGAGCAGCCGCCAGGGTGTTGGTTTGTTGGCTGGTTTGTTGAATTGCACCTCGTGGGGTAGCGCAGGCAGCGGACGTAGTTTCCCCAGCAATCGGCCATTCTTGCAGATAGCCCACAGCCAAAGAACCAGCGCCAGCGCGTACACCGCCAGCCCAAGCCACACCTGCCGAGATAGGATCACCTGCGCGCAGATGGCAAGGGCCATCCCCCCTGCCGCAGCCATCCAGGCCATCACCCGTCACCTTTCTGCGCCACGAAGAAAAGATACGCCCCGGTGTCATTGAGCGACAGCGACTCCCGGTAGAACGGTCGCACCAACCACTCGGTGAACCACAGGTTAGCCCGCGAGGGACACAACACCCAGCGCCCGGTCAGTTTCTTGCACACCAGCGAGGGCAGCCCCAGATAGTGTCCCCACTCCAGAACGGTCAGCGCCCGACGGGAGAAGTAAGGCCACCAGCGGACCAACCGCAGCCCCGCTGCCTCCAGCCGCCGCTCCCATACCTCGGCTCCATCGCAGTGGTGGTGGCGAGAGATGCGGTTGAAGAAGCGACGGTAAGCCTCGCCCAGGAAGCGCAACCCCGCCCGGTCAAATGCCCACCCCACGGAGAGGAACGGCAGAAAGTTGGGGCCGGGAACGCAGAAGTAGAACCAGCCTCCAGGCTGCAGCACCCTGGCCACCTCCGCCAGCACCGGCTGCACCTGGTGGATGTGCTCCAGCACCGAGTTGCTCACAACAGTGGCGAAGTACCCGTCGGGATAGGGCATCCGCGCACCCTCGGCCTGCGATAGCACGTGATAGGCCCCACGCTGGCGAGCCTCGATCAGCGGCCCCCACCAGGGGTCAAATCCCGCCTCCAATGGCCCGTCGAAGGCGAGCGATGCGAAGTGACCGTCGCCACAGCCCAGGTCGAGCACCGGGTGATGCAGCGGCAGGACTTCGGCGAGCTCAGTCGAGCCGTCGGCGTAGAAGCTGGCCTCCACCGCTCGCAGCAGGGCACGGAAGGCGGGCAGATCACACAGGTGCCGCCAGAGCAGATCATCCACGGTATTCACAGTTGTCGAAATAACGCCTGAACCTCCTGCTTGAGCATCTCCGACATGGGGTCGGCCTCGGCGTCCTCGAAGTACATCAGGCTCTTCAAGAGGTGAATGAACAGGGCAATCGCTGTGCCACCGGCCAGGTAGAACTGGGTTGCCAGAGGGGTTTGGCCTACCAGTTCCAGACTTGTTTGTACTTTTGCTGAAATTCCTTCAGCCCAGCGCACCGACGGCAGATCGCCGTACTCCAGCAGCCGCTCAATGACGTAGCGGGGGGTACTCCCCGACGTCCAATTTCGCCGGGTTAATATCCCAGAAGTAGCAATAAGCACACCCAGGCACACGATCCTCGCCGGTGGTCTCCTTGTCTCCCTTTCTCCTTGTCACCTTGTCACCTGTCCTCCCCCAGCAAACGCTCGAAAAGCGCTTCGTACCCCGCCGCCGTGCGCTCGGTGCTCCACCGCTCCACGATTTCCTCCCTGGGCCGCACGTACTTCTCCTTGTCACCCACCACGTTGATGATCGCCTCGGCCAGGGCGGCGCTATCACCCACCGGCACCACTTCCCCCATCCCCGTCTGCAGCACCGGTTGGCGCACCCCCGGCAGGTCGCTGGCAATCGAGGGCGTCCCACACAACATCGCCTCCACCTGCACCAGCCCAAACGTCTCGGTCGAGTTGAGGCTGGGCACGACGAGGCAAGTCAGATTGGGATAAAAGGCCGCCATCTGCAGCGGGTTCAACACGCCCAGGAACTCCCAGCGCTCATCGTGCTGGCGGAATAGTGGCTCCAGCCGCCTTGCGTAGGCTTCCTCGCCCATTACATGCCGGTACTGCCCGGCGAAGAGCACACGTGCCTTCGGGTAGACTTCGAGCAGGCGCGGCAGCGCATCCAGCAACACTTCAACGCCCTTCTCAGCCGCCAGCCGCGTCGCCATCCCGATCACCGGCCCACTCTCGCCCAGGTTGTGCATCTTGGCAAAGGCCGCCACCGCACCCGGTCCCACATCCGGTAGTTCCACCGGCGGCGGAATGACCTCGATTTTGTCGCGGAAGGTGCGCAGGAAGGGAGAATGGTCGGCGAAGTCCTGCGTGTAGGCGATCACCCGGTCAGAAAAAAGCCCGGCCAGCCGGTTCATCACGTGCACGACCCGGTTAGCCACCCGGTTGAACAAGCCAGGTGGAAGTTTCAGATCGGAGTGATAGGTCAACACCGCCGGTTTCCCCATCAAGCGCCCCCGGAGTGCCACGCCCGCTGCGTCGAACTGTGGCAGATGGAGGCTGACGACGTCATGCTCCCGTACTAGTCGCGTCGCCAGCCAGCCAAAGGTGGGCATAATGACTCCCTTGCTCACGCGGAAAAGCACCGGCGCTCGCACGACCTGCACACCATTTTCCAGCATTTCGATAGGCCGGGAGCGGTCAAAGCGGGAGGTCAGCACAGTGACCTGATGCCCCCGCGCCACAAGCCCTCGCGCCAGCCGCTCGGCGTAGATGGTGAGGCCACTGGTGTGAGGACGGTAGTAGGTGAGGACGATTAGGACTCGCATCCTCACCTCCCCGCCTCTCCCCCCCAGCCCCCCTCCCCATTGCTACGCGATGGGGAGAGAGGTGAGGCCCCTACAGCGCTGCAAATTCGCTCCAGTACCACAGGGAGAGCAGCGAGCACCTCTTCATTGGAAAAGCGAAGCACCGTGTATCCCTCCGTCTCCAGAATTCTCTGCCGGATCTGGTCAGCCTCCTGCTGGAAACGATGAACTTCTCCTTCCACCTCAACGACCAGACGATGCTTGGCGCAATAGAAGTCTACCAGAAAGCCATGGAGAGGATGCTGCCGTCGAAACTTGAGCCCGCCACAGCGACGGTTCCTCAGAGCCTCCCAGAGAACCGCCTCAGCCTGTGTGGGCTCTTTCCGAAAAGCCCGCGCCAATTCCAAGCGTCGCCGTCGAAAAGCAGGATCAAGAGCCCGACGAGAAGCAGACTCGTAGGCAGCAGGAGGGACGGCCTTTCCCCCCCGGCCCTCCTCCCCATCGCCACGCGATGTGGAGGAGGATGTGGGAGGTGAGGCCTCAAAAAGGCCACGATTCCCCACGACCCACTGATACAACCGCCGGACGCCCTCTTCGACGTCCACGCGAGGCCGCCACCCCAACTCACGCCCGGCCTTGCGGACGTCAGAGACATAGATGCGCTGGTCGCCCGGCCGCCAATCGGCGTAAGACACAGGGATGGGGCAACCCATCAGCCGCTCCAGGATCGGCCCGAACTCGGCCCACACCGACATCGTGTGCAGTGGGCCTCCGCCGACGTTGTATACCTGCCCGGCCGCCACATCAACGTGGGCGACGGCCGCGTCGTACACATCCAGCAGGTCGTCCACAAAGAGCACATCTCGCACCTGCTTGCCGTCGCCGTAGATGGTGATGGGCTGGCCGGTGACGGCGGCGATGATAAACCAGGCCACCCAGCCCTGGTCTTCGACGCCCATCTGCCGGGGGCCGTAGACGCAACTTTGGCGCAGCACCACCGTCGGCAAACCGTAGATACGGGCGTAGTCGCGCACGTATTGGTCGCCGGCTCCCTTGGAACAGCCGTAGGGCGAGTGGCAGTCGAGCGGCTGCGTCTCCGGGATGCCGTGCGGGAAGTCCCGGTAGGCGTAGCGGGTCTCCCGTTCGACCACCGGCACATCCTCCATCCCACCGTAGACCTTATTGGTGGAAGCATAAAGGAAGATGGGGTCGGTTCCCGCGTGCCGCGCCGCCTCCAGCGCGTTGAAGGTGCCCAGCACGTTGTGCTCGAGATCGGAACGGGGATCGGTCACCGAGGTAGTGACCGCCGTCTGCCCGGCCAGGTGCACGACCACGTCAGCATCCTGCATCGCCTCGGCCAATGCATCGCAATCTCGCACGTCGCCTACGACTAGCCGAAAGGACCCCGCGCCGTGCTGCTCGCGCAGCCAGGCCACGTTGGCCTCCGTCCCCCGGCGCGATAAGTTGTCGTACACTGTGACTCGCGCACCCCGCCCCAGCAGACGGTGGACGTAGTTGCAGCCGATGAAACCCGCTCCGCCGGTGACCAGGTAGCGTTTCGTCATTCGACCTCGTCCACGCTGGCGATCCGGGCCCGTACCCACCCCAGCGAGAGGCTCTCCCGCCCCAGCCCAACCAGGCCCAGCAGGCACCCAACCACGTACTGGAAGATGTGGAGAGCGAAGGCGACGGTGACCGCCTGATCTACCGGTACGCCGAAGGGGACCGTCAGCCCGTAGCGGGCGACGGCGTGGAAGACGCCCACCGCACCCGGCGAGGAAGGAGCCGCCATTCCCAGCCCCACAGCGCACACGACGAAGGGAGCCGCCAGTGCCGGGGGTCGGGGCAGGAAGGCTCGTATCAACGCCCAGTAGAACACGACCACGAAAACCCACGTCACCACCGACCAGATCAACAACATCAGCCCGCGTCGCCCGGAACGGAGCGGCGCGAGACCCTCAAAAAGACCATCCAACGCCCGCGCCCAGCGCTCCCCGTCCAGCCGGGGCACCCACCCCAGCACACGCCGCACCGCCCGCCGCCCCCAATCGGGCCGGAAGGCCAGAAACAGTAACACGGCCGAGGCCGCCAGTGCCGCCCCTCCCGCGATCAGGCCAGCGCCCACAGCGCTTCCCACCTCGCTCACGAAGGGGACCACACCCGCCAGAAGAGCCACCACCATCAACATGTCCAGCACCCGCTCCACGACGACGGTGGAGAGAGCTGCGGCAGTGGAAACCTTCTCATCCCGCCCGATCACCACCGCCCGAGCGGGGTCACCCAGCCGGAAGGGAAGCACGTCGCTCACCAGGTAGCCAATGTTGGTGACCCAGAAGCAGCGGGAAAGGCTCACCTCCGGTCCCAACAACAGCCGCCAGCGGACGGAGCGGGCAAGCAGGTA
Organism: Anaerolineae bacterium; assembly: GCA_046760785.1. Lineage (GTDB taxonomy): Bacteria > Chloroflexota > Anaerolineae > B4-G1 > B4-G1 > JBHIET01. Next base: position 701 of record JBHIET010000059.1, on the reverse strand, counting down.
GGCCAGAATCCCCACAGCGGCCGGAATGAGGTAGATATACTCCGCCTGAGCCAGCGTCTCCCCCACCCGGCGCAGGTCAATACCCAGCAACGCCAGGACCAGCGCCGCCGCGCTGATGACCAGGCCAATCCATAACTGCCATTTCCTCTTCACAAGGGGAGATTATACCATCGGGAGGCAAGTACCGCAATGGGACAGCGGCGGCGGTGGCACAAACGCCAGCGTGATACGCACATCATCCACCACCCCGCTTCCCCACCTCGACCGGCGCCGGTGGATGACGTTTGTATGTGCGAGAGTATCTGCCGCACCTTGAAAAGATCGGAAACCTGGTTTCACAAGTGGTGGCGCCGATATTTGGAGTCGGGGGCCAGAAGATAGACCCATCGCCTTCCCACGTTCACGGAGTAGCTGTCGTCATCCAGACTTAGTACAGCAATGCATAGATTCGTTCCGAGTTCCCCGTTCGCCACGCCGCCGGAGCTGAACCGCTCGGCTGAGCTCGCGACGAAGCCTCCGGGCTGAAAGAGCAAAGCCCTACGGGCTAGAGCGGCCCTGATTCAGCCCCGAAGGGGCTTCGTTCTTTCAGCGCGGGGTCTTCAGCGCTGGCACCGGACAAATTGGGAACGAACTTGCGGAAGGCTGTACTTAGCCTAGATTTCGCACTCCGCTAGCAGCTAAATCAGGCCAGTCGTCCTGAG
>JBHIET010000058.1:0-21918 GCA_046760785.1 Anaerolineae bacterium | reverse complement strand
TCGACTGAGCTCGCCGAAGTCAGGCTCAGGATGCTTGTCAGGATATGTAGTCTGAATAGCCATCGACAAGGTGCGAAATCTAGGTTAATAAGCATAGCAAGTTATTGGATACAAATCTGAGCGCAAGATAGGAACTAGGTGAAGTATCCGATGAAATGTCCGCAGTGTGGCTTTGTAAATCATCCCGATGCCCGCTTTTGCAACCAGTGCGGCACGCTCCTGATCGCTGAACCACCCCCACCCGTGAGGCCCCCCACCCTGTCGCCCACCCCCTCCGAAAGCATCGAGGTCCACATTGAGGGGGGTGTCAGCGGCCAGGTCGCCATCGGCGACCACATCCTCCAGATCGGCAACGTCTACGGCGGCGTCGTCAACGTCGCCATGCCCGAGGAAAAACCCCAACCCCGCCCCCGCCCCACCCCCGTCTCCCTCCGCCCCCGCCCCTTCCCCACCCTCTTGGATCGTGAGGAGGAGATCACCACCGCCACCTCCGCCCTCCAGTCCTCCCTGCGACAGGCTCAGGACGCCGCCACCCCCATCGAGTTCCACGGCCAGGCCGGGCTGGGCAAGACCTCCCTCTTGCGCCACCTGGCCCACCACCCCGCCGCCGCCTCCTTCCCCGACGGCGTCGTCTACCTCTCCGTCCGCCACCAACCCCTCGAAGACCTCCTCCAGTTCCTCTACGATGCCTTCTACGAGTGCGACGTCCCCTTCAAGCCCACCGAGGGCCAGATCCGACAGGCGCTCCAGGGCAAGCAGGCCTTCATCCTGCTGGACGACGTGGAGCTGGCGCGGGATCAAGTCGAAACGCTGATGGACCTGGCGCCATCCTGCACCTTCCTGCTGGGCTCTCCCCAGCGATGTCTGTGGGGGGAAGGTCAGACGATCAGCTTGCGGGGCCTGCCCCCGGAAGACGGGGTGGCACTGATGGAGCGAGAACTGGGCCGATCTCTGACTCCACAAGAGCAGACCGCCGCCCACGCACTCGCCGCCGCCCTGAAAGGGCACCCCCTGCGCATTCTCCAGGCCGCAGCGATGGCGCGAGAGGAGGATCGCTCGCTGGAAGAGATGGCCGGTCAGGCACAAGTGCCCTCCCCTGCCGAGATGCTGATGGCACAGGTGTTGGCTTCCCTCTCTGAACCGGAACAGCAAATGTTGGCAACGCTGGCCGCCCTGGGCGACGCCCCTGTCCACGTCGAGCACCTGGCCGATGTGGCCGGAGTCTCCAACGTGATGCCCGTTCTGGAAAAACTACAGCAGCGTGGGCTGGTGCAGGCCCATAGCCCTCGCTACAGCCTGGCTGGCGACCTCGGCCCGACCTTGCAGCAGACGTGGGACCTGACCCCGTGGGCAGAGCGGGCCCTGGCCTACTTCACCTCCTGGGCCGAAAAGCAGCAGACTCCCGAACGGTTGATTGAAGAAGACGACGCCATCCTGCGGGCGCTGGAGTGGGGAGTCAATGCGGGCCGTTGGGCGGAGGCCCTGCGCCTGGGGCGGGCCGTGGAAGGCACGCTGGCCCTGGGCAGGCGTTGGGCGGCGTGGGCCCAGGTGTTGCGCTGGATTCTCCAGGCAGCACAAGCGCTGAAAGACCAGGCCGCCGAAGCCTGGGCCTTGCATCAAAGCGGCAGCCGCGCTCTCTGCCTGGAAGACGCTGCCACAGCCCGCAAGTCCTTGAAGAAAGCTCTCCGGCTGCGCACGGCACTGGGCGACCGGGCTGGCGCAGCCATCACTCGCCACAACCTGGACCTTCTTCCGAGGCCGCTTGCCCCACCACGTAAACCTCCTCAGCCCCCCTCGACGCCCCCGCCCGTCGGCCCGGCGGCCTCCGGCCTTCCATTGCTGGCCAAAGGAGTCATCGTCGGCCTGTCCATCGCGACCCTGGCGCTGGGCGGGCTGGCAGTCCGGCACTTCTGGTGGCCCCAACCCACTCCCTCGCCGACACCTATGACTACGCCAACCAGCACGCCAACGCCGACTGCCACACCCACCGGCACGCCAACGCCAACGGCCACACCCACCGGCACGCCAACGCCAACGGCCACGCCCACCAGCACACCGACGCCCACCGTGACTCCCTGGCCGTGTGCCGACAGCTCCCCAGAAGATTGGGCCCCCTACGTCGTGCAGCCGGGAGACACCCTTTTCGACCTGGCCCGCGACTACGGTACCACGATGGACTTGATCATCTTTTACAATTGTCTCCAGAGCACGCAACTGCTGGCCGGTCAACAGCTCTACTTGCCCGTGCTGGCGACACCCACGCCGACCCCATCAGCGACGCCCACCGTCACGCCGTCACCAACGCCCAGCCCGACCCCCTCGCCCACACCCAGCGCAACCCCATCACCGACGCCGAGCATCACCCCGACGCCACCCCCCTGCATTGATTTTGAGGACGTGGCCGGGAACAGCTACAGCGACGGGGAAAAGTTCACCTCCTCAGGCACGGAGATCACCGTAGTAGCCGATGGATCGGTATTCATTGACGATTCGGCGTATGCAGGCGGTTCCGGCGTCGAAGCATTCCTCAACTACGCAGACCTAGACTTTGACTTCGGTGGCTCTCTCCCAGGTCTTTCTCTCCGTTTCGACGAGCAAGGCACCAACTACAGCATTGGGATCAACGGCGACTTCCAGTCCTTTGCGGCTTTCGCCGAAATCAACGGACGCACTATCGGCGGCGTCAAAGTCGCTGTCTCTGGTCTCACGGACGAGTTTGGCTATTACCACCCAGGAGTCGTTCAACTCGACGGCACGATCAACTCATTCGCCATCGGCGGAGACTACCTATACATTGACGACGTTTGCCCGTGGTGAGAAAGGATGTGAGCGAAATGACAAGCTTCGACCAAGGACACGCCCTCGTCGTCGGTGTGGATGCCGACCTGCCCAACACAGTAGACGACGCCGTCGGCCTGGCCAACATTCTCAAGGACCCGGCCCGCTGCGCCTATCCACCTGACCACGTCCACCTGCTCACCGGCGAACAGGCCGACCGCGACGCCATTCTCTCCACACTCGACACCCTCTCCCAATCCACCTCCCCCGAATCCACCGTCATCGTCTACTTTTCCGGCCACGGCTCCCAGGTCGCCTCCCCCACAGGAGAGTTCTACTATCTGCTGCCCTATGGGTACGACTTGAACCGGCTCTACCAGACGGCCATCAGCGGTGCCGAGTTCACCGAGCGGCTGCGAGCCATTCCGGCACAGAAACTACTGGTGCTGCTCGACTGCTGCCACGCAGGCGGCGTGGGTGAGGCGAAGGCACCGGGGCTGCAACTGGCCAAATCTCCCTTGCCGCCTGAGGCCCAGGGGCTACTGGCCGAAGGGAGCGGGCGGGTGCTCATCGCTTCCTCGCAGGAGGACGAGCTCTCCTTCGCTGGCAGGCCCTACAGCGCCTTCACTCTGGCTCTGACCGAGGCGCTGTGCGGCGTCGGCGTGGCAAAGAAGGACGGCTACGCACGCGTGGCCGACCTGGCACTGCACGCCCGCGAAGTCGTGCCGGAGCGCACCGGAGGCCGGCAACACCCCATCCTCCACTTTGAGCATGCCGACAACTTCACCCTGGCCTACTACGCCGGTGGCGAGACGCAGCCCAAGGGACTGCCCTTCACTACTGAGCCTGAGATCGAGCCGGAACCGGGGGCGTGGACCATCCAACAGCGCGGCCAAGTCAACATCGCCGGGGACGTCAGCGGGCAGGTGGCGGTGGCAGGTGAGGGAGGACAGGTCATCCAGTTCGGCGACATCAGCGGAGGACAGGTGACGCTGGGAGGAAAGGCCACCCAGTCGCCTCAAGACAACGCCCAGACAATCTGCCCCTCGTGCGGCCATCGGCTCAGGCCGGGTGCCAGGTTCTGCGGCCGGTGCGGGACGCCGGCCAGCTCGCGATAGCCTTGCCCCCTTTCCATCTCCAGTTATATAATGACCTCGTGACTCACAAGCGCTTGCTCATCACCATCCCGGCCCTGGTGCTCCTCGCCCTGGGCCTCACGCTCATGCTGCGCCCGGCTGAGGCGCCGTACCTCGCTCTCCTGCGCCAGGGGGACGAACACAGGGCCAGAGCCGAGCGCACCGCCGCCGTCGCCGCCTACCAGGAGGCCACCCATCTGCGGCCTCGCGACCCTGCCCCCCACGTCCGGCTGGCCCAGCTCTACCTGGACTGGGGCCGCAGCGATGACGCGCTGGCCGCCCTCGCCGCAGCCGAACGACTGGGCGCAGAGGGAACCGAGGAACTGGAGCGGCTGCTGGTCGCCGCCTACGCCGCCCGCGCCGACTGGCCCGCCGTCGTCGAACACGCCCAACGGCTGCTCACCCTCACGCCCGCTGATGCCGGCGCGCGCCACGCCCTCGCCCGCGCCTACGTCGAACTGCGCGAGTGGAACGCGGCGCAGGCGGAGTACGAGACGCTGTCGAGACTCGACCCCACCGACCACATGGCCCACGAGCGGCTGGGAGTGCTGCTGCTCGACGACGACCCTGCCGCCATCCAGCACCTCTTCGCCGCCCAGAGCGACCGTTCGGCTGAGCGCTCACGGCGAAGCTTGGCCGAACAGATTCTCGCAGCGCTCCAAGAAGGAGCCACAGTGGACGACCCTGCCTACACCGGCGCGCTGGTAGGGCGGGTGCTCTTCGAGGCACAGGAATGGACGTTGGCCGCGCGCCAGTTCGAGCGTGCCCTCTCCCACAATCCCGACTACCCTGACGCCCACGCCTACCTGGGTCACGCGCTCGACCATAACAGTCGCCCGGACGAAGCCCTACGCCACCTGCGGCAGGCCGTCGCTCTGGCCCCGGATTCGGTTGTGGCCCACATCTTCCTGGGGTTGCACTACGACCGGCTGGGGGACTATGCCGCCGCCCGCGCCGAGTACGAAGCGGCTTACGACCTGGACCCAGAAAACCCCGCCACCTGCGTCGAGATCGGTCAGACCTGGGCCGCCGAGGGGCGCTACGTGGCGGCGGATATATGGCTCCGGGAGGCGGTCTCCCTGCAACCCGACGACCCAACCCTGTGGGAAGCCCTGGCCCGCTTCTACGTGGACCACAACATCACCACGGCCGGCCTGGCCACGGAAGCCACGGCGCAGTTGGTACAGCTTATGCCTGACGACGCACGCGCTCACGACCTGCGGGGCCGGGCCGCCTTCCAGGTCGGGGATTACGACACTGCGCAGGCTAGCCTGCTGGAGGCGATTTCGCTCGACCCGACGCTGGCCCCGGCCTACTACCACCTGGGCCAACTCTGGGCCGCCCAGGGCATGCAGCAAAAGGCCCAGGAAGCGTACCTCCGCGCCCTGGACCTGGATACCACCGGAGAGCTTGTCCCGCTCGTTGAGCAGGCGATGGATGGGCTGCCTTAATCAAAAACCCAAAGGGTCTCACAGACCCTTCGGGTTTGCAGAAGGCCCAGAAGCGTACTTCCGCTCCTTGGGCACGCCGCACTTGTTCATCGCAACCACACGGAGTCACCGTCCGATTGTCAGCCTCAGTGGTTTGTGGTATAATATAACGAAACGTTATATAATGGACTAGCACATAACGGAATATGCAATGGCTAGTGCTATGAGTATCCGCCACTTCATTCTGGGCTTGCTGACCCGGCAGCCAATGTCCGGCTATGACATCAAGTGTTTTCTCAAGAGCCTGAGTTGGCTGATTGATAGCCCAAGTTTCGGCAGTCTCTATCCTGCCTTACATGCTCTGCTGGAAGATGGCTTGGCGACCGTGGAGGTGGTCCCCCGTCCAGATAAGCCATCGCGGAAAATCTACAGTATCACGGAGACAGGCAGGCAAGTGTTGCGAGAGTGGGTAGAACAGCCGGTTGCATCAGGTGCTTCCTTGAAGACCTTCTTGATGCGCTTGATTCTGGCTAGCAATCTGTCGCACGCTGGTCTGCTCACTCATCTGCAGCAGCGGCGCGCACAGGTCGCAGCCCACCAGCTCGCTCTAGAGCAGGCTGCTAAGGCGATAGATGAAAGGACGGACCTGGGGGAACGCCTGGCGCTCGACTATGGGCTGGCTGTAGCCACCGTCGAGCTGGCTTGGCTGGATCGCACACTGACTCAGTTGTCTCAACTGACATCATCTGTTGAAGCCACACAGGGCAACTCCGCAACTGTGACAGTTTGAGGTACATACCTGGAATCATTCCTAATTTCGGCCTCCGAGTTACCCTGACCCACTCCTGCCCGAACAGGTGGCTGTCTGTGATGAAGCGAAAACAGCGTCACCTTCTGAGCCGGAGTGACTTGGCCCTGACCGTGGGTTGGTGAGGGGGATGGAGGTCGTGAAGATGCGTGCGTCCATATGAGACGTGCAAGAGTCGTAGAATCGTGCGGCGTAGAGACAGGTTGTAGGCGATTTGAGACAGAATCTCAGGCACAAACAGCGGCAAGGATAGCGGAAGACCGAGGAGGGAGCGAGGATGTTTAAGACAGGTGACGCGATTGTTCACCCCGTTCGCGGAGCCGGTGTGGTGGTGTGCATCGAAGAGCGGCAATGGCACGGAAGCAGGGCCCGGTACTACAGAATTAAGTTACTGGGCCAGCCAAGTACCAGCCTGATGGTCCCAGTCAAAATCGCAGAGACGATGGGTCTGCGGCGTGCCATTCCGCAGTCCAAATTGAGGCAAGTGTGGCGCGTGCTGCGTGCCGATCCCAACACGCTGCCGACCGAGCACAGCAAACGCTACCAGGTGGTTGAGGAAAGACTTCACGCCGGGGACATCTTTCAAGTCGCAGAGGCGGTGAGGGATATGGCCTGGCGGAAGCAGCGGGGGGGCGGACTGACCACACGAGGGAAACAGATGTACGAGGAAGGGGTGAAACTCCTTGCAGGGGAGGTCGCAGCCACACAAGGTGTCGCTCTGGCAGATGCTGAGATTGAGATTAGGGAGAGGTTGTGGAGAATTCTATCGTCAGCCACCGCGGTGTGACTCTGACATCGCTCCCGGCTAATGATATGGTAGTGGATCCTTTGCCGCCACCGACGACGTGATCGAGGCCTGCAGGCTGGTCCGCCGGGCTGTCGAGAACGCGCTTCGCGGCCAGCCGGATGTGACGGCCCTGCGCAACAAAACCCTATGCCTCTGTCGAAGCACGAAGTTGGTGGTTCCCAACAGCGCGCGGCTTCAACGGTCAAATCGCCTCAGCCGCAATGATTATAAGTGCATCTTCGCTGATGTGAGGGGGGGTGGTCTTCGGGCTGCCCCTCGATTTTTGCATAGACACGCCGGCCTGAAGCGCGGTGATTGATTGATGACGCGCAAGCACCTCTCTCTTGCGGCGGTGCGGCTCACTGCGGTGCCCGTAGCCCCACCTCCAGACCGAAATGCCCCCGAAAGGCAGCGATGGATCTGCTCAATAATCTGTGTAGGGGCAGGTCTTGCACCCTTCGGACTGAGCCCCTCGGGCTGAGCCTCGGGACGAAGCCTGCCCACCAGAGCGACCGCCAGGGTTCACCCTTGCATTTCGAGAAGAGATATCAACAGGTTCTTGACATCGCACCAGATTTGTGGTATGATATGGTTCGTGTTAGCACTCTCATACTTCGAGTGCTAATGTATGACAACCAAAAACAGATTTCGAGGAGGTAGCAAGATGGCATTGAACATCAAACCGTTGGGTGATCGGGTGGTTGTTGAGCCGCTGGAAAAGGAGGTAGAGACCTTCGCCGGTGGCCAGTTGGTGCTGCCCGATACTGCCAAAGAGAAGCCCCAGCAGGGCAAGGTGCTGGCGGCGGGGCCGGGTCGTCTTGACGAGGACGGCAAGCGTATCCCGATAGAGGTCAATGTCGGGGACACGATCGTGTACGCCAAGTACGCTGGCACGTCGTTCAAGACGAAGGATGGCAAAGAGATTCTTTTCTTGAAAGAGAGCGATATCCTGGCCATCCTAGAGTAGTATAGAAACAATCCAATCTTAATAGGGAGAAATAAGAAAATGGCAAAGCAACTGGTCTTTAGCGAAGAAGCCCGTCGTTCACTCAAGCGCGGGATTGACACCCTAGCGACCGCAGTTGTCACCACGCTGGGTCCCAAGGGGCGCAACGTAGCGCTCGACAAGAAGTGGGGTGCTCCAACCATTACCCACGACGGTGTGACGGTGGCCAAGGAGATTGAACTGGAAGACCCCTACGAGAATATGGGGGCGCAATTGCTAAAGGAAGCGGCGACCAAGACCAACGATATCGCCGGTGATGGGACCACCACCGCCACTTTGCTGGCTCACACCATTATCACTGAGGGTATGAAGAACGTAGCTGCTGGCGCCAATTCAATGCTGCTCAAGCGCGGCATCCTGGCTGGTGCAGATGCTGTGGTCGGGGCTATCGCCGACGAAGCGATTGAGCTGACCAGCAAGGAGGAAATCGCCAACGTGGCGGCTATCTCCGCGCAGGATAGAGAGATTGGCGAGCTGATCGCTGAAGTGATGGACAAAGTCGGCAAGGACGGCGTCATCACCGTCGAGGAGAGCAAGGGTCTGGAGTTCGAGACCGAGTACGTAGAGGGTATGCAGTTCGATCGGGGCTACATCTCTCCCTACTTCATCACCAATCCCGAGGCGATGGAGTCGGTCATCGAAGAGCCCTACATTCTGATCCACGACAAGAAGATTTCGGCTGCGCAGGACCTGGTGCCTGTTCTGGAGAAACTGGTGCAGAGAGGTGCGCGCAATCTGGTCGTCGTCGCTGAGGACATTGACGGCGAGGCGTTGGCGACGCTGGTGCTGAACAAGCTGCGCGGCATGCTGAATTGCCTGGCGGTGAAGGCCCCCGGTTTTGGCGACCGCCGCAAGGCCATGCTGCGCGACATCGCCGTCCTCACTGGCGGGCACGTGATCACCGAGGAAGAAGGCCGCAAGCTGGACAGCGCCACCATCGAAGATCTGGGCCGGGCCGATAAGGTCGTCGCCAGCAAGGATGACACGACCATCGTCGGAGGTCACGGCGACAACTCGGAGATCAAGGGTCGTATGGAGCAGATCAAGGTTGAGATTGAGAAGTCCACCTCTGACTACGATCGGGAGAAATTGCAGGAGCGGTTGGCGAAGTTGGCCGGCGGCGTCGCCATCATCCGCGTCGGTGCGGCCACCGAGACCGAGTTGAAGGAGAAGAAGCACCGCGTCGAGGATGCACTATCGGCCACCCGCGCGGCGGTCGAGGAGGGGATCGTACCCGGCGGCGGCGTGGCGCTGATCAACGCCATCTCTACGCTCGACAAAGTCAAGATGGACTACCCTGACGAGCAGACCGGCGTCAATATCCTGCGCACGGCACTGGAGATGCCCATGCGTAAGATCGCCGAGAACGCAGGGCAAGACGGCGCGGTGATTCTCGACACCGTGCGACGAACCCAGAAGGAAAAGAAGAACGACCGCATCGGCTACGACGTGCTCCAGAGCGACTTTATGGATATGGTGGAAACGGGCATCATTGACCCGGCCAAGGTGACCAAGGGTGCGCTCTCTAACGCCGCCTCCATCGCGGCCATGATTCTCTCCACCGAGGCGCTGATCACCGACATTCCGGAGGAGGAAAAGGTACCCGCGACACCGCCGATGCCAGAGTACTAGACTGGCGCGGTTGATCTACAGACGAGGATGCAAGAGGCCCCTCACTGTGGTGGGGGGGCCCCTTTATTAAACTTCCGGAAATTGTGACGATACAGCGGCCTCAGGCTGTCCCTTGCTGGTTCATCATCGAGGACTTCCAGGGCTCCGTTCCCAGGGTGATCTTCACTTTCGCCAGAGGACAGAAGGGAGTGGTGAGGACCATATTGCTCTCCACACCTTTGATCAGCCCCATGCCTACTACGCTTGTCCCCATCTCAGGAAGACACCACGTCGGACCTCCCGGATGGTTTCAACCTCATCATGCCCTTGCCTTCGTTTCCGATCGTGATATACTCCTGCTGCTGCACGGAGGGAGGATGGCAGCTATCCAGAAGCCCCCGGCGATGGTCAGGGGAGCCGTCACCCACTTGGCTGGGTGGTGGTGTATCTCGGCCTTTGGTGAGGGCTTCAAGCGGGAGGTGAAGTGTGAGTACCAAGGAGATGCTTGATCCGGTTGCCCTTCGGGCCGATTTTCCCATCTTGGCGCGGGAGGTGCATGGTAAACCGCTGGTCTATCTTGATAACGCCGCCTCAACGCAGAAGCCGCAGGTAGTGCTCGAAGCTTGGGGTGAGTTCAACCGCGCTCACTATGCCAATATCCACCGGGGTGTGCACACGCTGAGCGAAGAGGCGACGACCGCCTACGAGGAAGCGCGGGACAAGCTCGCTACGTTTATCAATGCGCCGGCCCGTTGTGGCGTGATCTTCACCCGCAACGCGACGGAGGCAATCAACCTGGTGGCCTATGCCTGGGGTCGGGCCAACGTGGGGCCGGGCGACCGCATCGTCGTCACCGAGATGGAGCACCACAGCAACCTGTTACCGTGGCAGGTGCTCGCGCAGGAAGTCGGGGCTGAGCTGACTCACGTCTCCGTGACCAACGAGGGATGTCTCGACCTGGAATCCCTCGACCGGCTGCTGCATGGCCAGGTCAAATTGGTTGCTTTCACACACATCTCCAACGTGCTGGGCACAGTGAACCCGGTGCAGGAAGTCGTCGCCAGGGCGCACGCGGTGGGTGCACGGGTGCTGGTGGATGCGGCACAGAGTGTGCCTCATATGCCAGTGGACGTCGAATCGTTAGATTGCGACTTTCTGGCCTTTTCTGGCCACAAGATGTGCGGGCCGTCGGGCGTCGGTGTGCTGTATGGCCGCCCGGAATTGCTGGAGGAGATGCCGCCTTTCCTCACCGGCGGCGGGATGATCAGACGGGTGGGGTGGTCGGAGGCGAGCTGGGCTGATCTACCATGGAAGTTCGAGGCTGGCACTCCAGCCATCGCCGAGGCGGTGGGGCTGGGCGCGGCGGTGGATTACTTGAGAGGGGTGGGGATGGAGGCGGTGTGGGCGCACGAACAGGAGTTGGCGGCCTACACTCTGGAGCGGTTGGAAGAGGCACCAGGCGTACGTGTGATCGGGCCCCCAGCCGGGGAGCGGAGTGGTGTGGTCGCCTTCACCATCGCATCCATTCACCCCCACGACGTGGCCCAGGTGCTCGATTGGGAGGGCATCGCCATCCGCGCCGGTCATCACTGCGCTCAGCCGCTCCACGAGCGGTTGGGGCTGGGGGCCACGGCGCGGGCCAGCTTCTATCTCTACAACACCCGTGAGGAAGTGGATCGGTTGGTGGAGGGAGTTCAGAAAGCACAGGGTTTGTTTGGGTAGAACGAAGCCGGGGGTTTTTTCCGAAAAAACCCGGCTTCTGGCAGTAGGAGGTCACGTGGAGAACTTGTACCGTGAGCACATACTTGATCATTATGGCCACCCCCGCAACCAGGGGACGTTAGAGGACCCGGATATCTCTTGCGAGTGGGATAATCCGGTCTGTGGCGATGTGGTGCGGCTCGACATCCGGCTGAAAGATGGACGGGTGGGTGAGGTGCGGTTCGACGGTGAAGGCTGTGTGATCAGCATGGCATCGGCCTCTATGTTTACCGAGGAGATCCTGGGCAAGACTGTGGAGGAGTTGAAGGCGCTGCAGGACGAGGATATGTTCAGGATGCTGGGCATCACGCTGGGGCCGGCACGGGCTAACTGCGGGCTACTGCCACTACGGGTGCTGCACGCGGGACTGGCTCGTCTGGAGGAGGAGACCTAGTCCTCTGAGTGCTCGCGCTCACGGTGTGGATGTGAGTTCTCTCTCCAGCATCTCCAGGAGTACAGCAGGCAGGCCATCCCGGTTATCGGATGTCACGCTGAGGACAGTCGTCGCACTGGCGGGCAAATTGAGTTGTGCCCGTACCACCAGTTCAGGGCGGACGACGACAAGCGCCAGCGTGAAGTCGGATTCGTGTAGCACGTCAAATGCTTGCAGCCAACCTTGCTCTCGTTCCAATTCCAGTGGCCCCAGTTCGTCTACCACGAGCAAGTGACACGGCGTGGCACGGGTTAATGTGTTGTTTCCCCAGACCAGGGCTTCAGGATCGAAGCGGAAACGGCCCTGGATTACAGCCGGGCTCTCATCGAGTTGGAGAGTCAGTCGGCGCACATAGCCGCTGCGCACGTCGAGCACGTCCAGGGCACCGTTGGAACGATGCAGGGTGAGGAGGCCGCCGCAAGTGTATCTCCTGGCCTGCACCAGGGCGATCGTCTTGCGGCAAACGGTGCTCTTGCCTACGCCACGCTCACCGGTCAGAAGGATCATGCGCGCGGCCATTTTAATCCTCGTATTCTGGGATTGGCCCGAAGGCGGCCTCGATCTTCTCCGGGTCGAAGATCTCCAGCATACACTCCCACCACGTCAGGTCATCGGTCTTCTGGAACTCCCACCAGCGGATGTCCGGCCAGAAGTAGCGCCAGCGCCACAGAGATGGTACTCGCTCCCAGCCATAGTCGCTGGCCAGGGTGGTGAGGTCCACGTAGTAGCCGGATGGGATGCGCTCCTTAGGCGCACCACCTTCCACCATAGCGCGCCCGTCCTCCTGGCGGGCGTTCAGGTCCCACACCGCTTCGCGCAGAGGCTCGCCCATGCTCCCATCCTGCCTGGCGGCGCGGACGAAGACGCGCCAGTAGGTGACGTTGCCCACGTCCTCCCGTACCAGTTCAATTTGTGGTTCATCGTCCTCGTAGGGTTTCTGGTCCAAACCGATCGCTCTGCCGCAGACGTGCCAACTTCTGCGCGAGTGACCCGAGGGCGGGGTGTAGGTTATCGGCCGCCACGAACTGCCCAGGCTGGCCAGGTAATCCCATCCTGTCTCCTCAATCACGCGCTGGCGTAGCGCGTTGAAGCTCTCGTTCACCCGGTCGGAGAGAAGTGCTTCCCCGTTTTTGTCCTCTTTGCTACCGACGTTAGGGAGCGGGACGAGTTTGTAAGGCGGACCGGCAGCCGCGGTCGGCTGCACCAGTTCCACGTAGAAGGAGGATTCCTCGGCTGGCGCATCGGCCTGGGCACGGACCACGATGCGGGGGGAAAGCGCCAGGCTCGTCCACGCCAGGTCGTCCAGCGGTTCGTCGGTGCTGTAGACTTCGTGGAACAGCGCCCATCCCGTCATGCTGGCCGCAATCAGGTGGCTGCGCTGCCCCCGTTCGTAAGCGTAGATGAGGCTCTGCCCGTCGGGGGCCCAGGCGGGGGAAATGCCAGCGCCGAAAAGCTCGGTCTGTACCTGATCGGCCGCCATCGTGTCCCAATCGAAGGTCGTGACCTGGATGTAGGGGTTGCCACGCGGCCCGCTGACGTAGGCCAGTTGAGCGCCGTTGGGTGACCAGGCTGGGTCATCTTCGTCCAGGTCAGGGCTGTTGGTGACGTTGATGGTCTTCCCTGGTTCGTCGAGGAGATGAAGGTAGATGTCTTTGTTGCCGTCGCGGAAAGAGGTGAAGGCGATGGCACGGCTGTCGGGCGACCAGGCCGGCCCATAGTCAGGTGCGCGGTCGGTGGTGATGCGCCGCACTTGCCCTCCGGTGGTGCTCATTATGTAGACGTCGAGGTTGCCGTAGCGGTAGGATTCGAAGGCGATCCAGCGGCCATCGGGCGACCAACTGGGATTGGCGTCGAAACCGGGGTCGTGGGTCAGGCGAATCCAATTGCCACTGAGCAAGTCCAGCAGGTAGATGTCCCAGTTGTGGGCGCGGTTCGAGGCGAAGGCGATGTAGTTGCCGTCGGGGGACCAGGCCGGGTCGCGGTCCTCAGCCGAGTCATAGGTCAGCCGTACCAGTTGCCGGTCGGTCTGGTTGAGGGCGTAGATGTCGGCGTTGCCGTTGCGCCGCAGGGTGAAGGCGATGGCTCCGCCACTGCCAAACGGGGTGGGGGAAGGGCCAGAAGTGGGGGAGGGGCCGGGATTTGCGGCGGTGACGGTCAGGTGTATTGGTTCCACGACGACTGGCATCGTGGATGCCCGGTACAGCGCAGCGGTCAGCAGGGTCAGGATGACCAAGTTGCCCAGGATCAGCAGGACGAGCAACCGCACACCGCGCGGCTGCAGTGTGATGGGCTGCCCGACTTCGTCCGGCTTGCGCAGCCAGGCGAGTGCGAGAGTGACGCGGCCCCAGAGTCGGACGATGAGAGTCCTAAATCGCCGGAAGGGTTTACGCAGACGCACCCAGCGCTTCTCCAACGCCTCTGCTTCTTCCGGTGCCCCGGTCTCAAGTTCATTAGGTTCCTCTGGTTGCGCTGTGTCCTGCAGTTCATCGGCCATACTGAGCCAAGTATACGTCTCCTGGAGTGCTTGTCAAGCCCGCCGCGATGGGCTATACTTGTGTTAATGAAGCGTGAAACGCGAGGAGATGATGTACCGCATCTTTGTGGTGTCCGATGGCACGGGCGGGACAGCAGAGCGGGCGTTGAGTGCAGCTCTGACGCAGTTTTCAGGCGTGGAGGTGGAGATCGAGCGTCGGCCGTTGGTGCGTACCGAGGGGCGCGTGCGCCAGATAGTGCAAGAGGTTGCTCAGCTTGGCGGCTTCATCGTGCACACGCTGGTCTCAGATAACCTGCGTGGGGTGATGTTGCGCACGGGCCGGCTGCACAACGTCGAGACGATTGATCTGATGGGGCCGCTGTTGGCGCGGCTCTCTCAGCAGTTGGCCGCCTCGCCGGCCGAGAAGCCGGGTCTCTTCCGCCAGTTGAACGAGGAGTACTTCCGGCGCATCGAGACGATGGAGTTTGCGCTGCGCCACGACGATGGCCGGCGCGTTTACGAACTTCCACAGGCGGAGATTGTGCTGGTGGGTGTCTCGCGCACCTTCAAGACTCCGCTCAGCGTCTACTTATCTTTCAAGGGCTGGTTTGTGGCTAATGTGCCTATCGTGTTGAGAACGAAACCGCCGCCGGCCCTGTTCGAGCTACCCCCCGGTCGGGTCTTTGGTCTCACGATTGACCCTGTGCGACTGGCAGAGTTGCGGCGCGTGCGGCACGAGCTCTTGAACGAGGCTACGGGCGAGTACGCCGATCCTGACTTCGTGCGTCGTGAGGTGGAATACGCGCTGAGTATCTTTCGCAGCCAGCCTGGCTGGCCCGTTGTTGACGTGACTGATAAGCCCATTGAGGAGATCGCTTCCGAGATCCTGGCGCTGCTGGAGTAGATGGGGAGCCACGCGCGCGGTGGATGAATAGAGTATAGTGTGATACGATGGGGACAAGAAACGTGCACATATGGAGGTGATGTATGTCAACTATAGCGATAACCGAGGGCTGGCCGCTGGAGCAACTGATCAAACTGCAACGTTCCCAACCCTCTCTGGTGCAGCGAGCGTTGCAACGTCTCCTGGACGAGGACAAGGACCTGCGCTGGTCAGTAGTGATCAATGCTTACCTGGATGAGGAAATCAGCCTGGCTCGGGCAGCATCTCTGTTGGGGTTGCATCCGCTGGAGTTGCGTGAGCGTTTCATCGAGAAGGGCATTCCTCTGCATCTAGGGCCTGTTGACAAAGCTGACGCCCAGGCGGAAGTAGATGCTCTACGGGCCTGGAAATGCAAAGCGGAGAGCGGGGCTTAGGATGCGTCTGGTGCTCGACAACACAGTGATGTCCAATTTCGCCCTGGTTGGACGCACCGGTTGGTTGCAGAAGGTATGGCCGGGCATGCTGATCACATCCGAGGAGGCGTGGGCTGAGTTGCAGGCCGGTGTTCGACTGGGGCGTATTCCCAAGGTTGATTGGTCCTGGCTGACCGTCCTGTCGCTAACTGAGATGGAGCGTGAGGCTCGTGATGAGTTGATGCCCCCGCTGCATGAAGGGGAGGCGGCCTGTTTGGCCCTGGCGCGCAGCCGAGGATATGCCTTCTTGACCGATGACCGAGTAGCCCGACGGGAGGCGCGACGTCTGGGTGTGCCCCTTTCCGGACGATAGGTGTGCTGAAGTCACTGGTGGATGATGGGTGTGTCACCCTTGAGGAAGCGGACGAGGCTTTACAACAGATGATCGCCCTGGGTTATCACTCGCCTATGCGGTCGCTGAGTGAGTTGCGGTAGAGGGACACGGGTTGGAGGGAGACCCAGGGCACGAGAGTTGGTCAGTGAGCTCTTGAGGCCATCTTCCTGTCCGTGGGGCTAGCGGTAGCACCACAGGTGCCACCCTTGCCTGAACTGGCCCTGGCGTAATCCTGACCAGCCCGGTTGGAGGTTCCTGGTACTGAAGTCGCCGTTAACTCTCGAATCGTGCAATCGGTGGGACAATGCGCCCCGCCGTTCTTGAAGCTGGGGGAGTTGCAGGAGTTATTGGGAGGCGAGAATGGCGAAATATGATCCGCAAAAGCACCATCGCCGTTCTATCCGGTTGAAAGGGTACGATTACAGTTCGCCCGGGGCGTATTTCGTCACCATTTGTACCCGAGGGCGCGAATGTGTTTTGGATGATCCCGTCGTGACCGGAATCATCACTGACGTTTGGCACGCGTTGCCGGGGGGTTCCCCACCATCGGGTTGGATGAATTTGTGGTGATGCCCAATCACGTCCATTTCATCCTGTGGATTCACCCACCCGATGATGTAAGGGCGACCCTCGCGGTCGCCCAGAACAGGGCAGGGGCAAGGGGGGCAGGGGCAAGCCCTGCCCCTACAAAGGGTGGACGCGGTGTAGGGGCAACCCTTGCGGTTGCCCAGGATACCGGCGGAGGCCGTGGTGTAGGGGCGACCCTTGTGGTCGCCCAAAACGCGGTTGCCGAAACCGGGGCGGAAATCGCACCGTGGACCATCCCCGAACCCAAAAAGGTGAACCCAAACCCCACGTTGGGCGATGTGGTGGGGGCGTTTCAATCGCTGGTGTTCACGGTGTACCTTGATTGGATCGAAGCCAATGATCCAACGCGGCGGGCGAAATTCTGGCAGCGGAATTACTACGAACACATCATCCGCAATGAGCGCGAATTGCAGGCCATCCGCCTTTACATCCGCCATAACCCAGACAACTGGGCCCTGGACCGCGATAATCTGGACAACATCCACCACCTCCCCCCGCCGCAGACGGTTAAGGACTATGTGCGCGAGGCGTTGGCTGAGGATGGCAGAGATTGGACATGACCTGCCGGCGGCAGCATGTACCTAACGTTTCCTCCCTGTTTACGACCTTGTCGAACAAGAACCGAGTCTGATCAACTGGCTGGTATCAACACATGCCCAAAGTAACCCCTGTCCGCAAGCAATATCTGCAGATCAAGGCCCAGCATGCGGACGCCATCGTCTTCTTCCGGCTGGGCGATTTCTACGAGACCTTCGACGAGGACGCGGAAATCGCCGCCCGCGAACTGGATCTCGTCCTGACCTCGCGCCCGGTGGCCAAAGGCCAGCGCGTCCCAATGGCCGGCGTCCCCCACCACGCCATCGAGGGCTACATCGCCCGCCTCATTGAGAAGGGCTACCGCGTCGCTATCGCCGAGCAGGTGGGCGAGGTCACCGGCAAGGGGCTGGTCCACCGTGAGGTGACGCGCGTGGTGACCCCCGGCACCGTCGTCGAGCCGGCGCTGCTGGACGAGAAGCGGCCCAACTACCTGGCGGCGATCGTGGTCGAGGGCGACCCTTCGACTGGGCTCAGGGCGGGCCGGGCCGGGCTGGCCTACGCCGACATCACCACCGGCGAGTTCGCCACGGCACAGTTGGACACGGACGAGGTGGAGCAGGAGTTGGCGCGCTTGCAGCCCCGCGAGTGCCTCATCCCCGAAGAGGCGAGTATCGAGCATCCAGCAACCAGCAACCAGCAACTAGCAACCAGCACACACGTCACGCCGCTCCCGGCCTACCGTTTTGAACTTGGGGCCGCTCGCCAGGCGCTGCTCGACCACTTCGGCGTGGCGACGTTGGACGGCTTCGGCTGCGCGGGAAAACCCCTGGCTATCCGCGCTGCTGGCGCCATCATCCATTACCTGCGCGAGACCCAGAAGGGGGCACTGGCGCAGATCGTGACTCTCCGCACCTACTCGACCTCCCGCTTTATGATGCTCGACGCGGCCACGCGCCGCAATCTGGAATTGACCGAGACGATCCGCGAGCGCAAGACGCGTGGCTCACTTCTGGGCATCCTCGACCTGACGCTCACCCCGATGGGCGGGCGGTTGCTGCGGGCGCGTCTGGCCCAGCCCCTGCTCAACCGGGCGGAACTGGAGGCCCGGCTGGACCAGGTGCAGGCGTTCTATGAGGACACTATCGTTCGCGGGCGAGTGCGCGAAGCCCTGAAAGGAATGCCCGACCTGGAACGGCTGACCAATCGGGTGTTGGCGGGTGTCGCGACACCTCGCGACTTGGTGGGGATCAGGAAGGCGCTGGAGGCGGTGAAAGAAGCAAGAAGCAGGATGCAGGATGCAACACGCAATACGCAGTACGAAGGCGCATCCTGCCTCGTGCGTCTTGCATCTTCTCTCGATCCCTGTGAGGACGTTGCCGCACTGGTGGCCTCCGCTATTGTGGAGGACCCGCCCGCGTCCCTCTCCGCCGGCGGGGTTATCCGGCCCGGCTTCTCCGCCGAACTGGACTCCATTGTCACGGCGGCGCGGGATGCCAAAGCATGGATTGCCAACCTGGAAAAAGAGGAGCGCGAGCGCACTGGCATCAAGAACCTCAAGGTGGGCTATAACAAGGTCTTCGGCTACTACATCGAGGTCACCAAAGCCAATCTGAGCGCTGTCCCCGACGAGTACATCCGCAAGCAGACGTTGGTCAACGCCGAGCGGTTCATCACGCCGGAGTTGAAAGAGTACGAGGCGCTGGTCCTGAATGCCGAGGAGCGGCAGGCCGAGGTGGAGGCACGGCTGTTCAGCGATGTCTGTCAGCAGGTGGGAGCACGGGCGCGGGCCGGGGCCTTGCTCAAGACGGCCCGGGCGCTGGCGCGGCTGGACGTGGCTGCCGCGCTGGCCGAGGTCGCCGTGCGCAACCGGTACGTGCGTCCCGAACTGACTGACGATGACGCGCTGGAGGTCGTCGGCGGACGCCATCCGGTCGTCGAGCGGACGCTGCAGGACGAGCCCTTCACGCCCAACGACTTGCACCTCAACGGTGACGAGCGCATCCTGATCATCACCGGGCCTAATATGGCCGGCAAGAGCGTGTACCTTCGTCAGGCAGCCCTCATAGTACTGATGGCGCAGATGGGCGGCTTTGTGCCCGCCGACCGGGCACGGATCGGCATCGTGGATCGCATCTTCACCCGCATCGGCGCGCAGGACGAGGTTGCCTCGGGGCAATCCACCTTCATGGTCGAGATGGTTGAGACGGCCAACATTCTCAATCATGCCACGACGCGCAGCCTGCTCATCCTCGACGAAATCGGGCGGGGCACCAGCACCTATGACGGCCTCTCCATCGCCTGGGCAGTGGTTGAATACCTGCACAACCACCCGGAGCGACGGGCGCGGATGCTGTTCGCCACCCACTACCACGAGTTGACCGAGATGGCCGAGCGGCTCCCGGCGGTGCGCAACTACAATCTGGCCGTGGTGGAGGAGGGGGGGCAGGTCGTCTTCCTGCATAAGGTGGTGCCCGGTGGGGCAGACCGCTCCTACGGCATTCACGTGGCGCAGTTGGCGGGCGTGCCGCGTCCGGTCATCCACCGGGCTGAAGAGTTGCTGGCGCAACTGGAAAGCGGCGAGTTCCGCCCCGGCACTCCTGCACCTGAACCCTACCAACCGGTGCTCTTCGCTCAGGAGCACCCGGTAGTGGAGGAGTTGCGGGAGTTAGACGTTTCGACGATCACGCCGCTGGAGGCCATCAACAAGCTGTACGAGTTGCAGCGACAGGCGGAGTGGGCCAGTGATCGTGAGACCAGGCGTGATTCCAAGAGATGAGTGTTTCTTTCCTGTGTAATGTCTATAGCAATCTAGCGATTACCCAAGCAGCCAGCAAAAAGAGTAGGCCGATGGGCAGGATCAGCAGTCCCACTCCCAGCACCGGAATCAGGCCCACGCCGAGCAGCGAGAGGACCACTCCCACGATTCCCAGCGCGACCATCAGCACTACGCCCACCAACACAAACGGCAGCTTGATCAGCCAGACCAGCAACCTCAACATTGCATATCTCCTTTCAATTAGCTTCACCTTCACATACGCAGAGGGGACATCGTGAGTCGCATTTGCCGAGGCGGTGAGACAAGATACCATCTTATCCTGCACTCCGAGCAATCACCACGCTGCACCGCCTTGACTGCCTCTTCCATCCGGGCTACAATCAGGTGAACGCTCCCTGTCTGTGGATGAAGCGGCACGCGGCTGACGAGGTGCTCGCGGCCGTCGTCCAGGCGGTCCCGTCCCGGTCATCGAAGGGGTTTGATGGTGAGGATATCACCTGCGGCGGCTGCTAGTCGTGGACGGCCTGGGGCTCCTGCTCGGCGCGGTCGCGCTGGGGATCAAAGTGAAGTTTGGCTTCGGTACGGTGTTCTTCTTGAGGCTGCTCGCTGTCGTGGGGCTGAGCGAGATAGTTCGGTTCTTTAGACGCGAGAGTGACTGAGACGGGCGAGTGAAGTGAGATGGGGGATGATTCTATGACTGCACTTGTCAATTCCATTGAGCAGTTTGAGGTGGCCGGGTCTCACTTTGAAGTCGGACTGGCCATCGGAAGACGGTTTGCCGAACAGATTCGCCGGATGTTGGACAGCTATTCCTTCTTCCAGGAACAAGTCCTGCCCTATCATCACACTCCAGAGGGACAGGCGAGATACCGGGAACTCCTTGAGGTGAACCGGGCTCGTTATCCAGATTACATCGCGGAACTGGAAGGGTTGGCCCAGGGGGTCCAACGACCCTTCGAAGACCTGTTTCTGGTCAACATGAGGGGAGAGTACTCAGGATACCTGTACGGGCTGGGGAGACGTGGGTGTTCTGACTGCGCCGTTGTCACGGACGAGGTGGCGCTGATGGGCCACAACGAGGATGGATCCCCAGTGTTCAGAGGTAACTTGTACCTCGTCCACGTCAAGGTCGAGGACAAGCCGGCGTTTACAGCGCTCTCCTACCCGGGGTTCCTCTGTGGCAACGCCTTTGGGTTCAACGCTGAGGGAGTGTGTTTCTCTGTTGATAGTGTCGGTCCCCGGGATGTCAGAGTAGGAGTGGGCCGGCACTTTATCGCTCATTCTCTCCTGGAGGCTCGCTCGCTGGAAGATGCCATTGAGCGGGTGATCGTACCGGGGCGGGCCTCGGGCTTTAGCTACACCATCGGCTCTATATCCGAGCGGCGGGTGGTGCTCGTCGAAGTTGCACCGGGAGCCCATCACGTGCGGGAGGTCCGGGGGGCTTACTTCCACACCAACCATTATCTAGAACTCACCGATGTGGATCAAGTCGTTGGACCTTCCAGCCAGGCGCGTTTGGAGCGAGCCAATGTGTTCATACAGGACAATCCCTCGCTAGACGCTGCCGGAGTCCTGACCATCCTGGGGGACCGAGCGGACGAACAATATCCCGTCTACCGTACGGCCACGCCCCCAGACGGGGGTGCGACGCTCTGCACCGCTCTTTTCGACCTGGATGCTCGGCAACTTCGGATATTCACGGCTCATCCGACAGAAGATCCCGAGGAGTGCATCGCACTCGCTATGTAGCTTGGCTTCCGCGTTAGGGTGCATATCTGGATCAGGCGGGAAGCACAGGTGCCGAATCTCTCGGCGAGTCTATTTGAGCGGGATGGCAGACCCCTTCCAGAGAACATCGGCACCATGCTTTTCAGGAACATTTATCACTACTGGTTCCATATTGGTGAGGCCCACGCCATACGGCAACAGCTTGAGCACCCTGATTTGCCACAATTCGTGGGTGATATGTCAGAGGCACTGTATCGTCCAGAAGGTTGATGAAGACAGGTTCCCCGGCCTGGATACTTGTTGGTCGCGAGGAGGTGGATATGATGCAGAGAGACATGCCCATGGACACGGCTTTGGATATCGCGTCCGACTTGCG
>JBHIET010000057.1:0-22391 GCA_046760785.1 Anaerolineae bacterium | reverse complement strand
GACGGGGGCTACGAGCCTGGAAAACGATCTACGCTGCTCAGGCTGAGTAGTGACCGGATACCTCAAATTTGCCACATCGGGTCCATTCAGCGCTGTTTTCCAGAGCCTCGCGGGAAACCCTGGCGCAGACTGGGTGTTTATGCTCGGCCTTCTGTTGATAGGTCTGGCACTGGTGTTGGGCATCGGAGTGAACATCGCCGGTTATTCCGGCGCGGTACTGATGTTCCTGATGTGGCTCTCGCATCTGCCTCCAGAGCATAATCCATTTCTGGATGAGCACATTGTCTATATATTCCTCCTGATCGGCCTGGCGAGAGCAAAGGCAGGGCAATGGGTCGGCCTGGGTAAATGGTGGTCCGAACGAGTAGCAGTTCTGGTGTAAGGGAGGTTGCGGGAACTCTCGCTCGTCATCGCCAACTCGATGCTGACCCACCAGCGAGAGTGTCCCACATCTCCCAACGAGATGCCAACAGGCGGGATCTGATATACGCCGCACGGGAAGAACGAGGGCAGAATGACTGGCATGGATAGGAAACAGGTACTCGTCCTGGGCGCGGGTTTTGCCGGGCTATATACCGCCCTCCACCTGGAGAAAATCCTGGACAAGGACGCACCCGTGGACATCACCCTGGTGGACAGGAATCACCATCATCTGTTCACGCCTATGCTGCACGAGGCCGCCAGCGGCGTGATCCACCCCAGCCTGATTATGAATCCCATCCGGCGCATTCTGCGCGGCAGGCGGATCAACTTCCTGCGCGCCCGCGTTGAGAGCATTGACCTGGAAGCTCAGGAGGTCACCCTCTGCTCCAGGCGGATTCCCTACGACATCTTGGTCATCGCCCTCGGCTCGGTGACCGACTTCTACGGGCTGGAATCGGTGCGCGAGAAAGCCCTGGAGCTCAAGAGCGCCGGCGACGCCGACCGGTTGCGCTGCCACGTCATCAATCGCCTCGAGGCGGCCACCCGCGAAAGCGATTCTCATCGTCGCCGCAGGCTGCTCACCTTCGTCGTGGTCGGAGGCGGATGCACAGGCGTGGAAACGGTCACCGAGTTGCACGAATTCCTAGAGCATCTGCGTGAGGAGCAGTACGACAGCATTGACCCGGCTGAGATGCGCACGGCGCTCGTCGAAGCCCAGAATTGTGTCCTCCCTCAGATGGGTCGCTCCCTATCCGGAGCAGCGCTGCGGCGGATGCACAGGATGGGCGTCGAGGTGATACTCAATGCTCTGGTGACCCGCTTTACCGAAGATGGCCTGGAATTTGCCGACGGCCGGGATACGCTGCCCACTGACACCCTCATTTGGGCAGCCGGTGTGCAGGCCAATCCGGTGCTGGACGACCTGCCCCTGGAAAAAGACCGTATGGGACGTGTCGTCGTCGCCAGCGACATGCGCGTGCCAGGTCACCCTGACGTCTACGTGCTGGGCGATGCGGCCCACGCCGTGCATCCGCAGACCGGCGAGGTGTACCCACCCACGGCTCAGGTGGCTTATCGCCAGGCCCGAGTCGCCGCGGCCAACATCGCCGCCGACGTCCAGGGCGGACCTCACCGGCAGTTCGATTTCACCTACATCGGCGATCTGGTCTCGCTGGGGCGTCTTTCCGGCGTGGCCGACCCGTTCGGGGTCAGACTGCGGGGACTATCCGCCTGGTTGATGTGGAAGTTCTATTACCTGCTCAACCTCGTCGGTTGGCAAAACCGACTGCGGGTAGCGCTCAACTGGCTTCTGGCGCTACTGTTCCCGCTCAACAGCTCGCTGCCTAACCAGTGCTCGCCGGACTGCGACGCAGAACTGTGCTTGTGATCAGGATGTACCATCGTTTAAGGATGAAACAGTGATTAGGGAACAAATATGCTTATCAGCAGCGGCTGTCGCTGCACTCTGGCAGGGATGCTTGCGCCTGAGCCTGAGAACGAGGGTCTCATATCCTGGAAGTGGAAGACGGCATGTGGGCCTGGGAGTTGCCGGCTATGAGTTGTTGGAGCGGTAGGCCGAGGCAGGAGGAAGACGATGGTTGCTTCTGCACTGATTACGCTGCGTGAAGGGCTGGAGGCTGCGTTAATTGTAGGCGTTGTGCTGGGTGTCCTGCGCAAGCTGGGGCACGCCGACCGCAGCAAGCCGGTGTGGATTGGCGTGGCCGCCGCGGTCGCCGTGAGTATCGTCGCCGGTCTGGCACTCGACGCGCTAGGTGTGGCATTTGAAGGGCGCGGCGAGGAAATCTTTGAAGGCACGGCGATGCTGCTGGCCGCCGGGGTCCTGACCTGGATGATATTCTGGATGCAGCGGCAGGGGCGAAACGTTCAGGCGGAGCTGGAGACGGACGTGCGCCAGGCCGTTACCGTTGGCAACGCGTGGGCCTTGTTCAGCCTGGCCTTCGTGGCTGTCCTGCGCGAGGGCATTGAGACAGTGCTTTTCCTGACCGCCGCCGCCTTCAGCGCGACGCCTGTCGAAACATTGATCGGCGGCGCGCTGGGGCTGGCTATCGCCGTAGTGCTGGGCTGGTTGATGTTTGCCGCGGGCAAACGTCTGGACATACGCGCCTTCTTCCGTGTGACGGGCATGCTGCTGATCCTCTTTGCGGCCGGCCTGCTGGCCCACGGCGTGCATGAGCTGCAGGAGGCCGCCTTGCTGCCCACCTTCGTCGAGCACGTGTGGGACGTCAACCCCATCCTCGATGAGAACGGCACGGTGGGCACGTTTCTCAAGGCGCTCTTCGGCTACAACGGCAACCCCTCACTGATCGAGGTGCTCAGTTACGTCGCGTACTTCGTCGTCATCATCTACCTGGCGACGCGGCCAGGTGGACAGCGGCAGCCCGCATCAGCGCCGCCAGCGTAGACGGGTAGCGGTAGAGACCTGGACGCATGCACATCTACACGCTCCATCAATGGCAACACCCTCATCGTTTCGATGCCGACGATGATGAGGGTGAGCGAAACACACACCGGGTGATCCTGCTAACCGTCGTTATGATGGTGACGGAGATTGCCGCAGGGGCGGCGTTCGGCTCCATGGCCCTGCTCGCAGATGGCTGGCACATGGGCACCCACGGCCGCACTGGGTATCACCGCGCTGGCCTACTGGTACGCCCGTCGCCACAGGGACGACCCGCGGTATAGCTTCGGCACCGGGAAGGTCGGCGTGCTGGGGGGCTTTGCCAGCGCGGTGGCGCTGGCGGTCGTGGCGCTGCTGATGGCGGTGGAATCCGTCGGGCGGCTGTTTTCGCCGACCCCGATCCAGTTCAACGAGGCTATAGCCGTGGCGGTGGTTGGCTTGGCAGTGAACCTGATCAGCGCGTTCATCCTGCAGCAGCGCCATCACCACGCACACGAGCACAGTTCAGACGGTGATCGCCGCCATGACCACAATCTCAGAGCAGCCTACCTGCACGTACTTGCGGATGCTCTGACCTCGCTGCTGGCCATCGTCGCGCTGTTGGCCGCCAGGGCATTGGGTATGGATGGATCCGCTTATGGGCATCGTCGGTGCCGTGGTCATCATGCGATGGTCCCACGGTCTGCTGCGCGATACGAGCAGAATCCTGCTGGACAGTGACGTGGATCCAGAGATAGTAGCGGCCATCTGTGCCGCCATCGAGGCGGATTCTGACAACAGAGTTGCGGACCTGCACGTCTGGCGGGTCGGTTCGAGTCACCTGGCTGCCGCCGTCTCTGTCGTGACCCACTACCCGAAGTCACCGGAGCACTACAAGGCGCTGCTGGCAGATTTCAGGATTGAGCACGTAACCGTGGAGGTCAACGGGTGCACCAGCGAGCCATGCCTGGTTCCGTGCGAGGTGCCCGCCCAATGACTGCTGGGATCGCCGCATCGGTCCGGAGCAGTGTCGGCAGGACGGAAAGAAGATGGAAACACTGAGCGCTTCGCCATTCCTGGCTTTCGGTGCAGGTGTGCTTTCCTTCGCCTCGCCGTGCGTGCTGCCTCTGGTGACGGCCTACGTGGGCTATCTGGGCGGACGAGCAACGGCGGGTATAGAGACGTCTCCCCCCCGATGGAAGAGTCTTCTCCACGGCCTCTTTTTCGTGCTGGGGTTTTCGACCATCTTTGTCGCCCTGGGAGCAGCCGCCAGCGGGATCGGGCGCTTGCTGTTTACCTACAAGTCGATGCTGACACAGATCGGCGGCGTGGTCGTCGTCGTCTTTGGCCTGCACACACTGGGGCTGGTCAAGATATCGTTCCTGTACCGCGACACACGCCGCCACTATCGACCCCGGCCAGAACTGGGCTACCTATCCTCGGCGCTGATGGGTGTCTTCTTCGGCGCCGGATGGTCACCCTGTGTGGGGCCGACGCTGGGCGCGATCCTGACACTGGCGTTGAGCCAGGCGACGGTGGGACAGGGGGCGTTGCTGCTGCTCGTCTACTCGATGGGCCTTGGTATTCCCTTCCTGTTCATCGCGCTGGGCATCGATCGGGTATCCGGTCTTCTGCACCGGGCACGACGACTGATGCGTGTGGTGACCATCGTCAGCGGCCTGTTTCTCATCGTCCTGGGAGTGCTGCTCTTCACAAACCGTCTGGGCTGGTTGAGCCAGTGGCTGCCGCTGTTCGACCTGGGCCTCTGAGAGGGTGTGACCCGGCCTCTCTCGACATCCGCCAAACGGCGGGGGTGCAGACAGGCCGAATACCCCTGGTCGGCAAGCTGCCGGTGTGATACGATGAGAGCGTCAATCAGAAATGAGGGAGGTCAATGATGGCTGAGAAAACGCTCACCTTGCCCGTGCGTGGGATGACGTGCGCTTCGTGTGTGGCCCACGTGGAAAAGGCTCTGAAAGGTGTGGACGGGGTTTCCGACGTCAACGTCAACCTGGCCACCGAGAGGGCCAGTGTCAAGTTCGGTGACGGCACAGCAACCATCGCAGATATGGTCAAGGCGGTAGGCGAGACCGGTTACGAGATCCCCACGGAGACGATCGTTCTGCCCATCGGCGGGATGACGTGTGCTTCGTGCGTGGCCCACGTGGAAAGGGCCTTGAGCAAGGTGGAAGGCGTAGCCCAGGCGAGCGTCAACCTGGCCACCGAAAAGGCCACCGTGACCTTTGTCCCCGGCGTGGCCACGTTGGCCGACTTTAAGCAGGCAGTGGCAGGGGCAGGGTACGAGGTGCTTGAAGTAACCGACGCGGCTGCCGCAGAGAAAGAGCAGGAGGACGAAGAAGAGCGCAAGATGCGCCAGGCGCGATTCCGCATGCGCGTCGCCTGGCTCTTCACCGGCCCCATCATTATCTGGATGTTTGCCGAGATGTTCTTCGGCATCGTCTGGCCTAACGAGTTCATCTTCAACCTGGGGATGATCCTCCTGGCCCTGCCGGTGCTCTTCTGGGTGGGACGCCGCACCTACCGCAGTGGCCTGGCAGCGGTATTCCACGGCTACGCCAACATGGATACGCTCATCACCCTCGGTACAGGAGTCTCGCTGCTCACCGGCCCGGCGTCCTTCTTCTTCCCCGTGGCCAACTATGCCGGCGTCTCGGCGATGATTATGGCCTTTCACCTGACCGGACGCTACGTCGAGGAGACGGCTAAGGGACGCGCCTCGCAGGCCATCCGCAAACTGCTGGAGTTGGGGGCAAAGACTGCCCGCGTGATGAGAGATGGCCGTGAGGTCGAGGTGCCCATCGAGGAGGTCCAGGTGGGCGACGTGACGGTCGTCCGTCCGGGCGAGAAGGTGCCCACCGATGGCATCGTCCTGGAGGGAGAAAGCGCCGTGGACGAATCGATGGCCACCGGCGAGTCTATGCCGGTCAACAAGCGTCCCGGCGACGAGGCCATCGGGGCGACGATCAACCAGGAAGGATTATTGAAGATAGAGGCCTCCCGGGTAGGCAAGGATACGTTCCTTGCCCAGGTGATCAAGCTGGTGGAGGAGGCACAGGGCTCCAAGGTGCCCATCCAGGAGTTCGCCGATCGGGTGACCGGCGTCTTCGTGCCCGTGGTCATCAGCATCGCCGTGCTCACGCTACTGGCCTGGGTTCTGGTTCCGGGCTTGATGCAGCCATTGGTAGGGACCGGTTCGTTCCTGCCCTGGGTCAACCTGGACGTAGGCGTCATTACCCTGGCCATCGTCTCGACGGTGGCGGTGCTGGTCATCGCCTGCCCCTGCGCCCTGGGCCTGGCAACCCCCACGGCGCTGATGGTCGGTAGCGGAATGGGGGCCGAGCACGGCATCCTGATCCGTTCCGGTGAGGCCATCCAAACCCTCAAGGATGTTAAGATCGTCGTCTTCGACAAGACGGGCACGATCACCAAGGGCAAACCAGAGGTGACGGACGTAGTGGCAGTGGATGGCTTCACGGAGGAGGCCACGTTGCAGGTTGCGGCTTCGGTGGAGCAGGGCAGCGAGCATCCCCTGGGGCGGGCCATCGTCGAGCGGGCCGAGGCGGATGGATTAGCCCTGGCCGAGCCGCGGGAGTTCCAGGCATTGCGAGGCAAGGGAGTGGTGGCCCAAGTAGATGGGCAGCACGTACTTGTCGGCTCGCGGCGGTTGATGGAGGAACACGGACTGGATCCGAAGCCGTTGGAGGAGACGCTGCGCCGGCTGGAGGAGGAGGCCAAGACGGCCATGCTGGTGGCCGCAGGCGGTGACCTGATCGGCGCCATCGCTGTGGCCGACACGCTCAAGGAGGATTCGTTAGATGCCATCCGGGAGCTGCGCCGGATGGGCCTGGAAACGGCGATGATCACCGGCGACAACCGGCGTACCGGCGAGGCCATTGCCCGTCGGGTGGGGATCGACCACGTGCTGGCCGAGGTGCTGCCCGATGGCAAAGTGGCCGAGGTGCAGAAGCTGCAAGCGCAGTTTGGCCTGGTGGCCTTTGTCGGGGACGGCATCAACGACGCTCCTGCCCTGAAACAGGCCAACGTGGGCGTGGCCATCGGCACCGGCACCGACATCGCCATCGAAGCCAGCGACGTGACCCTGGTGCGCGGCGAGTTGACGGGCGTGGTGGAGGCGGTCAACCTGAGCCGGGCGACGTTCCGCAAGATCAAGCAGAACCTGTTCTGGGCCTTCTTCTACAACGTGGTGATGGTGCCGTTGGCTATCATCGGCTGGATGCACCCGGTGCTGGCCGAGATCGCGATGGCGACCTCGTCGGTGACCGTGGTCACCAACGCCAACACCCTGCGACGGGTCGAGATCCGACCGGCCTACTGGCAGGAGGCGACGCCGCCCGCAACTCCGCGGAGGCTCGTGGAGCAGAAGGCACATGCTACATAAGAGAGGATGCTATGAAGCACAAAGGCGACGTGAGAGAAGCTATCGGGATGGTGGTGTGCGCCATACTGTCGCTGGCGGCGTTCCTGGCCCTCGTCTTGCTGTTGGAGGATGGTCTGTTGCCGGCTTTCCTGGCCCTGGTCGTCAGCCTGGCCTGTCCGCTGGTGTGGCTGGCTTTCCTGCTTTTGGGACACGAGGGCGGCGGTGGATTGGCCCACTGGGCACAACGCAGAGTAGTCTCGCTCCAGCCGGCCCTACGACAGCAGGACGATCGACTGACCGGCGTGGCTGCCGGTGGGAAGACGGCACGCCCCACGGCAAGAGCACGCATTACTTGAGGGCGAGAACCATGGCCGTGAACACACAGACCCTGACCCGAACCGTCTACAGTCGTCGTGCCCGCACGTATGACTTTTTCGTCCATAGGTTGACGATGGGTGTAGAATCGCGACTGCGGCACCGCCTGTTGGGCCGACTGGCCTTGCGCCCGGGCGACACCGTGCTGGACCTGGCCTGCGGCACGGGCCTCAACTTCGACGCCATCGAAGAGGCCATCGGCCCCTCCGGGCAACTCATCGGCGTAGACCTCACGCCTGCGATGCTGACCGAGGCCCGCAACAAGGTGACCGCCTGCGGCTGGGCCAACGTCACGCTGATCGAGGCCGATGCGACGGCCTTTCAAGCGACCGAACCGGTGGACGTGGCTCTGTGCACTCTGGCTATCGGCCTGATGCCCGATCCAGACGCGGCGGTGTGGGCCATGGTGGGCATGGTACGTCTGGGTGGCCGGGTGCTCATTGGCGACGGGCGGTTGGCAAATCGCTGGTACGGCCCGTTGCTGAACCCGCCACTGCGCTGGGTGAGCGACCCGTGGATACCGGCGGCGATGCGCGAGCGTTATTGGCGTGCCCGTCCGTGGGAAACGTTGCAGGCTCTGACCGAGGACTTCCACTGCGAGGAATGGCTGGGAGGAACTGTGTACATCGCCTGGGGGAGGCGAAGTATAGAAAAACTATCGTCACAGGTACGGTGGAATAGATGACCAAACAAACTCCGGCGAACGCTTCCGTACGAACATACCTGATCTGGTTACAACGCAGTATTCTGAGTCTCGGTCGCCACTGGCTGGCCTGGGCCAACGCCATCTGGGGAATCGTCTTCGTGCTGCCTTGGTTGGCCCCTGTCCTGATGAAAATCGGTGTGACGAGTCTTGCCCTGATTATCTACACGGCATACAGCCCTCTGTGCCATCAGTTTGCCAACCGATCCTTTTTTCTGTTTGGCCCCAAGCTGATGTATTCGTACACGGAACTGCTGCCCTACGCGCCCGGCGCCAACACCCCGCTGGGCCTGAAGACCTTCGTCGGCACACCTGAACTGGGCTACAAGGTTGCCTGGTCGGATCGCATGGTCTCCCTGTACGGCGGTATCTTTCTAGGTGGGCTGATCTTCGCGCTGCTGCGTCGCCGGTTACGCTCTCCAGGATGGCGGACGTTTGTGCTTTTGACCGTCCCTATGGTCGTGGACGGGGTAACGCACTTTATCAGCGATCTGGCCGGGATTGGGCAAGGGTTTCGCTACGACAACGGTTGGCTGGCCACGTTGACCGGGAATTTGTTCCCACAAAGTTTCTACGTGGGCACCGAATTGAGCTCCTTCAATTCCTGGATGCGGCTGATCACCGGCCTGCTCTTTGGCCTGGCGGTAACGTGGATGGTGTATCCGGTGTTTGAGGCATACTTCCGGGACGCGCGCCAGAGGCTGGAACTTCGCCTGCGCCAGGTGGCTCGTCTACCCTCTCGACCTTGAGGGGTGCAACGACATGACCAAGGCAGATTCTTGCCCAATGTGCAAGAATTTTTCACCGCAAAGGTGCAAAGGACGCCAAGTTCTTCAACCTCCCGGCCGCGCAACTGTTCGCCATCATCTGTGTGGTGGGAGGGGTGACGCTCTTGACTGTGCGACACGCCAGGGCGAGGAGCGCTGCGCTGACTGCTAAGGTTGGTGAAAATGCTATCCATTAGCTTTCCCCTGGCATTTGTGGCTGGCTTGCTGTCCTTTATCTCACCTTGCGTTCTGCCGCTCGTGCCCGTCTACCTGGGCTACCTGTCGGGCAGCGCTCTCTCCGGCGGCACGCCTCTCCGCCGATGGCAAGTCTTCAGCCACGCCCTGTTCTTCGTCGGGGGCTTCACTTTGATCTTCGTCACGCTCTTTGGCCTGCCTGCAACTATCCTGGCCAACGTATTGGCGCGCTACAGCGGCTGGATTACCAAAGTCGGCGGGGTAATCCTCATCCTGTTCGGCCTGCACACGGTGGGGGTTGTCACGATCCCGATTCTCAACGTTACCCGCCAGCTAGATATGGGGAGAGGAATGCGGTCGGGCTATATTCGTTCGGCGCTGTTCGGCGTGACCTTTGCCGCAGGTTGGACCCCCTGCATCGGGCCACTGCTGGGCACGGTGATGACACTGGCCTTCACGGAGCCATCGCGGGCGATGGGCTTCCTCTTTGTCTACGCGCTGGGCCTGGCTGCTCCCTTCCTGGCAACGGCGATGTTGCTGACGCGGGCTGTGGGCTGGCTGAAGCGGTTCAACCGGTGCGCGCGGGCGGTCGAGATCGCCAGCGGGTTGCTGGTGGTAGGGATAGGCCTCTTGCTCGTCAGCGACAAGTTTTCCGTGCTCAACAGCTATTTCATCCGCATCACACCTGAATGGTTGCTGCAGCGCCTATAGCGAAGATGAGATCGTTGGCGTGCAACGGGGCGGTGGAAATGAACGGCATTCTTGTGGAAGAGAGAAACATTTGGCCTTGGGGATTGCGCCTTTTGGCCATTAACATCGCGCTTGGCATTGTATGTGCCGTTGTTTTCCTTTTCGTGGCTATGGCCTGCTCTCTTTTGAGACCGACGTTCCTATCTGCTTTGCTGATCTTTCCCCTTTTCGCCGTTCTCTTCGTCTCCGCCTGGTCAGGCTTCGGTTTTCAGTTGGGCCAAAGTGTTCCCGGCAACGCCTTTCTTAACGGCCTGATCGCTGGCTCAATTGCTGCTTTGCCATTCCTGGCTCTGGGTTCTTGTTGGGGGCTGGCCTTGATGGTTTCTGTTTCTGATTGCATGGGAGACTATGTTCTCCCCTCCTCTATCTTTGCTGCCGGTGTGGCAAACCCGCCGGTTGTGGGGCTGACGAGTTAGTTGGGAAGGAGGTGAGCAAGATGGTGAAGGATCCGGTCTGTGGGATGATGGTAGACCCCCAGACGGCTCCGGCCAAGGCGGAGTACAAGGGGCAGACCTATTACTTCTGCGCTCCGGGCTGCAAGACGGCCTTCGAGAAAGATCCGGATAAGTACCTGCAAGAGGCCAGTGAGCACGAGGGACACCATCACTCCGGGCACTGAGCGGCTATCGCCGGCCGGGAAGGGTTCCCCGCCGGCCGCCGGCCGGTAGGGAACCTTTCTACCCCCGCCAAATGGCGGGGACAGAATGAGCTGGATTTCTCTGGTCGCCGTGCTGCCGCCGTAGTATGGCAAGAAGGCTTCGCAGCGGGCCGGATTCCCACGCCCGGCCTCCGGCGGCGTGGGAGTTGCCTCCGCTGGATATGCTATACAGAGAGATGAATATGACGACATCGTCCTATGACTATGGTCTATGGTTCGAGGTGTTCTACAATCTGGCATTTGTTCTCCTATTTGCGCTCAGCTTTCTGGTACCGAAGCGTCGGGTGGAGTGGCGCTCCATGGGGCTCTTTGGCGCCTGGTTGGTAGCTCTTTTCACCGAGATGTTTGGCTTCCCGCTAACCATCTATGCTCTTACCGCGCTACTGGGACGGGCCTACCCGGTGCTGGACCCCTTCAGTCACAAGAATGGCCACCTGCTCGTGGCCCTGGCGGGGGGTTCGGAGACCATCTGGATGGCGGTCATGCTGTTCACTATGGCCCTGTTCTGGGCGGGCATCGTCGTCATGGCGGTGGGCTGGCGGCGGGTCCATCGAGCGCAAGGTGCGTTGGTCACCGATGGCATCTACGCATGGCTACGGCATCCCCAGTACGCGGGTCTGTTTATGGTCATTGTGGCCTTTCTCATCCAGTGGCCGACGATTCCCACGTTGTTGATGGCGCCGGCGCTTTTCCGGACCTATATCCGGCTGGCCAGGCGCGAAGAGCGTGAGATGGAAGAACGATTCGGTGAAGCATATCGGCTCTACAAGACCCGAGTGCCAGGCTTTATCCCCCGTCTGGACGTATGGCGGATGTCACGAGGCGGGACTCGCATGCTCAACCGCAGGTGGATGCCAGCCAGGGGCACGATCAAAGGCTCATCCGTTGACGGAGGCAAGGAATGAACGTAACGACGCCACTTCAGAAGGAAAGCACTGTTTCCAGGGCCAGGCGCTGGCTGTTGATCAGCCTTCCGGCCCTGCTTCTCCTGGCCTTCCTGTTGCTCCCGTGGCCGCTGATGGAGAAGCTGCGGGCCATCGGGCGCACCGTCTGCATGCTGCGTCCCGGCCACTCCTACTTCATGGCCGGGGAGCAGTTACCCCTGGAGGCGCGGACCCAGGGCATCTACGCCGGATCGCTGCTGGGCCTGGGCTACCTGCTACTGCGGAAGCGGGCCGGGGCAACGCGTAGGCCGGCTGTACCGATTATGGTAGTGCTGGTCGGCTTTGTGGCCAGTATGGCCTTCGATGGGCTCAATTCCACCGCCTACGACGTCGGCCTGCCCCACCTGTATACGCCGACCAACTTCCTGCGGCTGGTCACCGGGCTGTTGACAGGGGCGGCCCTGGCCCCATTGTTACTGTATTTGGTCAGCATCAGCCTGTGGGACGAAAAACAGCCTCGACCAGTGATCAGTGGTTTTGGGGAACTGGCCGGGCTCTTGCTGATCGAGGTGCTCTTTCTGGCGGCGGTCGTTTTCGGGCTTGACTGGCTGCTATATCCCGTCTCGCTGATCACTGCTGGCGGGGTGGTCGTGGTCTTCTTCGTCGTCACCCTGGCCGCCGTGGCAGCCGTGGCCCGGAGTCGGAGGTCGGCAGCGCGCCGATGGAGCCGGTTGCTGTTGGTCAACGCCGCCCTGGTGTTCACCGTCGCCGAGTTGGGTGTGCTGCCGGTCTACAAACTGTGGTTCCACCAATGCCCGATGCAGGGCTGAAAATGAGGTTCGAAAGAGCATGGAAACAAACACGCAGAACACGAGCGATAAGATCACCATCACGATCAGCAAAACAACCCTGATCATCATCGTCACCATTCTGGCCCTCAGCATGTTAGGGGCCGGGTACTTTGTCTTCGGGCCAGGGACAAGAGCAGGAGCGTCTGTTGCTCCCAGTCCCAGCTCCACGCTGTTGGCCTCCTCGGCCGGAACAATCACGCCCACGCAGGAGGGCGACGTTTCATCAGCGCCCGAGCCCACAGTGAGCAGCGCCGAGGTCGCCACGCTCTACCAGGCCTTTGTCTGCCCCTGCTGTGGCCAGGACATCGGCTCCTGCACCTGCGGCATGGCCGAGGAGCGGCGGGGGTTGATTGATCAGCACGTGGCCCAGGGCGTCTCCCGAAGCCAGGTCTACCAGATCATGCTCCAGGCCTATGGGGCCGGGGCTTTCTTCGACCAGGCGTTGGCCGCCCAGGTGCAGGCCGAGCTGCTGGCCGAATTACCGGCTGACCGGCCGGTGCTGGTCGTCGAGCCGGCCGAGATGGACCTGGGAGCGGTTCCTATTGCCACCGGGCTGATCAGCGCCACCTTCACGGTGCGCAACGCCGGGCAGAGCGATTTGACCATCACCGGCCTGGTGACGACGTGCGGGTGTACGACGGCGGTGCTCGAGACCGCCCAGGGAACCAGCCCCGTCTTCGGTGCCAACCTTGCCGAGAACCCGACCGACTGGTCGGTGGTGCTGGCACCGGGTGAAGAAGCCTCGCTGGTCGCCACCTTCGATCTGCTGTTCCACGGCCCAGACGCGACGGGTGAGTTCCGGCGGGGGATCTCCGTCGTCTCAAACGATCCGCTGAACTCCAGAGTGGACGTCGTCTTCGACGTCGAGGTGACCGATTAGGGGGACCGATGATGTTGGGAAAAACGATCGCGAGGTTCCTCTTGCTGTTGGCAATGGCCCTGGCGGGAGGGTGCCTGGGCCGCCCGGAGCCGACGGTGACGCCCACAACGGCGAACGTAGACCTACCTACACCTGCCTCCACGGCCATTGGCGGCGACGACGGCACGTCCACGCCACGCCCCACGGCCACGGATACACCGGCCCTGCTCCCGGCCCCGATCCCCGGTCACCTGGCGCCGGACTTCACCCTGCCGGACTTGGCGGGCAACGAACTGCGCCTAAGCGACCTTAAAGGTCAGGTGGTGCTGGTGAACTTCTGGGCCACCTGGTGTCCCAACTGCCGGAGAGAGCTGCCGGCCCTGAACACCGTCTATCAGGAGTTAAAGAACCAGGGTCTCGTAGTGGTGGCTGTGGATATCCAGGAGTCCCTCTCACACGTGGCGGCCTTTGTCGAAGAGCATCAGTTGTCCTTCCCCATTGTCTTAGACTCAGATGGCAGTGTAGCCCAGCAGTACCGCGTGCAGGGCGTTCCCACCAGCTTTGTCGTTGACCGGGAGGGCGTCATTCAGGAGACGCACGTTGGCGCGAAGGATGCGGACACGATACGCCGCCTGGTGGAGGACTTGCTCTGAAGTTGGGGAACGTGTATGAACCTGCTCTGTAACCTATTACTGGAGGTGGCTATGAAACTCAACGCGAGGATCGTCTTGCCATTATTCATCCTGGCAACGCTGGCGGTCGCCTGCACGCCCACTGACCGGCCGGGTCGGATTGAGTTGAGCGCTGTCGGGTTCGACTTTGGCACCATTCCCAACACCGAGCCGGTGAGGCACACGTTCCAGGTGCGCAACGTGGGCCGAGGGACGCTGGAGATCACCGGCGTGAGCACTTCCTGCGGCTGCACCACGGCCGAAGTCGGCAGCCGCCGTCTGAGACCCGGCGAGGCAACGGATCTAACGGTGACCTACGATCCACAGGTTCACGAGGGGGAAACGGGCAGGTTTATGCGTGTAGTGTATATCCGGTCCAATGACCCCGATACCCCGGAAGCCACTTTGACGATCTGGGTGACGGTGGTCGAGCCCCGAGAAGGAGGCTGAATGACGAAGCGAGCGCTCACCATCCTGCTTCTCTTGCCCCTGGCGCTGGCCTTGCACGTGATCGGCGTGCAAGCATCCACACCAGCCCCGGTCACCGTCTACTACAACCGCGCCTGCGCCGATTGCCTGCATTACATCGACGAGGTGGTCGTTCCATTGCTGCGCGACGCGGGCTACGACGAGCCAGTCTACAAGGATTACATCAACGAGCCGGCCAACCGTACCGAGCTCCTGGAGCGCAGCGATGCGTTGGGAGTGCCACCTGACCTGCAATCTCACCTGACGGTCTTTGTCCCTTCGACAAGCTCGGGACACCGCGGCGATCGCCTTGTCTTGGAAGGCCACGTCCCGGAACACGTGGTGGCCGATCTGCTGGCCGCCCCTGCCGATGCCTTCGAGCGCATGCTGGTCTATCAGGACAAGATGAGCGGCGCGACCGAGTACGTCGCCTGGGCCTTTCGGGGTGAACCCCAGACCTACCCCATCAACGCGCCCATCGGTGAGTACCTAGCCTATCTGGAGGAGCACGGCGAGGAACTGGAACCAGTCGCGTCGGTCGAGGCGGAGCGCAACCTGCTGGGGCTGGTGCTCGCCACCGGCTTCCTCGACGGGCTTAACCCCTGCGCCTTTGCCGTGTTGCTGTTTTTCATCGCCTTCCTCTTCACCATCCGGCGCGCCTCCGGCACGGTCTGGGCGATGGGCCTGGTCTACATCGCCGCCATCTATCTGGCCTACTTCCTCATCGGCCTGGGGCTGATGCAGGCCGTGGTCTTCACCGGCAACCGCCACCTGATGGCCAGGATCGGCGCCTGGCTGGTCATCGGCCTGGGGGTGATCAACCTGAAGGACTACTTCTTCCCCCAGTTGCCCATTCACCTGCGTATCCCCACCATCGCCCACGGCACGATACAGGATTGGCTGAAGCGGGCCACCTTCCCGGCGGCAGGCGCAGGCGGGTTCCTGGTCGGATTGTGCACCTTCCCCTGCTCCGGCGGCATTTACGTGGCCATCGTGGGGTTGCTGGCGGCAAAAGCCACCTACTTGCAGGGCGTGGGCTACCTGGGGCTCTACAACCTGGCCTTCATTGCGCCGTTGCTCGTCATCCTGGCCGGGGTCGGTAACCGGCGCGTCATGCACCGCATCCGGCTGGCGGAGCAGTCGAGCCGGCGCTGGGTGCGCCTGGCCACGGGGCTGGCGATGGTAGCAGTGGGCGTCGTCATCTTGATATGGTTTGTATGACGGAGGAGGATTGTCATCGTCGCGTTCCTGGTGCTCAACGCCTGGCAGTCAGGCGCCTTTGCCAGGCCGCCCGAGCCGTCGCGCAGCGAAGACCCAGCAAGTCTGCTACCACTTGCGGAAGCTGTGCGCCTGCACCACGGCGGAACTATTGAGCAGCGTCATCCCGCCGGGCCGGCGCGCCGACCTGAGCGTGACCTTCGACGCCGACTTCCACGAGACGCGCGGGGAGGTGACGCGGCTGGTCTGGTTCGCCACCAATGACCCCACCCAGCCGTGGGTCGAGGTGCGCATCACCGCCGATGTGCGATGATGACTACCAAGAGATGGCCCGCCGCGCTTCTGTACGCGCCGCTCTCTCAAGACCTATCGTTCTTACCCCCGCCAAACAGCGGGGTCGGAAAAGGGCCAAATACCTCTGGCCGCCGGGTGCTCGCTGCTGTACAATGAAGACATAATCAGTCAAGACGGAGGTGCAAAATGATGATGGGATTTGGTTTTCTGTTGCTGATTCTCGTGGGAGGCGGCTTACTGGTCGCCTTCCTTGGTGGACTGGGGTTGATGTCCCGCAAAGGTGGAGGCATTCAGTGGCCCGCCGGGCCACGCCAACCGACGGCACGCCAGGTTCTGGACGAGCGGTTCGCCCGGGGAGAGATCAGCGCGGAAGAGTACGAAGTGCTCCGCGCCCAGATCGAAAGTTAATCGAGGAGGTGCAAAATGGGAGGTTGTTGGAATGGCTTCGGTTGGGGAGCCTGGGGCGGTCTGGGAACCGTTGGCCTGATCCTAAACCTGGTGTTCTTTGTCGGGGTGCTGGCCGTGCTGGGAGTAGGGACCGTTTGGCTGGTGCGACAGATTCGCGGCAGGCCGCCTGCTCCGGCGGGCCGGGTGGATCCGCTAGAGATCGCCCGACGGCGGCTGGCGGCAGGGGAGATCAGCCTTGACCAGTTCGAGGAAATTCGGAGTCGGATTCAGGGTTAGGCGAGCGATGACAACGCGGCAGGCATGTGCCACAAGTGAGGTCTCACTCTTTCCACCGCGCCGGGCATCTCGTCCCAGGTACGTCCTCGGAGGAGCCGTCCGGCGCGTTTTTTCCTGACTCCTCCCCCTCAGTCTCCCCCGCTTCGCGGGGGGGCTGGGGGCTTTGCTCCCTCCCCCGCCTGCGGGGGAGGGCTGGGGTGGGGGCCGTCACTTCCCCAACACCATCTCCTCCACCCGCCGCTTGGCTTCCTTACGAGCTGCGTGTGCCTTCTCGACAAGTCTGCGTACCCGTCGCTGCAAAGCTTGGTCGGGCTTACAAACCGTGTAGTTTTCGACAAGCTCGCTGCGCAACTCGATTTGTCCCGATGAACCCGTCCAACTGCGTTCGGTCTGCATCTGGCCTGGCAATGAGTTGAGGAACAATCCCAAGTAAACCGGTCGAGTTGAGCAGTACATCGTAAGGGCGAACGATGGCCCGCTCGTTCTGTTCCGCGAATTCTCGTGTCGTGCGACGATTGTCCTCTGACTCCACGCGCGTCTTACCGATCCAGCCAGGCGACGGCCTCTGGGTGAAAGATGGTCAATTCGTACTGACCGGCCTTTTCGCGCAGAATGTCGGCGATGCGGTACGTGGGTTCGCTCATACTTTTTCCTCCTCCAGAGCTCCGGGGCAATTATATCCCCAATAGTGCCACCCCGTCAAGGCGGGGGTGGGAACGGGCCAAACCCCGCTGGCCGCCGGGCGACGGGTGTTGTACAATGGATATGATCGAGATAGTGTTTTTGGCAGAGATGTGCTACTATCTCATCAAGTTGATTTTGATAGGGTGTGACTAAAACCAGTTGGTATACGTCTGCCGCACCTACTCAGCGACTTTTGTACCTTAACAAATTAATCCTGATATGGCATAATAAGGTCAGTTTCGACTGCTTGAGGAGGAAGCTATGCCAGCACCCTACAAACTCGAACTGAGCGATGAACAGAAAGCAGAGCTGGAAGAAGCTCGTCGCCGTCACCCAAAGGCTTACGTGCGTGAGCGAGCTGCGGCCATTCTGAAAGTTGCAGCCGGAGAGTCTATTCGTCAAGTAGCCCTGAAAGGGCTGCTCCGACGCCGTGAGCCAGAAACCGTCAAAGGATGGATCGACCGCTACTTGGCTGAGGGACTGGCAGGGTTGGAGGTCAAACCTGGTCGCGGGCGCAAGCCCGTTTTTTTTCCCCTCTGGATAAAGAGACTGCGGAAACAGCGGTGGAGCAAGTGCTGCGCCAATCGCCGAGGCGCTATGGGATTCCCCGCAGTCGTTGGCGCTTGCAGGATGTAGGCCGAGCGCTGAACTGGCTGAACCCCATCGAGAAGCTGTGGCGCTGGCTGAAGCAAGAGGTCTTACATCTTCATCGCCACGCCGACGACCTGGCTCAACTGCGCCAAGAGGTCTGTGCCTTTCTGGACCAATTCGCACACGGCTCCCTCAAACCGCTACATTATGTAGGGATCCTGTCGATGGAGGAGCTGACCTCAGTGTCCGGATTAAATGGAGTGCTACACTCAAGCCGGTCCTTTCAAGCGACCGAGGAAGGAGATTGCGATGGGAAAACGAGACGCTCACACGATGCACGAACACCACGATCAGCCCCAGGCCGACCACGCGCCTGCCCACGCGGAGCATGAGCACAAACACGCCGCCCACACCGGCCACGAGGAGATGTTCCGTCAACGGTTCTGGGTCAGCCTGGCGCTCACCATCCCGGTGCTGCTCTTCAGCCCGATGCTGCAGAGGTGGCTGGGGTTCAGCATGCCGGAGTTCCCCGGCAGCCAATGGGTCGGCCCGGCCTTTGCCATCGCGATCTTTTTCTATGGCGGCCTGCCCTTCCTCAAGATGGCCGTGCCCGAAGTGCGCAACCGCCGGCCGGGGATGATGACGCTCATCTCGCTGGCGATCTCCGTCGCCTTCGTCTACAGCGTCTTCGCGGTGTTCGCCTCCCCCGGCAGCGGCTTTTTCTGGGAGATGGCGACGCTGATTGACATCATGCTGTTGGGCCACTGGCTGGAGATGCGCAGCGTGCGCCAGGCCTCCGGCGCGCTCAACGAGTTGGCCAAGCTGATGCCCGATACCGCCGAGCGGTTGCTTCCCGACGGCACGACGGAGGTGGTGGCGGCAGACGTGCTCCAGAACGGCGACCTGGTGCTGGTGCGCCCTGGGGCCAGCGTCCCCGCCGACGGCGTCGTCGTCGAGGGGCGCTCCGACGTCAACGAGGCCATGATCACGGGCGAGTCGAAACCGGTGACCAAGGAACCGGGTGCACAGGTCATCGCCGGCACGATCAACGCTTCGACAGGGCTCAGCACAAGCGGCGTAGGCAGTCTGCGGGTGCGGGTCACCGCCACCGGCGACGAGACCGCGCTGGCGGGCATCATGCGACTGGTAGAGCAGGCGCAGCAGTCCAAATCCGACACGCAAATTCTGGCGGACAAGGCCGCCGGGTGGCTCTTTTACATCGCCCTGGGCGTGGCGGCGATCACGGCCGTGGCCTGGGTCGTGGCCGTGGGGTTCCAGTTGGACGTGCTGGAGCGGGTCGTCACTGTGCTGGTGATCGCCTGCCCGCACGCGCTGGGGTTGGCGATCCCGCTGGTGGTGGCCATCAGCACCTCGATGGGAGCCTCCAACGGCATCCTGGTGCGCGACCGGCTGGCGCTAGAAGAGGCCCGCGAGATCGACACAGTGATCTTTGACAAGACCGGCACGCTTACCGAGGGCGCGTTTGGCGTCGTGGGGATGGCGACGGCCGAGGGCCGGGACGAGGGCCGGGCACTGGCGCTGGCGGCGGCGGTCGAGGGCGATTCGGAGCACCTGATCGCCCGCTCCATCCGCAGCAAGGCGGAAGAGGGAGGCGTCACCCCGCCCCCCGTCAGCGACTTTGAGGCCATCAAGGGACGCGGCATCCGCGCCACCCACGACGGTCGCGCGGTCTACGTCGGCGGGCCACGGCTGCTGGAGATGTTGGACATCACCCTGCCGGACGCGCTGGCCCGCTTTGCCGACGAGGCCGGGCGCAAGGGACAATCAGTCGTTTACCTGGTGGAAGAGCAACGAGCCGTGGCCGCCTTTGCGCTGGCCGACGTGGTTCGCCCGGAGAGCCACCAGGCGGTGAAACGGCTGCAGGCGATGGGGGTCGAGGTGGCCATGCTCACCGGCGACAGTGCCGCGGTGGCTAACGCGGTGGCGGAGGAGCTGAACATCGGCACCGTCTTTGCCGAGGTGCTGCCGGAGCACAAGGACCACAAGGTAGCCGAGCTACAGGCGCAGGGCAAGCAGGTGGCCATGGTCGGCGACGGGGTGAACGACGCCCCAGCCCTGACCCGCGCCGACGTGGGCATCGCCATCGGCAGCGGCACCGACGTGGCGATAGAGTC
Organism: Anaerolineae bacterium; assembly: GCA_046760785.1. Classification (GTDB taxonomy): domain Bacteria; phylum Chloroflexota; class Anaerolineae; order B4-G1; family B4-G1; genus JBHIET01. The sequence goes on along the minus strand of JBHIET010000057.1, from coordinate 2,384 downwards.
GGCGGGCATCATCCTGGTGAAAAGCAATCCACTGGACGTGGTCAAGATATTCGAGCTGAGCCGGGCGACGTATCGCAAGATGGTGCAGAACCTGATCTGGGCCACGGGGTACAACGTCGTGGCGCTGCCGCTGGCAGCAGGGGTGCTGGCCTCGGCGGGGATTCTGCTCTCACCGGCCGTGGGTGCGCTCCTGATGTCGTTGAGCACGGTGATTGTGGCGGTCAACGCGCAACTCTTGCGCCGGGCGAGTTTGTGATGCTGAACGTGCCCGTCACATCCCAGGTGACGGGCATCTTAGGACATCCGATGGAAATCGAACAACCCTTCAACACACGGGCCTGGTACGGCCTGCCCGCCGAGATAGCGGTCGGGCGGGTGTGGCACTGGGTCGAGGCCGGTGGAGTGCCCCTGCCGCACCCTGGCCTGGTTGACCTGCACCTGCGGCGGGGTGTCCCGCGCCGAGAAGGGGCGCAACTGAACTATTGGCACGAATTGGGCCATCTGGAGACGCTGCCCCTGGCCTTGCTGCACGGGCTGGACCTCTGGCTGACCGGGCGGCAGCGCCGGGACACGCCCCGCACACTGCGGCTGCTGATCGGCCTGCTGGCCTGGCCGGCCGGCTGATCCCGAGACGGCGGGCGGCGGAGAAGGACGCCGTAACACTAGCGGTGCCGACCATCCGCTGCACGGGCTGTGTGAGCGGCCTCCAGCATGGCCTGCTCCAACTGGATGGTGTGGGGGATGTGAGCGGCGACCCGGCGGTCAAGACGCTCATCGTGACCTATGATCGCAGAAAGACCGACGAGGACACCATCCGCGCGGCCATCGCTGCGCTGGGGCACAGGGCGGGATAGAGGTGAACTTCAACCAATGCAGCGGACCCAGGGCAGATGCTCGTGGACGACACGGTAGAGCCGCAGGTCACCGGTGACCAGAGGTTCGCCGCGCTCCTGGGCCAGCGCCAGGTAGGCGGCGTCGTAGGCGGAGCGGCCGAAGCGCAGGGAGAGAGGGAGAATCTGTTGCCAGCCCACCGGTTCTATGTGGATGTCCAGCCCCTCGAACGCGCCCAGTATCTCCTCCGCCGCCTGGTCGCCGATGCGCTCCTGCCGCACCGCCTGCACGACAGCGTTGGTCACCTCGTACACCAACAACGTGGGAGCGACCAACTGCAGCCGGCCGGAGACGTGATCGCGGATCAACGCTTGAGCCTGTGCCTGTTCCTCATCGGGGAAAAAGGCCCGCAGGATGACGCTGGCATCTATGATCACAACCGCCCTTCCAGTTCCTCCCGCGAGGCCTGGAACAGTTCCTCAGCCGTGACGCCGCTTTCCTGCAACGACTGCGAGAGACTGAGCATCTGTAAATAGGCCTGTACCCGGCGCAGCCGCTCGTATTCCTGAGGGGTAATGATGATGCCTACAGGCTTGCCCCGCCTGGTGATGGTGATAGGCCCCTCTTCGACCTTTTTCAGCCAGCGGGAGAGTCGGTTGTGGGCTTCGGCAATGGATATGTGCATTTACATTCACCCCTGTTACCATCCTGATATAGACAATTATAGGGTATAAATGGGTAGAGGTCAAGTGTCGTATTGCCGGGTACGTGCCTCTATTCGTACCCGCCAAACGGCGGGTGCAGAGACAGGCCAAAGCCCTCTAACCACCCGGTGGTTGCTATGGTAGTATAGAAGCACGATGATGAACGGGAACAAGAGAGTGATTCGGATGATGAGGAGGAGGAGACGATGATGTGTTGCGGACACAACCATGGTGACCACGACAGCCACCGGATGGAGGAACGGGTCTACGAGCCGATGGCAGCGACGTCGGCCACCACACCCTGTCCCGAGTGCGGCTACCCGACGCAGGAGGACTTTGTTCTCTGCCCCCCGCTGTGGGACGGAGTTGATGACGGCCTGCCCGGAATGTCACCGGGCGGTCAAGGCCGACTGGGTGCGTTGCGCCTACTGCGGCGAACCACTGGTCTGAGCAAGCCGTGAAAGTGAAACAGCGGCAAGCGCGCAAAGGATGACGTAGCCAGAATGTTGCATAAGTGCTTTTCGAGGCTTTTCTCGCCTGCTTGAGGGACTCCGGAAGCCGCAACTTGTTGCGGAATGGCCTGAACGAATGTTCCCTTGGCCGGCCAGAGCATCCCGAACAAGTTCGGGCATCCATTTATGCAACACCCTGGTAGCGATAAGGGACATTGAACGATGAGAGACCCTTTCATAATCTGTCCAAAAGACGTCACTACTCAGCCTGAGCAGCGTAGATCGTTTTCCAGGCTCGTAGCCCCCGTCTCGGGGGCGTCTCGAGCGCAAAACGGCACGGCAAAGTGGTCATCTACCGCATACGACGTCCCCGGGACGGGGACTTGGAGCTTGGGGG
>JBHIET010000056.1:0-22645 GCA_046760785.1 Anaerolineae bacterium | reverse complement strand
GCTTCGCGGCACTCAGGACGACTGGCCTGATTTAGCTGCTAGCGGAGTGCGAAAAACAGGCTAAGAGAATTTTGTCGGACGGGGTGCGTGGCCCGTCGCTCCCGCTGATAGTAAATCTGCCCTGACACAAGGCTCGAGGCTTAAAGTGCAGAGACTGGAAGGAGAGCCATCCCGTGTGCGTGGCCAATGCTGGGGGGTGGTTCTTTGCCTTTGCGGTGTGTCATCCAGCTCCGCGATCCAGTAACCGGGGATGCCGACGGAACCGGCCGGAGCGATGTCGCGCTCCCAGTCGTCGCCTACCATCAGACATTCATCCGGCTGCCGGCCCAACTGTGCCAGAATCTCGCGGTAGTAGGCCGGGTGGGCCTTGGTGGCGTGCATGTTCTCGTAGCTGGTCACCAGTGCGTAGTCGAACTCGGTCACGGGTACACCGGCCCACTCCAGCCGCTGTTCGATGGGCGAACGGGGGAACATCGGGTTGGTCGCGATGGCCACCTGTAGGCCGCGCTCGAAGGCCCATGCGATCAGAGGACGAGCCTCCGGCACTGGCCGTGTCAGGGCGCGTAACTTGGAAAACTCCTCGGCGTAGAACCGATCGAAGATGGACTGCAGTTCATCCAGGTCGTACCCCAGCGCCGGGTAGAAGACGGCCGCAAACGCTTCCTTATTGGTCGGACCGGTGCCATCGTTGGCCTCCATCGCCCGCGTGGCGCGCAGCAACTCCGAGATCAGACGCTCAGGAGGGATCAGGTAGGCCACGTGGCGAGCGAGCGCCTGGATATAGGCCGGGATGAAGGTGTCCATCGAGTTGACCAGCAGCGTGTCATCCAGGTCGAAGAGGATGGCTTTGAACACCGTGCTACTCCCATACCTCCGGCGCTTCGAGAATCGCCGCCGCCTGCGGGTGGCAGTGGCCACAGCCAACGTAGGGATCGGCCACCTCGACATGGTGCTCAGTGCACACGGCGTAGACCTCGACGCGCTGAACGAGCCCCAACCAGCGGCGGATTACCCGTCCCTCCAGCACCATATTGGGACAGGCATTGGCGCGCAGGATAGAGGGTACCGGGCAGCGGGCACACAGATTGGGCATCCACGGCTCCGAACGCGGGTTGCGCCCGATCAGGCGGCACTCCTGGGTGGAGTGTCCGCGGTAGAAGTCTTCGTAGTAATAAGGGCACTCACTACCGGCAGGCGTGCGCATCAATACAAGTCTCAACCAGCTAACAAACCAACAAACCATTTACACCCGTGTGACGTACTCGCCGGTGCGGGTGTCCACGCGAATCACATCACCCTGCTCGACGAACAGGGGCACCTGTACCTCCAGGCCGGTTTCCAGCGTCACTTTCTTCATTGCGCCGGTGGCCGTGTCGCCAGCGACCGCCATCTCTGCCTCGACCACCTCCAGATCCACTGTCGTCGGCAGTTCCATGTCCAGCGGCTCCCCTTCGTAGCTTGACAGCACCAATTCCATTCCCTCTTTGAGGTAGGGAATCTCGCCGCTCAGGACGCGGGCAGACAAGGCCGTCTGATCGTAGGTCTCGGTGTCCATAAAGTGGTACAGGTCGCCGTCGCTATAGAGGTACTGTACTCCCCGTCGCTTGACGCGGATGTCTTCCACCCGGTCGCCGGAGATGAAGTTCTTCTGGATAGTTGTGCCGGTGCGCAGATTGCGCAGCGTGGTGCGGATAGTCGCTCTGCCCCGCCCCGGCTTATGATGTTGATACTCCAGCACCTTGTAAAGCTCACCGTCCATCGTGAAAGTGACACCTTTACGCAATTCGTTGACGTCAATCATAGCCGGTCTCCTCCCATAGGATTGCCTGGATTATACCCATTCCACCCACATCGTCAATCTCCGGGCCAACGAATCTCGGAGATGAGTGCAGCGTCGTCTTTGAAACGGGCGCCTTCGGGAGTGAAAGCTGGGAGCCGCCTGCCACTGGCTTCGTCGTAGATACCTACAGCGATTCGATAGTGGCCCGGGGGATGGGACTCGGGCAGTGTGAGGTAGCGTATCTCCTCGATTTGCTCGCCAGGGCGCCAGAGCCAGAAAGGATATAGGCCGTCCATAGAATACCCATCAGACTGCGTGACCAGACCACCAGATGCATCGTAGAGATGGGCAAAGATGCGGTAGTCGGCTTCGGCCAGCGGGCCCTCGGCCTGCCAGACAAGTCGTACCACTAGAATCCCTTCCTCGGCGGACATGGTCTCGGCAGCCATCAGCGCCACGCGACCGCCAAAGACCGCCAGTGACATCGTGTTCGTAGTTGTACTCGTAAAGGGGGTATCCACAAGACGCCCCACCCGCGACAAGTTCAGCGCGTCTGGCGTGAAGTGGACCGCGTAGACCTGGTCAGCAGCTCTTATTCTCTCCGCCAGGCCCTCCCATCCTACCTCGGGCCCGCGCACGCCGCAGTAGAGGCCCGGCAGTTTTACCAGCGCGTTGGCGAACTTGGCCGTCTGGATTTCGCGTTCTACCCCACTGTTGGCCCAGGCCAGGTCGCCGACGCCAAGGTAAACCGGCATAAACTCGACTCCTTCGTGTCCCACCGGGTAAACCAGACGGTCGGGGGCCAACCAGGCCGGGTAGTTAACAACAAGCAGCCGCTCGTCCGCCGGTGTTGCGGCAGCGATCCGGCTCACCTGCCAGATCACTCCCCCACCCAACCTGTGAACGGCTTGGCGGACACGCACGAAGCGGCAACCAAAAGCCACCGTCAGTATGACCAGGAGCAGCGACGATCCAGTTGCAAGAGCACGCCGCCATCCCTGGCCAAGACGAGCCAGCAATTGGAAGCCGCAGGCCCAGGCAATAACGGCCCCTACGCCTGCCAGGTAAAGCAATCGCGGCCCGCTGATCAGGTAGTTGAAGTACAGCATCAGCCACGCCGGGATAATTGTCAGTGTAAAACAAATCAGCGCGAATCCCAGTGCCCTCCGCATCCCTCCGCGCCAGCCCAAAAGCACCAATAGACCAATGGTGAGTCCTGCAGCCAAATACGCAGCGCCGAGGTCGTTCCATCCCCAACCGCCCATCGTCCAACGGGTCATGGGAGCGACGGGGAAGGCCAGTCCCTGAAGCAGGTAAGCCCCGTTCTGGATCAATCGCTCGAGGGTCAGAGGCGGCAGAGGACTGCTCGCTCTGGGAACGGAGAAGTATAACGGCACGTAAACCACGCCCAACACCAGATAGGCCAGGGGCCAAAGGGAGATGCGCCGGGGTTTATCATCATCGTAGCCGCGACATATCAGCTCGTATGCCAGCAACCAGCCTCCTATAACCAGACCCGATTCGTGGGTAAGAAGAGCCGCAATCGCCATTCCTAGCGATAGCACCCGCCAGCCCCACCCAGACGCAGAGCGGGCCTTGATGCCGCTCAGAACTGCGCCCAGTACCAGAGAGGTCACAAGCAGATGAAAGAGCGCTCCAACCCAGGGCACTGCCTGGTACGAAAAAGGGTAGGAGAGGAACAGGATCCCGGCTACGAGACCGGTTAACCGATAGTATGAAGGTCGGACTACCCGGCGAGTCAGGACAACCACCAGCGCTGCGTTCAGGATGTGCAGGGCAACGTTTATCGTGTGCAGAAGTGCAGGGGAGGGCATTTCGATGCACCACATGCCCAACTTTAACAGCGTGGGGGGAAGCGGGCGGTAATAGCCAAGCGATGCAGCTCCTGTCCACAGCCCCAGGAGCGAGTTGCCCCTCACCCACCTGATGTGCAGGATGTCGTCGAAGAAAAAAGGCAGAGTGACGCTATCGCCGTAGAGGAGCAGGCCCAGGCCCGCAAGGACGAGATTTTCTACTGCGCTGAGACCATGGCCCTTGCGCTGGCTACTACCAGCGCTTCGGTGAGCCGTTGTTGGCGGAATCGTGTCCACTCCCCTCGCAATTAACCCAACATTCCTCGGATGATGATGTCTACCGCATCATCCTCATCCAGCCCACGCGCCATCAGCGTCTCTAGCTCCTTCCTGTTGACGCTGCCGATGGCCGCCTCGTGAGTCACCCGCGCCCGCTCGTCACGCACGACGACGACGGGCACGTTGCGCGCCACCGCCACGTCGCGCACGACCTCGGTGCAATCCATGTGCCCCACGGCACCGGGCGCGTTCCCTTCCGCAGTGGTGTAGACCTCACTGGTGGCTCGGTCGCGCACCGCGACCCGGGTCTTGGTCAGGCCACGCGCCCCCTCGCCGTTGAGCCGCACCACCTCGTTCACGCTGATCTCGTCCTCGACCAAGCCATACGCCTTGGCGACCAACTCGACCACACCCCGGGCCGCCACGTCTACCTCGAACTGAATCTCCAACCGCCCCACCCGGCCGTGCGTCAGATTGAACTCGGATTCCAATCGCCCGCCCGCGTCCACCTGGGCGTGGGTGGTGGGCAGCACCTCAATGCCACCGTGGGGGCCGTGGTAGTGCGCCTCGCTGTAACGCATCGTCGCGCCCGGCCCGACGTGAACCCGCGCATCCATCACGTGCTTGAGGTCCACCGCGTTGGGGAAAGTGCAGTGCGCCAGGAAACCAACCTCTGCCCCCTCCCCAATCTCGAACTCGGAGAAGATCTCCTGCAACCCCTCACTGGGGATCACACCGAAGCACAGATGCACCGGGTAATCCACTTTCGTGCCCGGCGCGACCGTGACGCAGGCGCGAATGCCGTGCTCCAGCTCCTCCGCCTCGATGTTTACACCCTCGACCAGATTGACTGCCAACACCCGGTTGCCGCTGATGACGGCGCTGGCAACGCGCCCCGTCTGCAAGAAATCCGGCTTACCACCAGCCTGTTCGTATGCTTTCAGAATGGCCTCGAACTCACGAGCCCAAACCGGGTCGCGCTGCTGCAGAGCAGAAGTCTTGACAGGAGCGGGATGGCTACTCACGACACACCCCTTCGCTCACCACGCGCTGGTAGGTGCCACCCGCCTCCTCGCCCCAGGGCTGGTAGCCCAGGAGGTCGCCGTGGGGCCGGCAGCGCTGGGCAAAGTACTCGCGCACCTCGGCCGGCGTGCCGGTGTTGATGATCGTGCCGCCGCACATCAGGGATGCCGCATCGGCCACCTCCGCCATCTCGTCGCGGTGGGTGATCAGGAGCACAGACGTGCCCTCGTCCGCCATGCGGCGGATCAACGCCATGATGTCCTCGATGCACAGCACGTCAATCCCGGAATCGGGCTCGTCGAGGATGGCCAGCCGGGGCCGCATGGCGTAGACCGCCGCCAGCTCGATCCGCTTCCGCTCCCCGCCGGAGAGGGCGTGGTTGACCGGGCGACCCAGGTAGGCCGTAGGCGAGAGCGCCACCGCCGCCAGCGCCTGCTCGAGCCGCACCCGCGAGGGCTCGCGCATCCCCAGCGCCAGGTAATCGGCGGCGACCAGCCCCTCGAAGCGCGCAGGCTCCTGCCAGGCCAGCGTCAGCCCCAGTCGCGCCCGCTCGGTCAACGAAAGGGAAGTGATGTCCCGTCCCTCGAACAGGATGCGACCCCGCTCAGGCTCATACCCACCGGCTCCCATCAGCGTCAGCGCCAGGCTGGTCTTGCCCGAACCGTTGAGGCCCAGCAGCGCGTGTACCTCACCACGCCGGATGACCAGGTTGACCCCGCGCAGCACCTCCGCGCCGGGTCGCTGAACCCACAAATCTTCTACTATCAGTAAGTTCATCTCCACCTCACATCAACTTTATCCCCCTCCTGTCTCAACGCGCACACTTAACCTTGCGAAGGTTATGAATAGCCCTGGAAACGGTGCAATTCTTGACGAACGAAGGTGCTTTTAGCCCAAAATCCGCCTTGAACCCTTCGCAAGGTTACCCTCCCGCGAATTTCTAAACACGCTCTAAGATGTGGCGCAGGACGGCGACAGTCGCCGCGTAGGTAGGGTCCATCCCAAAGTAGGATAAGTGTTGTGTTCCCAGATTCTGCCCCCTGCCGAACGGTGTATCTTGTTCCATTCAATCTGGCCAGTGTTTCCCGGCCATCGAAGAAGGAACGACGACGGCGTCCGAGGGCCGTGACGAGCTGCCACTGTTCAACATCGGAGTAACCCCGCTGCCCGAACACCCGCTCCGACTGCCCCATCACGATCAATCGCGTCTGCCGGATGCAACGCGGCAGCCGCAACGAGCAGTAGACGAAGACGGAAAGGTCAGGCGTGTCGTCGCGGGATTTAACGTGCAGGAGCGAATCCATCCCCAGGTGGGTCTCGACCAGCGTTTGGATCTGTACTTCATCGGTGGTGCGCAGCAGCGAGTAATAAGTGCGCATGTAGAGTTGGATCTCCTCGCTGCCGGTGGTGGGGACGGTACGTTCCATCGCGACCCCTTTACACCGTTTCCGTTTGCTGTGGATGTTTTCCCACCCGCAACCACAATCGCCGTAGACGCACCATTCGCCTGCCGCTCTCCTCAACCAGATAGCGGATAGGTTCTTGGGCAGTTACGGCTTCCATAAGCTTAGCTCTCTTTCTTCGCTCATATACATCAGCACAATCAGCCCTGCTCCTCCGCTGCGCTTTCAACCGCACTCACGATCTTGTAATACCCGGTGCAGCGGCACAGGTTGCCGCTCAGCCCGGCGACGATTTGCTCGCGGGTGGGATGGGGGATTTCTTCCAGCAGGCTGGCGCCGGCCATAATGAAGCCGGGCGTGCAGTAGCCGCACTGCACCGCCCCCTCGTCTACAAATGCCTGCTGTAACGGGTGGAGTTCGCCCTCCTGGGCCAGTCCCTCGACGGTGACGATGTGCGTGCCGTGGGCGCGGGGGGCAGGGACCAGGCAGGCCAGCACTGCAATACCGTCCATCCACACCGTGCAAGCTCCGCACTCTCCTTCAGCGCAGCCCTCCTTGGTGCCGGTCAGCCCCAGGTCGTCGCGCAGCATCTCCAGCAGCGTCTTGCCGCCGGCCCCCTGCACGACGACGTTCTCCCCATTGACCGTACACTCGATAGGCTCAGGGCCTCCGTCGTGATGGTGTATCGTCTTGCCGGCCAGGCGGGGGAAGCGGCCTGCGGTGCGTCCCCACAGCATCGGCGGCTCGCCGGGAAGCTCGGCCCGCCACGTGGAGTCGCACAGCCTGGTGAGGGCACGGCGCACCAGCACACGCACCATCTCACTCCGATAGTCGGCCCCGGCGCGGATGTCGTCAATGGGGACGGCGGTCTGGGCGGCCAGGTCGGCCGCCTCGGCGATGCGCTCCTCGCTCAGCGACGCTCCCACCAGTGCTCCCTCCGCCTCTCGTGCGCGGATGATCGTGGGGGCGACGCTACCCAGCGTGATGCACGCCTGGGTGACGACGTCGTCATCGAAGGTAAGCACGGCGGCGACGTTGACGAGGGCGATGGCGTGCGTGCGCCGCAGGCCCAGTTTGGCAAAGGCGGAGCGCTGGTTGGAGGCCAGCGCAGGGAATATGACGTCGGTCACCATCTCGTCGGGGGCCAGGACGGTTTGGCGCACGCCCTGGTAAAAGTCGGCGAAGGAAAGCGTGCGCTCGCCACGCACACTGCGCAGCTTGAGCCGGGCACCCAGCGCCCACAACGCGGTGATGGTGTCGTTGGCGGGGGAAGCGGTGACGAGGTTGCCGGCTATCGTGCCCCGGTTGCGTAGCTGCGGTGTGCCGACCCGCCAGCAGGCCAGCGGTAGGGGGAATCCTCGCTTGACCAGCAGATCCGACGCCACGGCCTGGTTGTGCGTCACCGCCGGGCCGACGTGCACCAGCCCGGCATCGTCCAGGCGCACCTGGTCGAGCCCGCCGATGCGGGTGACATCCACCAGAACGCGCGCCTGCCGGTCTCCGCGCCGCAACTCGACCAGCAGGTCGGTACCACCGGCAATGATACGGGCCTCGGGGCCGTGCTCGGCCAGGAGGCGCAGGGCTTCGTCAACGGAGGTGGGAGTGTAGTAGGTCTGCCACATAGCAAAGTGCTCCTGACGATGTCAACCTATTCCGGCCGCAGTCGGACATCTTCCTCGGCCTGTTGTTGGAGTCTGTTCCACAATCGGGCTACATCTGTCCCTAGCCTCGCTGCCCACAGGTTAATGTAACCGATGTCTAGCGGTTCATCGCTCAGGCCACTTAGCGCAAAGACGAGCATCTCACGCACATCGCCTGGATGTTTGTCCGAGCGTCCTTCTTGCCAGGCCATCAGTTTACCGATGATGATGTCCTCAGGGCGGGCACACCAGGCTTCGAACTCAGCGCCTGCCTCGTCAGTGAACGTCCGTCGGACGCGACGGGCAAAAGCGCGGCGATAAGCCGGTTCTCGGGTCAGGGGTACCAGGTCAGCCTTGACCCCCAGCGTGGTGTCAATGATGTTGAACATGATGCCCATGTGCGTTGAAGTACGCATCTGCCCAGGGTCGGCATAGTAGCGGGGTAGTGGGAAGCGACGTGCCAGTGCGTCGAAATGCGGTTCGCCCAGATCCACGATGATGTCCACATCGAAAGTTGCCCGTCGCAGGCCAAAGGCCGTGGCCGCGAAGGCGCCAACGATCATGTATGGTGCTCCAATTTCTTCCAGAGCACGCACGACGTCCAGATAGAAGCCCAGGGTGCTCACTCTTTGTAACCTCGGAGGGGCGTTAAGTAAGCCAGGACTTTCATATTCAACTCGGACTGAGATAACTCCGGGAAGCGACGCCGGAGCGTCCCGCGCAGAGCAGCCTTGGCGAAAGCCTGGGCCTGCATGCCAAGCAGGACGCGCTGCGCAGGTGTCAAGTGTGCCAACAACTCCAATTGCTGCCAGTCAATGGGGTCGAATGAGAGATGTAGGCCACTTTCGGATGAAGTCATCGATCCGTTGACAGTAGTTCCACGCATGCGCCACCTCCCACGTTGAGTATACCCGCTTTTGCGGCGTTGGGCAACCGGGCGGACGGTTCACGACAAACGACCGGGTCCTCGGACGAAGGCCTGGTCGTTGTTGGGACGTGCCAGAGCACGTACTCTCAATCTCTGTTCACAGTTACCTCTCACAGTTTCTCAAGCAGCCCCGTCCTCTCGTTGAACTGCTCGATCAGCGCGTCAATCTCCTCGACCTGGCCGTGGACGCCACTCCAGTAGTCGGGGTCGTACCACTGGGCCTGAATCTCCTCGTAGGTCTTGCCCTGCTGCTCGACCCAGGTGTAGTACTTGAGGTTGTGGATGCGGCGGCGGTCCCAGTAGCCTAACTCATCGACGTAATCCACCGTGCAGCCCAGCAGGTAGCGGTGATAATCGGCAGCGGCGTCTGTTTCGGTGTACTCGCCGTGCTCCTCGTGCAGCTCCCGCAGCCGGCTCTGGTATAGCTCCATCGAATCGGTGAAGCAGGTGAGAACAACGTCGCGCTCACCCAGCTCATACCACCTGGCGAACTTGATGGCGGAGAGGACGTTGGCGATGCTGGAGATGCCCAGGAGGTCCAGTTGCTCCACCAGTCCCTCCGGCACGGACTGCTTGACCAGGTAGGCACGGCCGGCCGGCTCGTTGAACAGCCGTACCAGGCTCATGCAGGCCTCGTCATCGATAGCCATCACCACGTCGGTATTCTTGAGGTTGTGGATCCAGGGGACGTGCTTGTCGCCGATGCCCTCGATGCGATGCCCACCGTAGCCGTTGAGCAGCAGCGTGGGACACTGGAGCGGTTCGCTGGCGGCCACCTTGCTGGTGGGGAAAATCTCCTTCAGGTAATCGCCGCAGCCGATGGTGCCGGCCGAGCCGGTGGTCAGCACCACGCCGCGGTAGGTATCCTGTGGTCCCAACTCCTGCTGCAACACCTCCTCCATCGCGTGACCGGTGACCTCGTAGTGCCAGAGGTGATTGCCGAATTCATCGAACTGATTGAAGACCACAATATCCTGACGTGTCGCTCGGAGTTCCCAAGTCTTGTCAAAAATCTCCTTGACGTTGCTCTCGCAGCCCGGGGTGGCGATGACCTCCCCGGCGAAGTTGGAGAGCCACTCGAAGCGCTCGCGGCTCATCTCTTCAGGCAGGATGGCGATGGACTCGCAGGCCAGCAGTGTGGCGTCGTAGGCCCCGCCGCGGCAGTAGTTGCCGGTGGAGGGCCAGACCGCCTTCTGGGTGGTGGGGTCGAACTGGCCGGTGACCAGGCGCGGTGCTAGGCAGCCGAAGGTGGCGCCGACTTTGTGAGAGCCGGTGGGGAACCACTTGCCCACCAGGGCGATGATGCGCGCCGGCACGCCGGTGAGGGATGGCGGAAGCTCCACGTAATTGACGCCGCCAAAGCCGCCTCCCTGGGCCGTGGGCTCGTTCTTCCAGGTGATGCGAAACAGGTTGAGCGAGTCCACGTCCCACAGACCGACGTTTTTCAGCTTCGCCTTGACCCCGTCGGGAATCCGTGCGGGGTTCTTCATCTGGGCAAAGGTGGGGATGATGATGTTTCGCTCACGTGCGCGTTGAACGGTCCGCTCAAGCTGTTCCTCGTTAATGGTCAGATCTATCATCTGAGCATGTCCTCCTACGTGATGCGTATTTCGTAACAGGACAAAGACGGTGACGTTGCCCGCCAGACCCATGTTTGCCTGTACTTTATCCTGACCACGCCAACGCCGTCATCGCCCGGAATACTTTGTATACCGTCGGCATGCCCTCGCCGGTCCACTCCACAGCGCGGCCGTCCACTCGCCGGCTGCCGGGTATCAGCGCGGCCATGTCGGCGTGGAGGGCATTCTGGAAGACGATGCGCACCGTGATGGGCGACGGCAGGACAAAGGGGGAAACGGTCCGTTTCAGAGCACGCTCCGCAGCCTGGCGGATGCGCTCGTGCGCTACCTCGGGGTGCAGGCACTGAGCCGCAGTACGCGTGATGCCCTCCTTGACCGCTACCGTCTCGATCTCGCCCAAGAGCGCTCGCGCCTCCTCGGTCACAGCCCGGTCCCCGGCAACCAACACAACCGGCGCACCATAGGCCCCGGCAAGCGCCGCACTGAGTCCGGTCTCGCCCACTACCTGGCCGTTGAGGCGTACTTCGGCCACAGTGCGGCTGCTCCAGGTATGGGCCAGCACTGCTGCACCCGTGCCCGCCGCTGCGTGGTAGCCAACCAAAAAGACGGCGTTCACGTCGGGGCCGATACCCTGCATCATGCCGAAGGGCTTGGGGCTGCCCGAGATCAACTCCGCGGCCGGGTTCAGTTCCTCGATCAGAAGGTTCGCCATCCCACCGTGGCTGTCGTTGACGACGACCCGCGTCGCCCCGCCGGCCAGCGCGCCGACGACGGCAGCGTTGGCCTCGGCGGTCATCAACTTGCGGAAACGCTCGTACTCCTTGTGCGTGGACGAGACGTGATCCCACGCTACCACGCCGGAGATGCCTTCCATGTCTACAGAGATCAGCACATTCATTGTAGTTCTCCTGTTACTAGTTTACCAGCTACCAATCTGCCCATACAGACGTACCCTCTCACCATCCTCAGGGACGATGACCTCCAAATCAGTGCCCGCGCGTGCCTCTTCGGTAAGCACATCGGGATGTTTGCCAATCTCCGGACCCAAGTGCACCAGCGCCAGACGCGGACAGCCAGCCTGACGCGCAATCTCACCAGCCTGTTGGGCTGTGCTGTGGAAGTACTCGGAGAGGTTGACGTCGGGCTGCAATACGGCACTGTTATGAGATTCGTGGATCAGCAGGTCGCTGCCACGGGCCAGTTCTACGGTGGCGGCGCAGGGGAGGGTGTCGGTGGCAAAGGTGACCGATAGGCCGTCCGCAAAATCCCAACGGGCAGCCAGCGTGGGCGTGCCAGGTGGGTGGGAAACCACAGTAGTGCGCAGTGTCACACCCTCCGCCACTCCCATCTCGTCCGGGCCATGCTCCGATAGGTAATGCCAGTCGGACTTGAGTTTGTAACCACCGTACTGGGTATAGACTAGTGCCCAGAGCATCTTCATCGTTGTAACCGTGCTCGGGCCAGCGTAGACGTGGAGCCGGGTGGGGGCTTTCAGGCGGTTCAGAGCGAACATCGGGAAGCCTAACGTATGGTCACCGTGGGAATGGGAGACAAACAGATGCTCGATTTCAGCAGCTTGAAGGTTGATCCGAGCCAGTTGTTGCATAATCATCGGCCCGGCTTCGACCAGCGTGCGGAAGTCGGAAGTCTCGATCAGCAACACCAGGTTGCCCCGTCGCCCGGCTGAGAAGGCTCCGCCTGTTCCGAGAAACACCACCTCAACCATTGTGGCCTCCGAATGCTATTCCTAGCTTGCTATTCCTCTCTTGGCCAGGACTCGCCCAACCTCCCTCAGTGTCGGCTCCACGACCAGCGGTTGTTCCTTCACCGCCTTCATCGCGGCAGCAACGTCCTTGAGACCAGAGCCGGTGACCAGGACGACCACCCGATCATCGGGCTCTACCAGCCTATGCTCGACCGCCTTGATCAGCCCGGCGTGGGCGGCAGCGGCAGCAGGCTCGGCGAAGATCCCGCAGCCTTGGGCCAGGGCCGGGATAGCATTCAGGATCTCCTCATCGTCCACGCGGATGAAGGCGCCACCGGTTTCGCGCACCGCGCGCAGTGCCTTGATGCGGTCGCGGGGCAACCCGGCAACAATACTGTCGGCGACGGAATGGACCTCCACCGGCTCCATCTCCCAGCCCTCCAGCCCCCGCTCCCAGGCGTCCACCAATGGAGAGGACCCCGCCGCCTGCACGCCGATGAGCCGGGGTATACGATCGATCCAGCCTAGTGACAGAAGGTCTCGCAGTCCCTTGTGGATGCCACCGATGATGCAGCCGTCGCCGACGGGGATTAAGATGACGTCGGGGGCTTGGAAACGAATTCGAGATTCGAGATTGTAATTTCGAATTTGCAATTTCGAATTTGCAATTCCCAGTTGCTCGCACATCTCGTAGGCGGCGGTCTTCTTGCCCTCGCTCATATAGGGATTGTAGGCAGTGTTACGATTGTACCAGCCGAAGGTCCGCGCTGCCTCCAGGCACAGCTCGAAAGCCTGGTCGTAGGTGCCGTCCACCAGCAGGACGGTGGAGCCGTAGGCCAGAAGCTGCACCACCTTGGCCTGGGGAGCGGTGCGCGGAACGAAAATGACGTTGGGCTGCTGAACCGCTGCACAGAGGCCAGAGAGAGCAGCAGCAGCGTTGCCAGTGCTGGCGGTCGTCACCATCTGGTAGCCCAGTTCGTGTGTCTTGACGACGGCGATGGCGGAGGCACGGTCCTTGAGGGAGGCGGTGGGCTGGCGGCTATCGTCCTTGACCCAGAGGTGCTTCAGGCCCAGTTGGGTCGCCAGGCGCGGGGCGGGGTAAAGGGGTGTCCAGCCGACACTCGCCAGCGCGGTGCCCTCCGCCAGCCGCTGCGCCACCTCCGGGCTCACCGGCAGGAGCGACAAATAGCGCCACATGGAGTACGTTGGGTTATGGGCTAATTCGTCAGGATTGACGCGCTGAGCGATGAAATCGTAATCATAGATGACGTCCAGGATGCCCTCGTCGCCGTGCTGGGGGCAGACGTACTCGGCTTCATCCACACCGTACTCCGCGCCGCAGATGGTGCACTTGAGGCCAAGAATGTGCTTCATGATCAAGCTCCAGCCCATTTCAGGTATCGCTTCATCCAACCCCAGACATCCACCATCCGTTGTTCCGGCTCCCTGCCAGCCTGCCTTGAAAGGGCAAGAACAGGACCTTCTGTTCTCGTCCTAATCTGTCTAGCACTCCACCAATATAATTTTGACAGGTTGACATAGGGGCGACCCTCGCGGTCGTCCCCCAAAGCGACGGCGATTTTGCCGTCCAGGGCAAGCTCAAGGCTTGCCCCTACCCACCAAGACTAATTTGCAGGACTTACGCAGTTGAGGGCCAAACCGCTGGCTGAGCGTTGCCCTGAGCCGGCCGAAGGGTAGGCCGCAGGCCGTATCGAAGCCCGGTTTGGCGCGGTTCTTGGTCTCGATACGGCCCTGGGTCTCGATACGCTTCGCTACTCGACCTGAAGGGCCTACTCGACCAGCGAACCGCGTAACTCCTGTAATTTGATGAGGTACTAGTGCTGCTCGCTATGGAACAATATGGGTACCGGTCCTGCCCTCGAGCGCATCAATGGCTTCGTCGAGGGAAGTAATTATCGCCTTCTTCCCGCCCCACTCCAGGAACCTGATGCAGGCCCTCACCTTGGGGCCCATGCTGCCTGCCAGGAAATGGCCCTCCTCCAAGTATTTCTTAGCCTCTGGCAAGGTCATCCTGTCCACAGGCTTCTCGTTCGGCTCGCCGTAGTTGAGCTTTGCCTTCTCGATATCGGTGAGGATCAGGAAAACATCGGCGTTGACGACCTCCGCGAGCCTCTCCCCGGCGAGGTCCTTGTCTATCACTGCTTCCACACCCTTGTAATGGCCATGTCTATCCATTATCACCGGTATACCACCGCCCCCAGAGGCGATGACTATGATTCCAGCGTCCACCATGCGCCTGATCGCTTCGCTTCCGACATTAGCTATAGGATCAGGTGAAGGGACCGTTCGCCTCCAGGTCCTGTCGCCATTGGGTTTGACCTTTTTTACGATGTAATCAGGATGCTCCTGTTTAAGGTTCCTGGCCTCCTCCTCGGTGAGAAAGTTTCCCACGGGCTTTGAGCCTCTCTCGCCGAAGAATTCTGGATCGTCTTTGTCCACGAGAACCTGGTTCACCACCGCGCAGACCGGCGTGTCTATCCCCATCTCTTTCAGGTAGTTCATCAACGTCTGCTGAAGCATATAGCCTATCTGCCCCTGGGTCATCGCCCCAACTACGTCCATGGTCTGAGCGGGAACGACGGTTTTGCCCATCTCCTGCTGCACCAGAAGGTTGCCTGCTTGCGGACCGTTGCCGTGGGTTATTATCAGCCTGTCCTCGTCTTTCATTCTCTTCACCATTTTGGCGATGAGTCTCGTGGTCGTCATGCAGTTCCTGAATTGCTCCTCGGTAGTGCCCTTCTCGTGAGCTTGTTTGATCGCATTGCCACCCAGAGCTATCAGCAGTCTCATTTCAGTCTCCTTTGTTGTCCACCATTCTGAGGCACGAGGAAGCCTACCTGCGGGCCGTTGCTGTAGCCGATGGCCACTACTCCTGCTTTCTTTTCCGTCACAGTTGTATCTCCTTTCAAAATTGGGTTTACTGGAGTCTGGTGTTTCGTGAGAACACACAAGAAGATTGGAATGGGACGCAGGTTTTCGCGGGCTTCGCACGCGGATTCTCAAAAGTAATCTGAGAGAATGGGCGTTGACCTGCGTCCAAAGCACAATTCGCCACAGTCCAGTGGGTTTAGTTTACCTCTGCACAGAATACGTGAGGGGAAACAGAGTGAAGGGGAGACAGAGAAATCTCCTCACACACGAGCCACCCTGTCACAAATTCCCCATCGTCAGCGCCATCACCGCCTTCTGCACGTGCAGCCGGTTCTCGGCGATGTCGTAAATGGCGGAGCGGGGGCCGGAGGCCACCTCGTCGGTCACCTCGCCGCCCCGGTCGACTGGCATCGGATGGGTGAAGATAGCGCTCTCGGTCTTGCTCATCCGCTCGGCGGTCGTCGTCCAGCCCCGATAGACCATTGCTTTCTCGATCTCAGCCTGCTTCTGGAACACGCCATCCTCATAAGCCTCTGGGCTGACCCAGTTGCGGGAGTAGACGATGTGCGTGCCTTCGTAGCCGCTGTCGGGATCATGGACGACCTCGAAGGAGGTTCCGCTGGCGGCGCAGTTCCGCCTGGTCCACCCGATGACCTCCGGGTCAAGGCCGTACCCCTGTGGGTAGGCCATCGTGACGTGCATGCCGAAGCGAGAAGCGATGAGGAGCGCGGCCTGCACCGAGCACCAGGAGCGCGCCAGCGCGCCGGAACCCCAGGTGAGCAGGAACTTCTTGCCACGCAGAGCTTCGTAGTTGGGGCGACCGGGTCCCTCGCCGTACCACTCGGCCCAGCCCATCACGTCGGCCAGCGCCTGGCAGGGGTGGAACCGGTCGTCGGCCATATTGATGATGGGCACGTCGGCCCACCTGGCGTACTCCAGCAGCATCTCGTCACCAGCGCCGTAGTAGGGGACCTTGTCCTCCAGAATGCGGATGCCGATGCCTGCGGCGTAACGGGCCATCACCTGAGCGGCGTCCTCGATAGTCTCCCCGGCCTGTTTCTGCGTCTTGAAGCGGCCCGCCGAGGGGGTCATGAACTGGGCGTGGCCGCCCAGCTCAGTGGCCGCGGCCTCGAACGAGAGACGGGTGCGCACTGAGGGATTGAAGAAGAACATAATGAAAGTCTTGTTCTTCAGAATAGCCGTCCAGCGGCTGGAGAATCGGTCGCGTTTCATCTTGGCAGCCAGGTCGAGCGTCGCCACCAGCTCTTCAAGCGTCCAGTCTTGAGTGCATATAAAGTCGCGTCCGTAGAGGTCCATTGCGCACCTCACCTCATCACCAGGCTCATCACCGCCTTCTGCACGTGCAAGCGATTCTCCGCCTCGTCGTAGACGACCGAGCGCCAGCCGGACTTGGGGTCAGTGTTGTCAATGACGGCGTCCTCCACTTCCCAGTTCCGGTCAGCGGGCAGGCAGTGCATATAGATGGCGTTGGGGTCGGCCAGGGCCATGTACTCCGACGTCGCTTTCCAGTCCTTGTAGCGATCGAAGATTTCCTGGGTCTTCTGCGGATCGTCCTCGCCGACGGGAGGCTTGAAGATCGGAGTGGCGGCCCAGGCCTTGGGGTAGAGGACGTGAGCCCCCTCGGCAGCTTCCCTGAAGTCGTCGGTCACCTCGAAGGTGGCGCCGTTCATCTTGGCGTACTCCTCGCAAGCAGCGATGACCTCGGGGTCGAGTGCCATCTCCGGCGGGCGGGCCAGAACTGTGTCACAGCCCATCATCGCGGCGGCGATGATAGCACTCTGAGGCACCGCCCGCGGCTTGTGGACGCTGGGAGAGTAGGCCCAGGACATAACGAGCTTAATCCCTTTGAAAGTGCCGAATTTTTCCTTGACCGTCAGCACGTCGGCCAAGGCCTGGAAGGGGTGGTACTTGTCACACTCCATATTAAGAATGGGGATGTCGGCCCAGTAGGCGAAGTTGCGGATCATCTCATTGGCTCCGCCATAGACCCAGTCCACCGGGTCGCCGTAGCAGCGGATGGCGATACCATTGCCCATGCGGGACAGCACTCGTGCCACGTCGGATACTCGCTCGGTGGAGTAGGCCACCTCCTTGCCGGGGAGGGCAGGAGTGTAGATCTTGCCGGGGTCCAAGAAGTGGGCGTGCCCCCCCAACTGAGTCATCCCTGCCTCGAAGGAGTTGCGCGTGCGGAGGGATTGATTGTAGAAGATCATGAACAAGGTCTTGGCCCGCAGGATGTGGTCGTGGAGCTCGCCGATTGCATACCGTTGCTTCAGATCGAGGGCGACGTCCAGAATAGTCTCCACTTCCTCCTTGTTCCATTCCAGCAAGGTGATGAAGTCGCGCCCGCGGAAGGATTCAGTTTTCATCGTCAACCTCCTGAGGATCGGATTTGAGATTCAGCATCTAACAACCAGAAACAGAACCGGCCAGGCACAAAGTGATTACTGAGAAGTGGGCCGATGTTCCGCCGACGACGAAGGAAAGTGCCAAGCCAGTATATAACACAAACGGAGTGTAAGCCGGTTTCACGGGGTTGTCAAGTCGAGATTAAGGTGCTCCTTCTCCCTCTGCCTCGGCCTCCCGGCACAGCCGGATGCCTTCCAGCGCGTTGACCTCATCGGGGTTTATCTGCAGCGCTGCGTCAAAGAGGGGATACGATTTATCACACTCGGCCATATAGAAGTAGGCCAACCCCAGCGTGTAGAAATACTCAATTCGCGGTCCCTTGACCCACCCGGTCTCAAGTTCCGCTTCCAGACTCCCATCGGCCTGCACGTTGAGCGGCCCGGTGCTCAGCGGGTCGCCGGATAGCGCGTTGACCCCCTCAAACCAGCCCACGTATGCCTGCCCAGGCTCCAGCCCAGGCAACCCCTCCAGCACTACTGTGTACTCTCCTGTGTGTGTATCGAACGTCACCGTGCCACGGGCACCGGCCCACGCCTCGCCGTCCCCCGTCGGCGCGAGCGTGGCCCGCAGTGCACCCCGCCTGTCTCCTGAAGTGGAAACAAAGTCTCCACGCATCACCGCGCCCGGCGACGGTCCAGGGGTTTCGTTATCCAGGTCCTCGACAGTGACGTAAAACGTCTTGGCCTGTTGCCGTGCCGCGATGCACTCTAACTCGATGGCCGGCTCAAGATTTTCGATGGCCGACTCGTAGTTACGGCGCCGCCAGTAAGTGAAGGCCAGGTAGCCAAACGCTGGCCCAAACTCGGGATCCACCTCGGTCGCTTGCTTGAGATACGTCTCAGCCCGTTCGTATTCTCCGGCGTCGTAATACACCCGCCCCAGCCTGTAGTAGGCCTCTACACTGTCCAGATCAATCTCGATGGCACGCTGGAAACTGCTCACCGCTGCATCGAAGTCTCCCAACGCCTGGTAGTTCTTCCCGGCGGCGATGTGTATGTAAGCCAGATTGGGGTGGATCTCCAACGCCCGCTCGTATTCCTCCGCCGCTTCCCAATAGTTGCCCTGCTTCTCCAGCACATAGCCGTAGTTGCGGTGGGCATCCACGCTGCGATCGTCCAATCGCAGGGCAGTCTGAGCAGCATCCGTCGCCTCTGCCCAACGCACGGCGTCAGCGTAAGCCTCCGCCAGGTAAGCATACGCCTCAGCGTAGGTGGGATCTAGATCAACAGCCCGCTTGCAAGCGTCAATCGCCTCCGCTACCTCACCGTTCCAGTCGTAGGCCATGCCAAGGATGGCCCAGGCGCGCGCGTTCTCCGGCGCTATTTCGACCGCCCGTTTGGCACGCCGCACTGCCTCGACCGTCCGTCCTTCCAGCGCCAAAAGCCGTGCCAGGGGAATATACAACAACACATCATCAGGGTCGAGTGGGATGGCCTGCTCGTAGGCGACGATGGCCTCCGCCAGTTTACCCTGCAGGTACAACTCCTCCGCTTCGTCGGCGTAAGAGAGCGCCGAGCGCGTGAGTGTAGGAGGAATAGGAGTAGGAACAAAGGGGCTCACGATTCGCTCCTGCCTGACCATAGCATAGACATAGATGCCAGCAAAGATCAACATCAGCAGGAACAGTACGCGTATGAGGGATGAGCGGTGCTTTTTCCTTCGCGGTCCAATGTACATCTGTCAATCGCATTTCACGGGTAGGAGCTTGATGTAATGATAGCATTTTCGCGGCGCAAGTCAAGGTTGCCCCACCCATTGGTTGTGGTAGAATAGCCGGGGTAAATTGCGAATTGCAAATTGCAGGTTGTAAGTCAACTCCAAGACGGGGAGGTTGCTTGTGCGCAATCTAATGATCACTGGCGGGGCTGGCTTCATCGGCTCCAACTTCGTCCGCTGTATGCTGGAGAAGTATCCCGGCTACTACATCGTCGTCTACGATAAACTGACCTACGCCGGAAGGTTGGAGAATCTTCAGGACGTGGCAGAACGGTTCGCCAGCCGTTATGACTTCGTACGAGGCGACATCTGCGACGCCGCCACGGTGAGGGAGACGATCCAACGGCACGAGATTGATACCATCGTGAACTTCGCGGCTGAGAGCGTGAGTCCTGATACCTACATCCCGGTGCATCTTGGGCATTCCATTCGCCTGGAGACCATTGAGGAGTTATTCGAACGTTATGCTCAGGAATCGGAAGTTCAGACAGACCAGAATGGTACCGAAATAGTGCCTATAAAGGGGGCGTTGTGTGCCCTTTCTTTCCGTTATGGGATGGGAATTTGGTCGCAAGTAACCCGCATCACCCGCCATTGGTATCAAGGTGAGATGGTTACACTGACGCAGAAATGGGGCCTGGTGACTGTAACACCGAATCACTCAGTCTACAATATTGATGCTCAATTGGTTCCCGCCGCGTCTAATCCAGAACTGCTTAGCATCCGTAAGATCAATCTGGATCGCAGCCGGTTCAAGGCTCGCTTTGTTCTGAGGCTTCGGGGCTGCTATCCACGCGAAGAAGAGGGTAAGATCTATCACGGAGTCGAGAAATACTCCGCACCTAAACAAGTATGGGTGTTGCGGGAGTATGAGGGTGAAGTGCTCAAAGCCCTGCTGCGTTTCCTGGCTGCTTACATCGCTGAGGGAAACGCTACGTTTAACAAAGCCAATGGAGCCTGGTTGGTTTGTCTTGCCAATCAAGACCTATCTCTTCTGGAAAGTTGGCGGCGGGATGTTGAGACATTTTCAAATGCCAGTGGGATCATCACCCAAAGGGAGCATCCCAATGCTCATCAATTGGTCTTTAGCAGCCGTCTGATTTATCAGCTTGTTACGCAGCTGTGTGGGCAGTATTCGGGTGGGAAGCGCGTGCCATCGTTTGTTTACATGCTCCAGGATGAATACAAGCATGTGTTTCTGGATGCTTATTTACAGGGTGATGGAAATGTCGAAAAGTATCTTTCTGTTGATTCTCGGCGTTTCACCACCACTTCTCCCAGGCTGGCGGCTGGCCTGGGGCTTCTGTTAAGTCTGGCAGGACTGGACTACTCGCTCCACGTGCGTGATTTTAAAGAGGAAAATCGGTCACGGGCGTATGCGTTTCGCATTGTGTCCAGTTACGATACCAGAGCTGATTGCAGGATGGAACGTTTCCCATACGAAGGGTATGTCTATGATTTGACGGTGGAGGGGGGGCACAACTTTGCGGCGGGCATCGGCAATATCATCGCCCACAATACTCACGTTGACCGCTCCATTATGGACCCCGACGCCTTCATCAAGACGGATGTCTACGGCACTTACGTCTTGCTGGAGGCAGCCCGCGAGTTCGGGTTGGAGCGCATGCACCAAGTATCGACAGATGAGACGTACGGAGAAGTGCAGACAGGTCGCTCGAAAGAGACCGATCCCGTGGCCCCGCGCAGTCCCTACGCCGCCAGCAAGGCCAGCGCCGACCTGATGGTCAACGCCTATCATGTCACGTATGGCCTGCCGGTCACTATCACAAGGGGTGCGAACAATATAGGCCCATACCAATACCCCGAAAAGGTCGTGCCGCTCTTCGTCACCAATGCGATTGACGACCTGCCGCTGCCCCTCTACGGCGATGGCCTGCAGGTGCGCGATTACCACTACGTGCTGGATCACTGCGAGGCAATTGACCTGGTGCTGCACCAGGGAGAGATCGGCAGTATCTACAACGTGGGCACCGGCACGGAAATGCGCAACATTGACATGGCTCACCTGGTGCTCGACCTGCTGGGCAAGCCCTATACGCTCATCCAGCCGGTGCGCGACCGGCCCGGCCACGACCGCCGCTACGCCCTCGACGTAACCAAGATCTGCAGACTGGGCTGGGAGCCGGCCCACACTTGCAGGGAGGCCATTGAGGCTACAGTGCGCTGGTACGTCGAAAACGAGTGGTGGTGGCGGCCCATCAAGAGCGGCGAGTACTATCGGGAGTACTACAAGCGGCAGTATGAGGGACGGGAGGTTGAGAAGTAGCAAAGGGTCTTTCTGCCCCCTGCCCGACGATGAACCGTCGGGCTGAAAGAGCCAAGGGCGGTCAACCGCCCTGGAACAGCCCGCTTCAGCGGGCTTTGGTCTCTTAGCCCGGCGATTGACCGCCGGGTAAGGGTATGCTATTGGCGTACTTTGTGGTTCACGTGCCTGGCTTGTGGGGCGAAGAAGCCCGTGCCGGGAAATCCCCGGTGCCACGGTCTCGCCTGGGGCTGTGATGAGACACCTCGACCGCATAGCCTCTTTTCTCCTGAAGCCTGTCTCCCGGGCCTGCAAGGAGTTTGACCTGCTGGCCGATGGCGACCGGGTGGCGGTGGCGGTCTCCGGCGGGAAGGACAGTCGCGCCTTGCTCGAACTGCTGCTCCGCCACCGGCGCAGGGTGCCCTACCAGTACGATCTGCTGGCCCTCCACGTCGTCGGCGTATCTGCTGGCTTCCCCGACCTGCGGCCACAATTGGAGCCCTGGTTTCGGGAACTCGGCGTCGAATACCACTTCGCGCCACTGGTACTGCCGCCGGAAGAGCCCTTGCCGCTCGATTGCTTTCGCTGCTCGTGGAACCGGCGCAAGACCCTCTTCACCACCGCTGTTGAGCTGGGTTGCAACAAACTGGCCTTCGGCCATAACAGTGACGATGCAGCCGCCACGACGCTCCTGAACCTGATGTTCACAGGCCGGCTGGAGACGATGGTTCCCCGCGTCGAATTCTTCGACGGTGCTGTGACCGTCATACGTCCCCTGATCTACATCCCGGAGAAAGAGTTGGCCCGCTTTGCACGAGCGGCGGGCTTCCCCACCTCACCCCCGTGTCCCCAGGGCCTGACCTCCAAGCGGGCGCAGGTAAAGGCACTCCTGCGCCAGTTTGGCCACGACCAGAGGCAAATCTGCACCAACCTGTGGCGCGCCGCCCGTCAAGCGATGGGATTCTAGGAGATTTGAGATTGGGTAGTGCCCCCGTCTCGCCGGTGCTCGTAGCCCCCGTCCCTTCGGGCTGAGCCTCAGGACGAAGCCTCGGGGGCGTCTCAAACGAGATTTGCCCGGAGAACACGCCCTTGGGGACAAGGGCTGAGAGCCTTTGGCCAAATGTGACATTGTCGAGGTAGGGACCCTTTCATAATCTGTCCAAAAGACGTCACTACTCAGCCTGAGCAGCGT
>JBHIET010000055.1:0-22869 GCA_046760785.1 Anaerolineae bacterium | reverse complement strand
CCAGGTCAAGTTTGCCTACCTGGGCGATGCCCGCAACAACATGGGCAATTCGCTGTTGGTGGGGGCTGCCCAAATGGGGATGGACTTTCGGTCCGTGGCCCCCAGGAGCGTTCAGCCGCACCAGGAACTGGTCACCAGAGTCCAGGAAATCGCCGAACAGACCGGGGCGAAGATCACCATCACCGATGATTTGGACAGCGGTGTCAAGGGTTGCGATTTTCTGTGCACGGACGTCTGGGTCTCCATGGGGGAGCCAGAGGAGGTCTGGCAGGAAAGGATCAACCTGCTAAAGCCGTATCAGGTCAACGAAGAGACGATGGAGAAGACCGGCAATCCTGATGTCAAGTTCATGCATTGTCTCCCGGCCTTTCATAATCGCGAAACGGTTATTGGTGAAGACATTTACCAGAGATTCGGACTGGAGGCGATGGAAGTGACCGAGGAGGTATTTGAGTCGCTGGCCTCCATCGTCTTTGACGAAGCTGAGAACAGGGTTCACACCATCAAAGCCGTGATGGTAGCAACGCTAGGAAGCTGATCAACCTCAAAAAGAAAAAAAGGAGAAAATCATGTCGAAGAGAAATGTGATCGTCATCGGCGCAGCCGGAAGAGACTTTCACAACTTCAACACCTATTACCGCGACAATGAGGCCTGTAACGTCGTCGCCTTCACCGCGGCTCAAATCCCGGACATTGCAGACCGAAGATACCCGCCCGAATTGGCCGGTAAACTCTATCCGGAAGGCATTCCGATCTATGCGGAAGAAGACCTTCCCAGGCTGATTCAAGACCTGAATGTGGACGAATGCACCTTCTCCTACAGTGACGTCTCATATCAGCACGTCATGTCTGTCAGCGCCATCGTGGAAGCGGCCGGCGCCAGTTTTGTGTTACTAGGCCCCAAGGACACCATGATAAGAAGCTCCAAACCAGTCATTTCAGTGGGTGCAGTTCGAACCGGTTGCGGCAAAAGCCAGACCTCACGGAGGATCATTGAGATACTGATGGCGAAGGGCTTGAAGGTCGTGGCCATTCGTCATCCTATGCCCTACGGCGATCTCGTTGCCCAAAGGGTGCAGCGCTACGCGGAGTTGTCCGATCTGGAAAAGCACAAATGCACCATAGAGGAGATGGAGGAGTATGAACCCCATATCGTGCGCGGCAACGTCATTTACGCTGGCGTAGATTATGAGGCCATCCTTGGAGAAGCTGAAAATGACCCGAACGGCTGCGATGTGATTGTCTGGGATGGTGGTAACAACGACTTTCCATTCTACGTACCCGACCTGCACGTGACGGTAGTCGATCCGCATCGTGCAGGCCACGAATTGCGTTACTACCCGGGCGAGGTGACTTTGAGAATCGCCGACGTGGTGGTCATCAACAAGATCGACAGCGCGGATCTTGCTGGCATTGAGACCGTCCGTAGGAACATCGCCGCCGTGAATCCTGATGCCGTTGTCATAGATGCTGCGTCGACCCTGGATATTGATGATCCGTCCGTGGTCAAGGGGAAAAAGGTGCTGGCAGTTGAGGACGGTCCGACCCTCACCCATGGGGGGATGAAGATCGGTGCGGGCGTTGTTGCGGCCCAGAAGTTTGGCGCGGCCGGGTTTGTTGACCCGCGGCCGTATACGGTGGGCAAGCTTTCCGAAACTTTTGAGATCTATCCCGAGATTGGAACCCTCTTGCCGGCCATGGGGTATGGCGAGCAGCAACTAAGAGACCTTGAGGCCACGATTAACAACACTGAATGTGACGCGGTGGTCATCGGCACGCCGATCGATCTAAATCGGATCATCAAGATCGATAAGCCCTCAACGCGCGTCTACTATAACCTGCAGGAAATCGGGCGGCCCAACCTGACCGAAGTACTGGAGGATTTCATCGAGAAACACAACCTTGTGTAACAGGAGTCTGTAGCACGAAAAGCTAGCTTCTGTCTGAGTACGGCGCCTGCGCTCTTGAGGAGTTCTCTTCGAGATGCGCAGGCGCTTAAAAAGGTATGGTCGTGCAACCTTAAGGCACCTCGTGCGTATTAGAAGACGAATCGGCGTTGGGAGATGCCTCCTCTGTAAAACGTATGGGAAACATATACATACCGCGTGTCAGAGACCGGTCTATTGAGAGCTACTTCGACTGAGAGGGAGGGAAATCGTGATGGGAACTGATGCCGGCGTACTGATTGACCTGCAAGATGTGGTCAAGACCTACAAGACTGGCGCAGGGGAGCTGACTGTCCTCAAGGATATTACCCTGCAGGTGCAGCCGGGTGAATTCGTCAGCGTGGTGGGACCTTCAGGGTCGGGCAAGTCCACGCTGCTGAACATGATCACCGGCATAGACCGGCCCACCAGCGGCGAGGTATTCGTCGGCGACGAGGCCGTCCACGCGCTGAGCGAGAACCAGTTGGCCCGCTGGCGCGGACGGAACGTCGGCGTCGTCTTCCAGTTCTTCCAACTGCTGCCCACGCTGACTATCCTGGAGAATGTGATGCTGCCGATGGATTTCTGCAAAGTCTACCGGCGGCGCGAGCGCAAGAGGAAGGCAATGCACTTGTTGGAGCAAGTAGGCATCGCCGACCAGGCGCACAAGCTGCCCAGTGCCCTCAGCGGCGGGGAACAGCAGCGGGCGGCCATCGCCCGGGCGTTGGCAAACGACCCTCCCCTTGTCGTCGCCGACGAGCCGACGGGCAACCTGGACACGGCCACCGCCGCCGAGCTGTTCGCGTTGTTTGACGAATTGGTGGCTCAGGGTAAGACGCTGCTGGTCGTCACCCATGACCAGAGCCTGAGCGCGCGGACGGAGCGAGTGCTCCACCTCCTTGATGGGCATCTCCACCGCGATGAGAACAACGGAGAGACCCTGCGGGTTTCTGAAACCCGCAAGGTCTTGTGAGGTGTGCGATGAGCATCGTCTGGCGTAAGGCCTGGCGAGACCTGGCGCACAACAAGCTCCGCACCATTCTGGCAGTGCTCTCCACCGCCGTGGGCGTTTTCGCGATGGGCATGGTCTTTGGCATGTCCGGTTTGATGCACACCTGGATGACGGAAGATCACCGGGCGACTAACCCTGCGCACATCACCTTCTGGGGTGGGCCGTTCGATCAGACGGCGATTGAAGCCGTGCTGGGAGAACCCGCTGTCGCCGATGTGGAGGGCGAAATCCAGGCTGGTATCCGCTGGAAGTTGGCGGGTGAGCCGGACTGGCGTGATGGCGACCTGGTCTCTCGCGCCGACTACGACGCACAGCGTATGCACCTGGTTGACCTGGTGGACGGCCATTGGCCCAGGGGACGCGCGCTGGCGGTCGAGCGTCAGTCACTGCGTCACTTTGGCGTCCCTCTCGACTCGACCATCCTCGTCGAGTTCGGACGGCACGAACGCCGGTTGCCTATCGAGGGCGTCATCCGCTCGCCTGACGTCTTCCCACCCCAGATGGGCGGCAACGCCGCGTTTTTCGCCACCGGGGAAACCGTCGCCTGGCTGACGGGTCAAGAGGACTTCAATCAGCTTGACATTCGCCTGGAATCATTCAGCCAGGAGGGAGCAGAGAAAGCGGCTGAGCGGATCGAGGATCGGCTGGAGCACATGGGCCTGGCGGTTTATGGCCCTTGGATCGTAGACCCCGAAAGCCACTGGGCGGAGGAGCAAATGGCAGCCGTGTTCCCCGTTTTGGCAGTCCTGGGCGGGCTATCGTTGGGGCTCAGTGTCTTTCTAATCGTCAACACGATGAACGCCATCGTCACCCGGCAGGTGTGGCAAATCGGCGTGATGAAAGTCGTCGGCGCGACGAGAGGACGCGTGGTGCGTGTCTACCTGACGACGGCATTGGTCTATGGAGTGCTGGCCTTGTTCCTGGCCGTGCCGCTGGGGGCCGTTGGAGCCCACCTGTTGGCGGGTGTGCTGCTCGCTTTGCTCAACATTCGTGCCAGCGCGTTCCAGATCGTGCCGAACGCCGTGGCTATCCAGATCGCGGTGGGGTTGGCCGTGCCCCTGCTGGCGGCGCTCGTGCCGGTGATCGGCGGCGCGCGCATCAGCCCGCACGCCTGCATCAGCAGCTATGGCCTGGGGGGCGGGTTTGGGCGCGGTTGGCTCGACCGGCTGATCGGGCGGGTGCGCCGCCTGCCGCGTCCGATGGCGCTCAGTTTGCGCAACACCTTCCGTCGCAAGGCGCGCGTTGCACTGACGTTGATCACACTAACCCTCGCCGGCGTGACGTTCATCATGGTGATGAGCGTGAGCGCATCGTTCAGCAACACCATCGAAGTGCTGCTCAGCGACTTTGGCTTCGATGTGCTGGTTGTGTTCGATCGTACGCATCGCGCGGCACGCTTGGTCGAAGCGACGGAGAGCGTGCCCGGCGTGACCTGCGTCGAAGTATGGGAGGTTCAGGGGGCGTCGCTGATGCTGGATGACGGCGAGGAACTTCAGGGGCAGCTCTGGGGAGTGCCGGGCAATTCCGAGATGTTCAATCCACGCATCATCAGCGGCCGAGCACTGCTGCCCGAAGACGATCACGCACTCCTGCTCAACAGTAAGATCGCTGCAGACGAGGGCATCGGAGTCGGCGACGAGGTCACGCTGACCATTGCCGGGGAGGAAGTGACCTGGACGGTGGTGGGCCTCGTCGTCAACATCAACAACGATCAGCGCGATAATTTCGTCCCCTACGATACCCTGGCGCAGGAGACCGGCAACGTCAACCGTGGGGACTTCGTGATGGTGATGTCCGAAGAGCATGACTTCGAGACGCACGAGAGGCTGATTCGTGACCTGCGCGCTACCTACACCGCGCGCCGTCTCAAGGCCGTGTATTTTCGGAGCGCTGGCGAGGTACGGAAGGAGGGCCGGGCGCAGTTTGACATTCTCGTTTACCTCATGCTGACGATGGCGATCCTGGCGGCACTCGTGGGCAGCATCGGACTGATGGGCACCACGTCCATCAACGTGGCCGAGCGCGGGCGGGAGATCGGCGTGATGCGTGCCATCGGTGCTACGTCGCCTGTCATCGCCGGGATCTTCGTCGGTGAAGGGATGCTGTTGGGGGCGTTGAGTTGGCTGCTGGCCGTGCCATTCGGTTACCCGGGTGCGCTGGCCTTCAGTAACCTGGTCGGTAACAAGTTGCTGAACCTTCCGTTTGACTTCAGGTACTCGATGGGCGGAGTGATGCTCTGGCTGGCGATTGTGCTGGTGCTCTCGGCGCTGGCTAGCCTGTGGCCGGCGCTGCGCGCGACGAAGGTCAGCGTGCACGAGGCGCTGGCGTATGAGTGAGCGAATCGGCGAATCAGCGAATGACGAGTCACGTTTTACGTTTCACGAACGTTACTGCTCAGGCTGGATGCAGTAAAGTGGGCGAGCGAGCGCTGGTTGAGTAGCTGCGACCAGAGGGAGCAGCATATCGAAACCAAGGATACGGCGCTTCGCGCCTACTCGACCGGCGCAGCCTGAGCAGTAACTCACGAACGACAAAAGGAGAAAGAGATGCGAAAGAGACAGATATTGATCGGGGTGGCGGCGCTGGCAGTCGTTGGATTGCTGGCCGGGTGCAGCGGGGCGGAGGCGACGGTGACCGTGCCGGCCGGCGAGATGCCGGTGGTGGCCAGGGAGGGTGAGGGCGCGGTCGTGGCCGAGGCGGTTATCGAGCCGGACCGCTGGAGCGAACTGCATTTTGACGCCGCCGGTACACTGGTCACGATGCTGGTGCAGGAGGGTGACGCAGTCACGAAGGGCGACCCACTGGCCCGGCTGGAGACGGAGGATCTTGCACGGGCAGTGACCCAGGCGGAACTGAGTCTCCGTCAGGCCCAACTGCGCCTGGAACAACTCCAGGAGCCGCTCGATGAAGCGGACGTCGAGGTGGCCCGCGCTGCCGTCAGCGATGCGGCGGCGGCCTACCAGGAGGCCAAGATGAACCTGACGGTGACGGAGCACAGCGTCTCGGTGGGCGACGAGGTGCGGGCGGCCGCCCGCGCCCGCGATGAGGCGTATCGCGTCTACCAGGACCTGGTAGCGCGCCTCGGCGAAAGTGACAGAAATACGGCGCTGGCCCACGATATGTACCTGGACGCGCTGGGTGCATACAACCGGGCCGTCGAGAGTGCCGAACTGGAACTGACCGCTGCCCAGAACGCGGTGACCCGCGCCTACCACGCACTCGAGCAGGCCCAGAACAACCTGGACGAGTTACTGGAAGGAGCCGATGAGGCGGACGTTGAGGCCGCCCGGTTGGACGTAGAGGCGGCGGAGCTGGCCCTGGATGAGGCGAATAGCAGGCTGGAGGAGGCCACGTTGGTCGCTCCCTTCGACGGCGTCGTGGCGGCGGTGAGCCTCGATTCGGGAGACGCGGTGGCACCGGGCCAGGTGGTGCTGGTGTTGGCGACGCTGGATCATCTCCAGGCACGCACGACGGACCTGACAGAACTGGACGTGGCGCGCGTCGCGGAGGGGCAATCGGCCACGGTGACGGTGGACGCGCTGCCAGACCAGGAGTTCGCCGGGGTGGTGCGCGAGGTCGCGCTGCGACCGGGGGATTATCGCGGCGACGTGGTCTATGCCGTCATCGTCGAGTTGACCGATGTGACTGATGCTCCACTGCGGTGGGGGATGACGGCGCTGGTGAAGATCCGGACCGATTGAAGAAGACCACGAGACAGACGTGCTGAGATCAAACACTCGCCGGGAAACTTCCGGCGGGTGTTTCTTGTCGGGGAGTCCTGTTCACGGACAGCGGGCCGGAGGAAACGGAACGCGTAACACACTGCACGTCACCTTTCGCGCTCAGTTTGCAGGGGCATGATCTCTACTTCTGGTTCCCTCTCCCCTACCAGCATCCGCGCCACCGTCGGCTGCTCCCTGCGCGTGGGACAGACCGCGCCGGGGTTGACCAGCAGCGTGTGCCCCACCTGCTCGACGTGCGCCCGGTGCGAGTGGCCGAAGACAATGATGTCTGCTGCGGGGTAGAGCCGCGTCAGGCGGCGGATAGCGTGTTGATTGAGATGACTATTATCCATCAAGCCCAGCCACTGGGCGATCACATTCAGGCCCTTGAGGCAGAAACCAGGCAGGCCGGGCTGGTGGCCATGGGTGAGCACGACGCGCCAGCCAGCGAGTTGCAATTCGACCGTGGCTGGCAGCGTCGCGCCGCCGTTGGAGAAATCCTGGAGGTGAACGTTGCCACGCACAGCGTGCACCGGTGCGATACCCCGCAGCGGCTCCAGCGCCACCGGGTCGTCCACGTCGCCAGCGTGCAGGATCAAGTCCACCCCGGCCAGCGCGTCGAGCACTGCGTCGGGCAACCTGTCCAGGCGATGGGGGATGTGGGTATCAGAGAGCAGGCCGACAGTGAGGGCAGGCATCTGTAGGGCCGGGGGGCCACGCCACCCGCATTGGGCCTGTTGTTCCGCGGCCGGCCCCGCCGCATGGCGTCTCAGCGCCAAATCGGGTTTATCCCCCCGTAGGGAATAGGCAGTATGGCGCGACCCCCACTGTTCATAGTTTAGCACACTTTCCCGATTAGCACAACCTCTCCTGCCAGGGGTGATGAGGTGCTGGCACAGAAGCCTTGACGTCCTGTCAGGATGCGTTAGAATGATGCCGTGAGATACTACGTCTGGACTATCGGTTGTCAAATGAACACGGCCGACTCGCGGCGACTGGCCTCGGCGCTGGAGCGGCTGGGCTGCACATCCGCCGACCGGGCTGAGGAGGCGGACGTCATCGTGCTCAACACCTGCGTTGTGCGCCAGTCGGCCGAGGACAAGATCTACGGGCGGCTGGGCAGCCTGCGCCCCCTGAAGGAGCGTAGACCGGAGATGGTCATCGGGCTGATGGGCTGCCTGGTGGGCGTGAAAGCCCCGGTCTCTCTGCACCGCCGCTTCCCCTGGGTGAACGTGTTTATGCCCCCTTCGGAGCCAGGCCCATTGCTGGAACTCCTGGCCGAGCGGGGCCTGGCGGATGAGGGCCGAGTGTTAGAAGTGATAGAGGCCACCCGCCGCTATCGGTTGCAAGACGGCGCCCTGCTCCTCCCAACCCACGACCGGGGCACGCTTGTCTCGGCCTACGTCCCCGCCGTGCTGGGCTGCTCCCATGCCTGCACCTACTGCATCATCCCCTACCGGCGTGGCCCCGAGCGCAGTCGCCCTGTTGAGGAGGTCGTGGCGGAGGCAGAGGCGCTGGCCGCCCAGGGTGTGAAGGAGATCACGCTGCTGGGGCAGATCGTGGACCGGTACGGGTTTGATCTGATCGAAAAGAGGCCATCCGTAAACTTGCCACTTGCAGACTTGCTCCACCGCCTCCACGAAATTGCAGGCCTGGAGCGCATCCGCTTCCTCACCTCGCACCCCAGTTGGATGACGGACGAGCTGCTGGACACCGTAGCAGAGCTGCCCAAGGTGTGCGAGTGCATCGAGGTGCCGGTGCAGGCCGGCGACGACGAGGTACTGGCCCGTATGAGGCGCGGCTACACCGCCGGCGACTACCGGAGCCTGATCGCCCGCATCCGCGAGCGCATTCCCGACGTTTCGATTGCCACCGATGTCATCGTGGGCTTCCCAGGCGAGACGGAGGCCCAGTTCCAGCGCACCTACGACCTGCTGGCCGAACTGCGGCTGGACAAGGCCCACATCGCCCGCTACTCCCCCCGCCCGCAGACGCTGGCCGCCCGCCGCTTCCCCGACGATGTGCCGCCGAAGGAAAAGGAGCGCCGCCGCAAAACGCTCGACGGCCTGCAGGCTCGCGTAGTGGCCGAGATCAACCGACGCCTGCTGGGCCAGACGGTCGAGGTGCTGGTTGAGGGGAAGAAAAAAGCACGCTCTGAGCGAGGCCGAAGGGAGCGCTGGTGGGGGCGCACTCGCACCGGTAAGCTGGTTTTCTTCGAGGATGAGCGGGACTGGCGGGGGCGGCTGGCCCAGGTGCGCGTTACCTGGACCGGGCCGTGGTCGCTCATCGGGGAGACGGAATAGAGATTCGGTCAACTTGACTAATTGCACGAATCGCGTTATCCTTGTCGCGCTGGGGGGTGGTTGGGGCCCGGTGGCTTCCTCGGTCTTCAAAACCGGTGGCGGGCCGCGCAGAGCGGGCCGCGGTGGGTTCGACTCCCATCCACTCCCGCCAGAACAAACCAGAGCCGCCGAACAAGCCCAGCGGCTCTGGTTCTTATCTACGTACCACGGGTGATTAGAGCTGGTCCCCCAACTCCGTCACCTGCCTTCGCAACTGCACGACGCGCGCCTGCGTATCCTTCTCTGCGGGGAGGTGGGCCAGACGACGCTTATTGAAGGCCAGTTCCGTCGCCAGACGGTAGTAGCGACCCAGGTCCCACCAGCGACCCAAGTTGCTACTGAACAGCGCGTTCGCCCGCACTGCCACCCGCTTGAGGTAGGAGCACACCACGGCGTAATCGTCCTGACTCAGCGTGCCTATTGAGACCTCGTCTGCCAGGAAGGTGGCGATCCAGCGCTGCTCCCGCACCGATGCCCATACGATAATGGCAAGTAGGATCAACACACCACCCCAGTCCGAAACGAAGGCGATCAGGCAGGGCCAGAGTAGCTCACCGCCGAACGTGAGGCTGCCATTGTGGATGCTGTGGGCTGCCATCCCCAGCGACAGACCTGCGATGGGTGCGCCAATCTTCACCAGCCAGTTGGGCGAGGTGCGCGCCAGCGCCAGCCCCAATCCGGTCAGGCCGGTGAACAGGGCGTGGTTGAGGCCAAAGACGAAGGCGCGGAGTATCGCCAGAAAGATAAGGCCACCCAGACCAAATTCTATCAACGCACCAGCAAAGTAGAGCACGTTCTCCACGGCGGCGAAGCCGAAACCCACCAGTCCGCCGTAGATGATGCCGTCGAGGGGGCTATCAATCTCCCGGCGGAAAAAGAGGAACAAGAGCAATAGTGCTCCACCCTTAAAGATCTCCTCCGTGAGGGGAGCAATCACGGTTGCCCCGACCAGATCAGAAGCCGCGGGCGAGACGAAGTAGGAGATGGGGACGTCCAGGATAAGTTCGGCGATGAGGGAGAAGATAATCGCTGGGACCGCGCCCCACAGGAAGGCAGCGATCAGCAGGCCCAGCGGCTCTTTCTCATAGCGGTCGAACCACCACAGAATGAGTGCGTAGGCGATCATCGGCAGGATGCCGGCGGTGAGAACGAGGAGGATGCCAATCAAGATCGCCATAGGTAAGCTCCTTGTCAATCAGGAGAGGTCCGCGGCCGGACCGGTTGGATGTCCCAGTCGTCGTCGGCCTCATCGTAGGCCAGCATGAAGCGGCGACCATCGGCGGTGCGGACACGGAAGGCCGGGCCGGCCGGCGTGCGCCAGTTATGCTCGACTTCCTCCACCGCCACCCGCTCTCCTTCCCAGAGAAAGGCGCGCGGTCGCTCCGGGTAGCGGGAGCCAGCGTAGCACTCGACGGTAGCGTTCATCACGATCAGACTTCGAGCGAGCGGAGATATTCGACCAATTCCTCCCGCATATCGTCGCGCCGGAAGGCCACCTCGATGTTGGCTTTCAGTTGGCGCAAGGGGTCGCCGGCGGCCATCCACAAGCCCTCGATGGGCTGTACGATGACGGTCGAGCGGGCGGCCAGCCGGTCCACCGCGTCAGCCAGCCACAGTTCGCCTCCCTTCCCCGTCTCCAGCGTCTCCAGTACGTCGAACAGCTCCGGCGTGAAGACGAAGTGGCCGATCTGGACCCAGTTGGAGGGAGCGGTGCCCGGCGCGGGCTTCTCGACGATGCGTGCCATCTCGTTAGCGGAGCCGGGCTTCAACTCGATGCAGCCGTACAGATGGGTCTCCTCGTCCGGCACGCTCTGCGTGGCGAGGACGGCTGTGGGTTGGTACTTGTTGAATGAGTCGAGCATTTGCTGCGGCACCGGCACGTCGCTCATGATGATGTCGTCGCCGAACATGTAGTAGAACGGCTCGCCAGGGTTGAGCCAATGGCGGGCGGCCAGAGCTGGCGAAGCGTTGCCGTAGGGCAGGGTCTCGGGCTGGCGCACGAAGACGATCTCCGCCATCTGGGAAATGCGGTGCATCTCCTCTAGCAGTTCCAGTTTGCCCGACTTCTCCAGGTGCCGTTCCAGGTCAGGGCTGGGCGCAAAGTGGCGCTGCACCATCTCGCTACCCCCGCGTACGACGATGATGATCTCGGTCAGGCCTGCCGCTACTAGCCCCTCCACGTGATACTGGATCAGCGGGACGCCGGCAATGGGGAACATCTCTTTGGGGACCACTTTGGACGCCGGCAGAAAGCGGGTGCCGTAGCCGGCGATGGTGATGATGGCTTTCATTGGGATTGGGACTCCTTATGACGTGGAATGTGATGCGTGTTGCGTGCGCGGTCGGCGTCAAAGTCGTGGCCGACCTGGGCGGCCCACTCTCGCCAGCGGCGGTGGTGGGCCAGCAGCCCCTGGAGGGCGACCTGGAACCGGCGCTACTCCTGCACCCATCCGACGAAGACGGAGCGGCGTTCCTCGGCCGCTTGTCCTTTCATAGCAACTCCTTCATCAACCGTCGTACTTCTCCTTTAAAGAATCGCTTCACTTCTTCCCAGTCGAGGGGGATGAGCATCTCGGGCATAGGGTCGGGTTCGGCGTCCTCGAAATAGGTCAGGCTCTTCAACAGGTGGAACTTACTGTAGCGCACACCAGCATACTTGCGCTCGAAGTACCGGAAGACCTCTGCCGAGGGGAAAGCGGCCTGGCATATCTGGTACAGGTCCACGAAATCGCGCTTGGTGCCCCGGCTGGAGATTGCCTCCAATTTCATCGCTGCCAGGTCGGGCAGGCTGGCAACCTGGACTCCTTCAAGCGGCAAGAACGGTTCTAACAGGGGGTAAGGATAGATGAAGAAACTAACCTGCCCATCATTCAGCGTACCGACGAAGGTCCCGGCTCCCTCGTGAAGAACGGCCAACTCCCCCAGGGGACCTAGCTCTCGCCGGGGGAGGTCGGTGGGGAACTCTCGCTCAGGGGTAAAGAAGTCCAAGTCGTAAGACCGACGATGGCCTAGGTGCAGCGCTACGGCGGTTCCACCGGCCAGGTAGAACCGCTCGGCCAGCGGGGTGCGCGCTACCAGGGCCAGATTCTTCCGGGTTGTTGGCGAGAGGACGCGGTCAAACATCGCATCTGCTCCGGTGGGACATTCAGGACAAGCGACCAGAAACGGGCGCTCTTGCGGCTAAGCCCCCGGCTACGACGCAGCGTCTCAACGATCTGTTCCCGTGGAAAGCGCCGCATCATCCAGCGTACCTCCGCTACGTCCCCATACTCCAGCACTCGCTCAATGACGTACCGCTCGTGGCCGGGGATGCGCAGCCGGCCGAAATCTACGTCCCAGAAGATAGGGCGGAGGAATTCGGGGAGGGTAGTGTCGTCAGTCAAAGGGTGTCTCTTCTATCTCAAACCGTGGCTCCATCGCCTCGCACAGTTGATTCCACAGCGGCTCGAATTGCTCGTCCAACAAGAACTTCCATGCCCGCGTCTCCTCGCCCAGCGTGATGAAGGTCGGGTCTTACTGAATCCCTACCTCCGTTTCGTCAACTTCGATTTGTCCGGCCGGCATCTCCGCGCCGTAGGGGGCAAGAAACGCTCGTACTCTTGTCAGGGCCCGCGAAAACCGTCGCTCCAACTCCTCGCTCACAGTTTCGGCCTCCGCTTATGCCACTCCGTCGCCTGCTCGTAGGCGTAGGCCACGCGCAGGATGACCTCCTCGCCGAAGGCCGGCCCCATCACTTGCAGGCCAATGGGAAGGCCGCCAGTGTCGAAGCCGCAGGGGATGCTGATCCCGCAGATGCCGGCCAGGTTCGCCGAGAGGGTGAACACGTCGGCAAGGTACATTTGCAGGGGATCGTCCACCTTCTCCCCGATGCGGAAGGCGGTGGTGGGGCTGGTGGGTGCGACGATTACGTCTACCTGCTCGAAGGCCCCGTCGAAATCGGCTTTGATGAGGGTGCGTGCCTTCTGCGCCTTGAGGTAGTAGGCGTCGTAGTAACCGGCAGAGAGGGCATAG
Source organism: Anaerolineae bacterium (assembly GCA_046760785.1). Taxonomy (GTDB): domain Bacteria; phylum Chloroflexota; class Anaerolineae; order B4-G1; family B4-G1; genus JBHIET01. The sequence goes on along the minus strand of JBHIET010000055.1, from coordinate 9,857 downwards.
GTGCCCAGCATGATGCGCCGCTTCACCTCCGGCCCGAACCCCTGCCCGCGAGTCGCCTTGTACATCTCTATCAGTCCGCCGCCATCTACTCGCAGGCCGTAGCGCACGCCATCGTAGCGGGCCAGGTTGGCGCTGGCCTCGGCCGGGGCGATGAGATAGTAGACCGGCAGGGCGTAGTCGGTGTGGGGCAGGCTGACCTCGCGGACTTCGGCTCCCAGTCCAGCCAGCACGTCCAGCGCCGCCCGCACTGCCATCTCCACCGCGGCTTGCATCCCGGCGATGAAGTACTCCCTGGGCACGCCGACCCGCATCCCTTTCACGTCGCCGGTCAGGGCAGCGGTGTAATCTGGCACCGGCGCGTCCATCGAGGTCGAATCGCGCGGATCATGCCCGGCGATGACGCCCAGCAGCAGCGCCGCGTCGGTGACGTCCTTGGCTAGCACGCCGACCTGGTCCAGCGACGAGGCGAAGGCGACCAATCCGTAGCGGCTGACCCGCCCGTAGGTGGGCTTGAGGCCGACGACGCCGCAAAGAGCAGCCGGCTGGCGCACGCTGCCGCCGGTATCGGTGCCCAGCGCGCCCAGGCACTCGCCGGCGGCGACGGCCGCGGCGCTCCCTCCACTGCTGCCACCCGGTACACGGCTCAGGTCCCAGGGGTTGTGGGTGGTGAAGAAGGCCGAGTTCTCCGTAGAGGAGCCCATGGCGAATTCGTCGGTGTTGGTCTTGCCCAGAAGGATCGCACCGGCGGCCTTGAGGCGCGCCACGACGGTGGCGTCGTAGGGTGGGATGAACCCTTCGAGGATGCGGGAGCCGCAGGTGGTGGGAATGCCCTCTGTGCAGAGCACGTCCTTGATGGCGATGGGGATGCCTCGTAGGGGCAACCCTTGCGGTTGCCCTCCGTGGGCATCCGCGAGGGATGCCCCTGCGTCGGCGGCGCGGGCCTGATCCAGCGCCTCCTCCGGCGTCAGCGTCAGATAGGCCTTGACGTCGTTATCCACCGCCAGGATGCGCCCCAGCACCGCCTCTGCCAGTTCAAGCGCCGAGATCTCCCCGGCGTTCAGCCACTCGCGGGCCTCGTGGATGGTCACATGATGAAGTTCCATGACCTTGTGACTTATGTTTGCCCTGTTATCCATTGAATGGATATGCTATTTTCCAACAGCTTGAACTCCGGGTCGCCTGTCACCAGCGTGCCTTTTTCGATGAGCGCCAATGCAGCAGCAAAGGCGTCTGCATACGCCAGTGGATGACCTGCCTTTATGTGCGCCGCCGTGAGCGCCAGCTCTCGCTCCACAGGGATGATTTCGACCTTCGTTGCCTCCAAGTTTCCCAGGACTTGATATACCCGGCCTATCCCCCACCGTCGCTCTACGATATAAGCGACTTCGCCCACATTTACCCAGGTCATCAACGTCTGTATACTGCCTTTCCGGGTCCGTTGCAAAAGATCGGCGACCTTCTCTCCCCCTTCTTCCTTGCTCAGCAAAGCGAGGATGGCAAAACTGTCGAGAACGAACGTCTCAGCCACGATGTTTTTCCTCCCGGGTTCGTTCGCGAGCGCGCTCAGCGAGTAAATCTGCCGTCAGCGACGGACCGTCCTTCAACATTCCATAGAGAGCCTCGACCGGGTCTTCTGGCAGCGGAACCAGACCTACGGCCTGACCATACTCCACGATCTGTACCCGCGTTCCCTTCTTCAGACCATATTTTTCTCTGAGGATTTTGGGGATGACCACCCATCCCTTTGCAGAGATCGTTGCTGTGTGCATCTACCACCTCCTATGATATACCTGGAATAGGTTCAGTATACCATAGAATATTTTTAGTGCAACAATTTGATTGACTGTATAACAAAACTGGACAATCCTTCCCAGACACCTTGTGGGTTGGCGTCCCTTCGCAGATTGATTCTGATCCACCACACCCCTACTCCAGCACCGCCGGCACCTTGAAGCATCCCTCCTCAACAGCAGGGGCGTTCGCCAGGATGTCCTCGCGGGGGAAGGGAGGCCGGGGCTCGTCAGCGCGCATCACGTTGCGCAGCGGCAGGACGGTCGCCGTGGGCGAGATGGCTTCGGTGTCCAGCTCCTGCAGACGCTCGAAGTACTCCAGGATGGCCGAGAGCTGCTCCTGGTAGAGGCTCCTTTCTTCCTCGCTCAGAGATAGCCTGGCCAGTTCAGCGATATGTTCGACCTCTTGCCGGTTCAGTTTCATCACTCACTCCAAGACCGATATGAACAGGTTGAGGCGATTATAGCATCATCGGGGAAGAGAAGCAACTGAACGGGAATGGGGGATTGGTTTCTCAAACGACTTGCGCGGAAAAACGACCACAGGGCCGACGCGACGATCTTCGGTCTTGTGGGGGAGGAGAGTGAAATGCAGCAATAATATATTTCAGCCGCGGTCGAGGTTTGAACCCCGGCGATCCCAAAATGAGGATGATGATGCCTACATAACGCAGCCTACTCTACGTAGATCTCCACCCGCTCGTTATCCTCCTCGTCTACCACCTCCACGATCTTGCCAATCGCACCGCTGGCAAGCACCTCCTCCAACTCCTGCAGGTCGAAGCCCTCGAACTCCGGGGCAAATCGCTCCGCGATGCGCAACCCCGCGCTCACTAGCCCGAATGGAATGGTCACGTTCACCTTCGCTGCCCCCGAGTCCAGGTCGGCTACGTGGATGCGGAGGTAGCGATTCTCCCTGCCCGGGCCGTGCGCTCCGGGGGCAGCGCGCCGTCCTGCATTCAGTGCCCGCAGCAAGGTCGTTGCCTCCTCCGCCGAGATCTTGCCCTCCTCCAACATCTGGAGGATCTTCAGTCGTTCTTCTGTTGCCTTTGCCATTTCGCACCCCCTCAACCGAAATAGACTTGTACCTGTTCGCTGTCCTCCCTCTCGTCCACCTCCACGACGAAGGAGCGGCTATCGCGTAGCTCCTCCTGCATCGCCAGGAGCAGTTCGTCCACTACCGTCTCCTCGAGCTGGGGTACAAAGGGGCGGGCGATGCGCAGCCCCCAGGCCACGAGTCCCAGCGGCAGGGGAAAGGCGAGGGAGACGTTGGGGCCACCCGTCTGCCGCACCCGCAGGGAGAACCAGTTGGCCCGTTGCAGCCACCAACCCAGGATCACCCCCAGTACTCCCAGGGTGAGGAGCGGCCAGCCGCAGGTGAGCCAGCCGATGGCAACCCCCCAGGCGTAGACGGCCGTCACCAGCAACCCACCTGCCACCGTCAGGCCCACCCCAGACCAGAACACAGCCTGCCACAAGACCCGTACCAGCGCCGGGCGGATGGCGAGTGTGGCGGGAGTATCCGCTGTATCTGGGCCCTCGGCGGTCTCTGCCAGCATCTCCAGCCGTCGCGCTCCCTCCTCCGCGCTGATCTCCCCTGCCTCGATCAGTTCCAGTATTCGCAGTCGTTCACCCATTTTTCCCTCCCATCGAAGTCTGGTTATGCGTGGCGGCTTTACTCCACCTCCACGCGAACAGGTGTGGCGACCGGCCCTGGCTTCTTTCCCCCGGCAACGGTACGCCCATTGTGATTGTCTTCCAGATGCACGATTGCCGGCACGAAGAAAGCAGACGCTCCCATCAGCGCACAGACCGCACCGGCGACTAGGTACCAGATGCGCACGCCCAACCAGTCGGCGACCGGCCCGGCAACCGCCATCCCCAGCGGCGACATCGCCATCGCTGCGCTTTGTATCAGCGTGAACACGCGCCCTTGCATCTCCGGGGCGACCCTGGCCTGGACCACGGCGAACAGCGGGCCGTTGACGATCGGGTTCATGAAGCCCGTGGCAAACATGGCGGTCAATGCCAGCCAGAAAGCCGTCCCCGGTGCCATCCCGATGAGCAGCGTGCCCAGGCCCATTCCAACCAACCCTAACAACGAGGTCAAGACGCGACGACGGAAACCACCCCACGCGCTCAAGGTCACCCCGCCCAGGACCACGCCGATTCCCCAGGCCGACTCGATCCAGCCCAACTCCAGGGCTTCGCCGCCGAAGTGTTTCGTGACCAGGATGGGGAGGAGCGAAAAGGCCGGGTTGAAGAGTAGATTGAGCACCGTCGCCATAACGAGTATGGCAAACAAACCCGGCCATCCCCACACGTAGCGCAACCCCTCACGCACGTCTCCCCACAACGAAGGCTTCTCCGGGGTGCCACTCACCGCCTGGCGCTTCGGCTGCGGAATGTGAATGAAGATGAGGGGCAGAATGGCGGGGATAGCCGTGCCCACGTCAATCGCCAGGACGGACTGCAACGGCAGGATGCTCATCAAGAGCGCTCCCAGAGGGGGGGATACGATGTTCATCACGCCGTTCAACGTCTGGTTGAGGCCCGCCACCCGCGAGAGGTGCTTTTCGGGGACCATCAGTGAGGTAGAAGCCTGCATCGCCGGCCAGTGGAACCCACCCGCCGTCGCGCGGATGAGCAGAATGGCGTAGACGTGCCAGACGCGTGCGGCGTCAAGATAAAAGAGATAGGCCAACCCCGCCGTCGCCAGCGCGATGATCCCATCGGCCACGAGCATCACCACACGCCGATTCCACCGGTCCACCAGCGCGCCGGCGAAAGGTCCCACGAATATCCCCGGCAGCATGGCCACCAGCGTTGCGGTCGCCAGCACCGTTGCCGAGCCGGTGGTTTTGGTCAGCCACCAGACCAGCGCAAACTGTACCAGCATGCTTCCCAGCAGCGAAAAAGCCTGCCCGGTCCAGATGGTGAAAAATGGAATCTGCCATTTAGGTCGTTGTTGTGTGTGTGCCAAGTCCATCCCGCTTTCCCTTCCGTATCTACCGTGGCTCATCATTCGTGGTCGGGCTACGCCGCTGAGGGCATAGCAGCGGCATCGTGGTCCGGCAAGATCTCCTCGACATCACGGACAGCGGGAAAAGCATATCCTCCCAAACCGACCAGCGTGCCCAGGAAACCTGCGATGACAAACATTAGCGCCATTCCAGCGCCAGGACCCGTGCCGACCAGCCCGTCAAAGATACCACTCAAGCCACTCCCAGGCACCATCGCCGGCTCGAACACGTGGTCGGCCAGAGGCCCCGCCAGCAGCGTAGCCAACGGCGCGGAAATCTGCGCGATCAGCCGCCGCGTGGCGAAGACGCGCCCCTGCACGTCGGGAGCCACCTTGGCTTGCCAGATGGCCTGGTTGGAGCCGTTGATGATCGGTATGAAGAACGAGGAGAAGAAGGCTCCAACCGCCCACATCGCCAGGCCATTTCCAAGACCCAGCACCAGCATACCCAGCAGGCAGGAGAGCGTCATGCCGATCAATATCCCGTGAACCCTGCGCTTCGGCCCTCCCCATACACTCAACAGCAGGCTACCGATCACACCGCCAAGCCCCATCGCCGACCGCACACTCCCCAGCACGATCTCGTCGTTGCCGGTCCGTGCCAGGAGCATCGGCGCGAGGACGGTAAAGCCAAAGGAGGCGGTCAGGTTTACGGCGAGGAATACCAACTGCAGGCCGAGCAGACTGGAACGCTTCAGGATGTAGCGAAAACCGTAGAGCGACTCCTTCCAGAGGCTTCCCCGGCCCGCGCGTCCGGCCTCCGTAGTCTTCGGCTGTGGGATGCGTACCACCAGCAGTGCGCCGATGGCCACCACGAAAGTGACCACGTCAATGGCCATGATGCCGGCGACGCCAATAGGCCCCAACAAGATGCCCCCGGCCAGCGGGGCGAAAATGCCGGCGGCACCCTCGGCGAGCGAAAGCATGCCGCTGGCGCGGGCGTACTGTTCCTTGGGCAACATCGTCGTCACAGCCGCCGAGTAGGCCGGGAACTGGAAGGTCTGAAAGGCCCCTGCGAAGGCCCCGGTCACGTACAGGTGCCAGATCTGCAAATGATCCGTCACGTAAAGTAACAGGACGATCACCGTCATCAAGCCCGCCGCCAGGTCGCTGAGCATCATCACCGGTTTTCGATTCCAGCGATCCACCAGCGCACCGGCGATGGGGCTGAGCAGTACGGTCGGGCCAAAGGAGAAGAAGCCGACGAGCGCCAGAGCGGTGGCCTGTCCCGTGATCTCCCAGGCCCAGACGGTGAGAGCAAACCAGGTCATCCCACTGCCGAGCAAGGACACCACCTGGCCAATCCAGACGATAGTGAAGCCCGGCATGCCCGTCGGACGAGTTCTTTGCATTGTCGGGTACTTCTTATCTGTAAACTGCGCCATTGCCCTATATTTCATGCAGCGAAGCGCTTCCTTATGCTGCGGGAAGCGATTCTTGCTTGACCGCCTGCCGCAACTCGGCCCGTCCGAAGAAGGCCTGCAGGAGCAGCGCTGCCGCCAGGTAGGTCGTCCCCGTCGTCAGGAAAAGAGGAGTGAAGCCCACGCTCCGCTGCACCAACCCGCTGATCCCCGGGCCGATCCCCTGTCCCACCGACCAGGCCAGTCCCAACATCGCTCCCACCGTCGCTCGCTCATTCTCCTGCGCCTGTTCCATCGCGAAGGCAGTGTAGAGGGGGCTGCCCATGTTCATCAGCATCGCCCGCAACCAGAAGGCTCCGATGGCCACCGGTAGCAGCGGCGCGAAGCCCAGCGCCATCAGGAAGGGCAGGGAGGCCAGTTCGGTGAACACGACGGTGCGCACCTTTCCCCATCGCTCCGCCAGCATCGGCGCTGACAGTGTCGCCAGCCCCATCAGCAACTGGGAGACGGCGAAAGTCAACCCCAGCAGGCTGTCGGCGATGCCGAAGCGCCGCTTGAAAAAGACGTTCAGATACGGGATCAGCAACCCCGCCCCCAGGCCGATGATCAATTGAGGGACCAGCAGCCGGAGTACATCTCTATGCAGGGGTAGCGACCGCAAAGAAAGACTCGACCTGTCCGCTCCTTCTTCCACGTACCGGAGTCGTTCCCGCACCATCAGCAGCGGGATGATGGAGACTCCCATCAACCCTGCGGCCGTCAGGAGGGTGGCCTGGTAGGCGGTCGCGCTCTCCGGCGGCACCCCCAGCAGGCCGGCGAACAGCGCCGGCACCGGCCCGCCGATACCGCTGCCGGCGAAGGCCACCAGCAGCCCCAGACCAGACTGCAAGCTGAAGAGGGTGGGCCGTTCATCCTCGGTGGCGTTCTCTGCCATAAAGGCCGGTCCGGTGGCCATAAAGAGGGCGTTTCCACCGCCCAAGAAAACCTCCGCCACCACCAGCGGCCAATCCACCGGCGAGAGCAACAGGACAGCACCCGCAGCTATCATGATGAACAGGCCCAGGAGCATGGCCCGTTTCCGTCCCAGCCGGTCGGAGAGTAAGCCCATCGGCAGGCCCAGGACCAACGCGGCCAGGCTGTTCAGAGACATCAACAGCCCCAGGAAGGCTTCATCGTTCCCCCGTGCCAGGATAAAGAGGTTAAAGAAGAGCATGAACAAGCCGTGACCCAGCCCGTTGATAGCGGTCATCACCAGGTACAATTTGGCGTTGCGACTCAACCCGGCGGCGCGTCTTATCTGTTGTGTCAATGTGCTCATTTAATTGTCCTCACTCGTCGGTGGGCAGACGCGGCGACCATCACCGCCCCTCCAGGGCGGCCAGCAGGTCGGCTGCCTGTTCGGGCGTGACCTTCCCCTCTTCCACCATGCGCAATATCCGCATCCGCTCCTCATCTGTCGCCGGCTCTCGCTTGGGGCGGGACCGCCGGCCGCTGGCCCGCTGCCAGCGCCGCTCCGCCCGCTCCGCCCGCAGGCGGGCCCGCTCCACCTCCCGATCCGCTACCCGGCGAGCCCTCCCGGCGGCCCACTCCGTCTTCCGGAGAGCCTGCTCCGTTGCCCGCTCCACCTTGCGGCGAATATCCTCGCTGTCTATGCGGCTCAGGCTCTCCTCCAGACGGGCTTCCATCTCCGCCATCGCCTCGGCAATGCTGGCTTCGATCTGCGCCCCCAGTCCCTCCATGTCGGCAACGAAGTCGAACCCCGGTTCTTCTGCAGGCGTTCTCTCTGGCCCCAGATACCGCAGATAGACCCGCCCGCCGACCTGCGCCTCCAGGCTGGCCTCGCCAGCCCCCAGGACGCCCTTCGTCTCCCCATCTACCTTCTCCAGAGACAGCCCAGGAATGCGAGAGCGAATCCGTCCACCGGCACGCAGGGTCAGGCGCAGGCTGGCGCCAGCGGGGATGCGAAGCCTGAGGTCACTGCCGGCGTTCAATCGGTAGGTGGCACCGGACGAAAAGGGTGGCCCCAGCACGACGTCCGCCCCGACCCGCTCCGCCGCCAGCCCGCCTTGCACCCCCTCGGCCTTCAGGTCGCTTCCCACCTGACCTATAGAGAGCACCCCGTCTACCTCTCGGATGCGCGCGTCTCCTGCCAGGGATTGCACCTGCAGGTCCCCCGCCACCTGGCGGGCGCTCAGGTCGCCGTAGGATTGCTCCAGGGCAGTCGGCCCGACGGTGCGCAGGATCACGTCACCGTAGACAGCCTTGACAGCAACCGGCCCCTGCACTCCCTTAACTTTGAGATCCCCTCGCACGGTATGGACAGTGAGGGTAGAGCCTGAGGGGCAGTTGAGGGCACAATCGGTGCGGGCCTCGATGGTGAAGACCTTCCCCTCCTGCTCCAGGATCACATCCTCGGCCCCGTCCCGCAGGCGCAGGACAACTTGCGGCTCCTTCGACCCCCGCACCACCAGGTCACCCAGGCACTCAGTGACAGTGATGTGTGGGGTCGCCGACGTCTCAATCGTCTGTTCAAACATTTCATCCTCCATCATCAAAGTCCCTTGCACGGCCAATCGTTCTCTGTGGCCGTCTCAATATGGAAACCCCTTCCTTGATGACGTGCTACCACTAGCCTTTCTTTCCCCGAAGTGCCGAAGCACTATCCCTCTTGAAGCATACGGAACGCCTCCTCAGAGGAGATCTCCTTACGAGCCAGCCGCTCCAGAACCTCCTGGCGGCGTTCGTCTCCGGGCTCTTGCTCCTCACCCACCTCGTAGCCCAGGGCACGGATGACCTCGGCCAGACGGCTGCGGACGGTGGGGTAAGAGAGGCCCAGTTCCTCCTGCACGCGGTTGATCTTCCCCTCGCAGTGGAGGAAAACCTCCACGAAGTGAAGCTGCTCGGTGGTGAGTTGGAAGAGCCGGTCCATAGTGAAGCGGCCCTCCAGACCGGTGCCGCAGTTGCGGCAGATCAATCGGGTGACCAGCAGGTCGTCGTGGCAAACGGGACATTCGGTTGGGAGCGGATACATTGCTTCCTCCTGAAGAAAATTAAGTTAACTATGAAGAATTATAATATATAACTTGATTTTTGTCAAGAAGAAAATGTAACTACTCAGGCATCCCTCTGATGCACTCCTCTCAAAGCCGGGCAGGAGGAAAGAGCGGGGATGCGGGGGTTTGCGGGCGGCTTCGCCGTCCACAAGCCCTCGTCCTTCCCTTCCTTCCTCTGCGTTGGAGGTGACCTGGAAGGAAAGGCTGAGTAGCTTGACAATGTTAGATTAACATAACGATTCTCTAAATTGCTCCAAGCCCCCGTCTCGGGGGCGTCATACACGGGGCTTGCTTCGTCAATTCGCCCCCGGGGACGGGGGCTGAGAGCGTTGTGGTAGAACATTTGTGCAATTGTAACTACCCAGGGGTAGCATCCTGAGTGATTGGAGCGAAGCGGAAATCGTATCGAAGGGTGCGGGTAACTACCCAGGTCACTTCCGCACCGGCCTGAAGAGCCGGTGCTGGATCGCGTCTTCCAGCCCCGCCTGTTTACGGCGGGGCGGCCCACCCAGCCCTGTTCACGGCGGCGTCGGAGCGCACCGGCTGAAGCGCCGGCATATCCGCACCGGCTGAAGAGCCGGCATATCCGCACCGGCCTGAAGAGCCGGTGCTGGATCGCGTCTTCCAGCCC
>JBHIET010000054.1:0-23133 GCA_046760785.1 Anaerolineae bacterium | reverse complement strand
TCCTGTAGAACATCGCCGGGGGCCTGTAGTTACGCTGTTTTGTACCGAAAACTAGCTAGGTGTAGGGTGCCCACGCAGAACTCCGCGATGCGTTCAGCGTGGGCGTTTTCGTAACGCACCTTGGTACAATGATGCGCAAGCCCATTCCGAGTTTCCGAGCTGCCAATGTCACTCCGAGCCAGAGCAAAGCGAAGGCGAAAAGGCCCTTTCCTGCAGCGAGGTTTTCCGGCCTTCGGCCTCAGAATGACAGCGACAACACTCGGAGCGGATTAACGGAAGGCCGTGCTTAGCAGACACGGGAGGCGCTATGGAACTCACGGAACTAGAGCGACAGCGTGTAGAAAAACTGAAGCGGTTGCGCGCCGGAGGGGTCGAGCCGTACCCACATCGCGTCAAGCGCACTTGCACTATAGCCGCAGCTCTCGCTGCTCTTAAGGCATCCGAAGCGGCGGGCGAGGAAGGCCCTCAGGTTGCTGTGACCGGACGGCTGCGCAGTATGCGCGTTATGGGAAAAGTCACCTTCGCGCACATCGAAGATGGGAGTGGCTCTATTCAACTGTTCTTGCGCCTCCAGGATACAGGTGGAGAAGCCTACGAAATGTTCAAGCGGGACTTCGACCTGGGGGATTTCGTCGGCGCAGAGGGCACGTTGATGCGCACTCGCACCGGCGAGAGCAGTGTACTCGTGAAGCAAATACGTATGCTGGCTAAGGCAATCAGCCCGCTGCCAGTGATCAAGGAAAAGGAAGCAGACGGCAAGCGGATACGCTATACTGCTTTTTCCGATGTCGAGGAGCGGTATCGCCAGCGGTACGCCGACCTAGCCTGCAACCCTGAGGTGCGTGATGTCTTCCGCGTGCGCGCTCGCACGCTCAAAGCCCTGCGCCATTTCTTCGACGACCATGGTTTCCTGGAGGTTGAAACCCCCATTCTCCAGCCAATCTACGGAGGAGCGGCGGCTCGCCCCTTCGTCACCTATCACAACCAACTGCATCAAGAACTGTACCTGCGTATCGCATTTGAACTGTACCTGAAGAGGCTCTTGGTAGGAATGTACGACAGGGTCTACGAAATCGGGCACGACTTCCGCAACGAAGGGGTCTCCCAGAAACACAATCCAGAGTTCACCCAACTGGAGTTCTACGCCGCCTACTGGGACTATCACGACGTGATGGCATTCTGCGAGCAGATGATCGCTCACGTTGCCAGGGAGGTAGTGGGCAGCCCAGTGATCCACTACCAGGGGCACGAGATTGACCTCCGCCCCCCCTGGCGGCGGGTCACACTGCGCGACATCGCCCTTGAGGTAACAGGCATTGATTACCTCCAATACCCCACCGCCGAGAAACTGGCTGCTGCGATGCAGGCCAAGGGGCTGCCGACGAAACCAGGTGCGACGTGGGGCTATCTGATTGACAAAGGACTCCTGGGAACGGTCGAACCGACACTGATCCAGCCGATCTTTGTGATAGATTACCCGCGCGACATCTCCCCGCTGGCCAAAGCCAAGCCCGACGACCCGACGCACGTCGAGCGCTTCGAGTACTTCATCGGAGGATTAGAGATGGGCAATGCCTTCACTGAACTGAACGACCCCTTTGACCAGGAGCAGCGGTTCCTGGAAATGGGGCGGCTCTACGCGCCCGACGACGAAGAGGCCCATCCGATGGACGAGGATTACCTGCAGGCAATGAAATATGGTATGCCACCCAATGGAGGCTTCGGACTAGGTGTCGATCGTCTGGTGATGCTCCTGACAGATAAGCTGACCATTCGCGAGGTCATTCTCTTCCCGCAGTTGCGAGCCAAAGAGTGAATGGAAGTTTCTGTTGGGCTTGTAGTAGTACCATAGTACTGCTATCCTATTGACTGCCTGGTGGATATGGTGTAAGATTATAGCAGGTTTACCCCGGTAACGCGGTCATCAAATCGTAAGGCAAGACGGGGGCGGAAAGATGAGACGCGCGCGATCCCTTCTAATAGTGGCAGTGATAGCCACCGCGCTTCTTGGCAGCGCGTCTGCCACGCACTCACAAGCCCCGGACTGCCGCTACTTCGCCGAGACTGGCCACTGGGTATGTAGCGAGTTCCTTGAGCTCTTCGACACGCGAGGGGGGCTCGGAATCTTCGGTTTCCCTATCACAGAAGCGTTCAACGATCCCAGGCTCGGGCTGCGGGTGCAGTACTTCCAGAACGCCCGGATGGAATGGCACCCCTACAACCCCGACCCTTACAAAGTGCAACTGGGGTTGCTGGTTGACGAACTGGGTTATGATTTTCCTCCAGCCAGTCAAGAGCAGATCCCCTCCCGCAACAGTGCCCTCCACCATTACTTCCCCGAGACAGGCCACGTGGTTTCCTATGCGTTTCTTGACTACTTCCGCGAGAACGGAGGACTGGATATCTTCGGCTATCCTCGCTCCGAGTTCATTTATGAGGATGGGTACATCGTGCAGTACTTCCAACGGGCGCGGATGGAGTGGCACCCTGAAGTTCTTTCCGGTTCACAGATGCGCTTGACCAAACTGGGAGAAATCTACGTTGAACGCTTCGATGTTCTCGACGAGAACTATTATAACAACATAATCAAGGTCACTGATAACCCCCCGGAGCCCACAGTCACAAAACTAAACACCAGCGCTTCGGTGCGGTATGTCATCACCGGGCGGCAGGGCACTCAGACGGTCTTTGTCTATGTAAATGACCAGCGACAGCAGCCGGTTGAGGGAGCAGCCGTCAGGGTGATAGTCCATTATCAGTCGGGGGATCAATCTTACGAGTTCGCCCCTACCAACGGCAGCGGTTTCACGCGGCTCAGTTTCGAGATCCTTCAGTCCTCTCCAGGGCAGAGGGTGGTGATTGACGTAACCGTGACGTATGGTAGCTTGACGGCTACTACGCAGACCTTCTTCCTGCCGTGGTGGTAGGATCAACTGGGAGTAAAAGATGAAGCCCGCTATCAAGCGGGCTTTTTGCTGCCAGGCCCGGTCTGCATCAACGCCGGCCGCGTGTCAAGCCACGACGCAATCTGTCATCAGGAGGTGACGTTGATCGTGATGGGCAGGACGACACGATCGTCCCCTGTATCGGTCAGGACTCGGGCACCCGGATCGCTCGGGTCGTACAGACCGACGGCGATAATTGCCGTGCCGGTGTAGTCGCGGAACTCTGGCTTAAACTCCATCGGGTGAGGGTCTACAATAGTCTCACCGGGAACCCAGCCGGTGGTAGGGCTGGCTCCACTGGCAGGAGCACCGTCGTGCTGTGCGATGAGGCGGCCATCCGCCGACAGGAGATGGGTGAACACCAGATAGTTCATCGGGGCCCTCCCCTCCAGCGCTTGCCAGTGTAGAGTGAGCAGCAGAGGCTGTGTCGTGGTAATATCAGCAGCCGGCACATCGTAGCCGATCAGCTCCGCGAAATCTCCGAAGCGAACGTGTACCTCGCCCGAGGTGGCGGCCTCTGGCGTATCGGTCAGTGCCGGGGTGGGGGTTTCGGCTGGCTCTGGCGGAGCAGGCGTGGGAACCGGCGCGCTCGTGGCTACGGGGGTGAAAGTCGGCACCAGGAAGCCAGGTGTGGGGCTGGGTGCAGGCGTGATAACGGGGGCGGGAAACTCCAGGCCAGCCATCAACGTAGGTGTTGCGAGAAGATTACCTGTATCCAGGCCGGGCAGAATGAAAGTGATGCCAGCGAAAACGGCTGCCCCGATGATGGTGAAGACCAGGGCCATGGCCCAGGCCTGTATAGCTCGCGCGGTGGCGGTCTCCCGTTCGAGCGTGAACAGAGCCAGGCTCCGTTCTCGATGGGCAGCCAATGCGCGCACCGCGTAGATCAGGACGCCGATGGCGCACACAACGTAGAGGATCCAGACGCGCTCAATCAGCCATTGTATGAGAATCGTCATAGTGCTCTCAACACCCCGCGAATGACGGTCTCCAGCCGTGGTGCCAAAACGCGACCGGCCTCAAGTACCTCCTCGTGAGTCGTCTTCACCGATGGCGTACCCGCGACCGGCGGAACGTTACTGATACCGGAGAGCCCCAGTACCCGCGTGCCGCCGTGCCGGGCGACGATTACTTCGGGCGCAGTGGACATGCCTACAGCATCCGCCCCGATCAGGCGCAGAAACCGCAGCTCGGCGGGCGTCTCAAAATTGGGACCGGCCAGGCAGACGTACACGCCTTCCCGCAGGGGCACCCTCGCGTTATCTGCGGCTTGCCTGGCGAGCGCCTGCAAGTTGGCGTCATACGCCCCCGACATATCTGGAAAGCGCGGCCCGAACTCATCGAGATTGGGGCCGCGCAGGGGGTTCAGCCCGCTCATCCCGATCAAGTTGACGTGGTCGGTGACGAGCATCACGTCTCCCGCTTGGAACTCCGGATTGAGGCCGCCGGCTGCGTTGGTAACGATCAGCGTTTCGATGCCCAGGACCTGCATCACACGCACGGGGAAGGTGACCTCGGCCATCGAGTAACCCTCGTAGTAGTGGGCACGTCCCTGCATCACCACCACAACTTGCCCTTCCAGCCGCCCAACGATCATCCGACCAGTGTGTCCTTCCACAGTTGTGATGGGGAAGTGAGGGAGTTCACTGTAGGAGATTGCAGTGCCATCCTCGACAGCCTCCGCCAATGGGTTGAGACCGGAGCCAAGAATCAGGCCAACCTTCGGTCGAAGCCGCGTCCGACCCCGTATCGTCACAGCGGCAGCCTCGAAATGCGACCGCGAGAAGGATGCAGACATTGGAGTCCCCCTCTCACAGCTCTAAATCCTGTTCAGCAACTGCCGTTTCTTCCCCTCGAACTCCGCCTCGGTAATCAAGCCTTTCTGGCGCAATTCGTCCAACTCGGCAATCAGTTCAGGGACATCACCGACACTTGGCGCTTCGGTGCTCAGCACATGCCTCGCCCGTTCTTCAAAAGCATCCAGGCTGCCGAGCGATTCCTTCTGATCAAGCAGGTCCTTCTTAAACTCTATAGGACTGGCGAGGCGATGAAAGACATCGATGCCGCTTTCGGAGCCGCTGATGATTTCGATGTCGCCAAAGTTGAGCACACGCCCCAGCGCCGATTGTTCCATCACGATGTCGTTGACTTTCCCCAGCAAGGTATCGGACACCCGCTTGTTGAATGCCCCCGTGACCTGGATGATGCGCCGAGTGGTGATGATGTATTGCCTGTTCCACCACGCCCAGATGTGGAGCACGAGGTGAATGATAGGCACAACCAGCAGTAAAAAGCCGAACCACGTCCAGGGCGGGGAGAGGATGATCCCCAATACCGAGAGCCCGATGATGACGACGCCGATGGCAGCGTCAACCAGGATCGTGAGCAGTAGCGTAACCCAGTGATCGCGGGCGACTCGTACGACGCGCTCGTTGCGTGACAATAGCTTGCTGACGTAACTCATTGTGCCTCCTCAAAATGGAGAGTGTGAAATGAAGATTGCCTGACGGCCTTCGGCGCGAGCTCGGGCGAACGCTATGCTCGCGGATGAGCCTTGTCGTAGGCCTCTCGCTTACGCCGGGTGGAAACCTCGGTATAAACCTGCGTGCTGGAGATATTGGTGTGGCCTAGCAATTGCTGGACTTCGCGCAGCCCAGCCCCGCCGTCAAGCAAGTGGGTGGCGAAAGAATGACGCAGCGTGTGGGGAGTCACCTTGCGTTCGATACCGGCGGCCGCAGCACACTCCCTAACGATCAGCCAGAGCCCCTGCCGGGTCAAACGCTGCCCCCGGTGATTGACAAACAACGCTTTTTCGTCTTGTCCCCGTAGCAACCTGACGCGGCCTCCCTCAAGGTAAGCCCCGAGCGCATCCCGCGCACGTTCATGCAGAGGCAGGATGCGCTCCTTGCCCCCTTTGCCCACGCAGCGCACCGTTCCGGCCTCCAGGTCCACTGCGTCCATTTCGAGCCCGGTAACCTCACTGGCCCGCATACCGGTCGCGTACATCAACTCGAGCAGAGCCCAATCCCGCAGCGCTTTCGCTGAGTTAGACTTGGCCGGTTCTGCCAACAGGCGAGCTACCTCCTCTTGGCTCAGCGGATGTGGCAGATGCTTGCTCACCTGGGGCGAATCCACCGCAGCGGTCGGATCATCCTGGAGCACGCCATCGGTTACCAGGAAATGAAAAAATGATTTGACAGCCGCAATCTTGCGGGCTACAGTCGCAGGGGCATATTCGCGTTTCTTCAAGTATAGGATGTAGTCCAGGACATGTGTCCGACTCACCTCTCGCCAGAAAGAGACCTTTCCACCTACCACATAGGTTAAGAACTGGACGAGGTCATTGCGATAGGCTGCGATGGTATGATCCGAGTAACCTCTCTCCACCGAGACAAAACGGAGGAACTCTTCAACCTGTACCTGCATCACATATTCCTTTACGACGTAACCCAATTTCTGATTTATTATAGCATACTTTGCATAAACTCAAAAACGCAGATCCCTGACGGGGGCTTGATGATCGCAAGAGAGTTTCCAAACATTGCAGCGGGCAACCAGGGAGCACATCAACATGTCTCGCGCCCGGTTGAGACGGGAGGTATCCCTGTCAATGGTGCTTCCGTTACGGGCCAAGGAGGCAGAGCGGATCGCCTGCCCCCCCGGCTACGACGCCAACGGGCGTATGCAAATCTTGGGGTAGCGAGCGCTGGTTGAGTGCCGAAGGCATATCGAAACCAAGCGAGCAGCTCTACAGATCACCCGCTTGGTCTCGATACGGCCCTGGGTTTCGGCGTGCCCCTGCGGGGCTACTCAACCTAAAGAGCCTACCCTTCGACAAGCTCAGGACGCGCTCGACCGGCACTGGACCGGTTCTTCAATTGATACTCCCCCAGATTATAGATGCGCCCGACGCCAACCCTGTACCGCTGGATTGTCACTGCGGCCTGTGCCGACCTTGGTGGGAGACGAGATCGTCCTCGACCGTGACCTGGCACATGCTAGGCTGGAGATCACACTGCCCGTTCACCATTCACGACTCACGTTCCCCAGGTTGCTCCGCCCCGATGACCGCCAGTATCTCCCCCTGGGCAACGTCCGTCCCCGGGGTTCCGTGGACCGCCTGCACCACCCCCCCCCACGGCGCATGGAGTTCCAGGTTCATCTTCATAGATTCCAGTACCGCCACTACCTCTCCCTGCTTCACCTGTTGCCCCACTGCCACAGGCATCGCCACCAACAGACCGGGCAGGGGGGCGCACACTTCCCCCGTCCCAGAGAAGCATGATCGGGCCGCGCGATCCTTGGGACAGCTTCGCTCTTGCTGCTGTAAGCGGGCCCGATACAGACGACCAGCCACCACCATCTGGCACTCATCCCCTTCGGCCCCCTCGACGTGAGCCTCGTAAGAGCGGTGATCCACCAGCAGCGAATACTCAGGCAGACCGTCCACGCCCTGGAGATCTACCGTGTATGGACGGCAATTGACCCATACCTGTCCCCCACGGCCCACCTCAATCTCAAAGGTATCCCCCTCAACAGTAATGACGTACTTCATCAGTCCCACCCTTCGGCGAGCTCAGGGCCCTGCCCTCTCATCAGCTCCCAACGGCCCAGCATCTTCCAGCGATTAATGTGGGGCTCGCCTATCGCCTCGCCACCCCTGCGCCGCCGGTAGTCGAGGAGCGCCGCCGTCAACGCTGCTGCCAGGTGATCCTCGCCATCCGTCTCTGGCGGCAGAAACTGCTCCTCCAGAAAGCGTGTGTTGAACTGTCCGCCAAAGAAGCGATGGCTGTCCAGGAGCGCCCGGTGCAGGTCCAAATTGGTCGTTACGCCGATGATGCGGTATTCCTCCAAGGCTCGCCGCATACGCACTATGGCCACCCCTCGCGTCTCTCCCCAGGCGATCAGTTTGGACAACAGCGAATCGTAATGGGGAGTGATAGTAAGCCCTTCACAGATACCACTGTCCACACGGATGCCTGGCCCACCTGGCTCACGCAAGCGGGTGATGCGACCGGTGGTAGGGATAAAGCCCTGAGCAGGATCCTCGGCCAGAATGCGGCATTCCAACGCCCATCCTCGGGTACGGATGTCCTCTTGAGCACAGCGCAGCTCCCGGCCGGCGGCGATGCGCAACTGCTCCTTGACGATGTCCACGCCTGTGACCGCCTCAGTGACGGTGTGCTCCACCTGCAGGCGAGGGTTGACCTCCAGAAAATAAAAGTTGTCCTCGGAATCAAGCAGGAACTCGACCGTGCCTGCGCTGGCGTAGTCCCCGGCCCGTCCGACACGCACAGCCGCCTGGCAGATGCGCTGCCGTAGATCGCTGTCCACCGCCCGCGAAGGAGATTCCTCGATCAGTTTCTGATGCCGGCGCTGAATGGAGCACTCCCGCTCTCCCAGGTGGATGACGTGGCCGTGACCGTCGCCCAACAGTTGCACCTCGATGTGGCGAGCACCCTCCATCAGCCGTTCCAGGTAGACCCCGTCGTCGCCGAAGGCGGCCTGGGCCTCCCGCCGGGCAAGAGGAATGGCCGCCTCCAGTTCCGCCCGTGAATTTGCCGCGCGGATACCCATCCCGCCACCGCCGGCAGTCGCCTTGAGCATGACCGGATAGCCGATGCGATCGGCGGCGTCTAACAACTCTGCGTCATCCAGAGCATACGCCGAGCCCTTGATGACTGGGATGCCCAGGTCGTGAGCCACGCGGCGGGCGGTGGCCTTATCGCCCAACAGTTCCATTGCTTCAGGACTTGGCCCGACGAAGGTCAACCCGGCCTCGGTGCAAGCCCGGGCAAAGGCGGGGGACTCGGCCAGGAAGCCATAGCCAGGGTGGACGGTCCGCACGCCAGCCTCCAGCGCCACCTGGATGATGCGTTCTCCCCGCAGGTAACTCTCCGGGGCCGGCGGTGGACCGATGCAATAGGCTTCGCTGGCATAGCGGACGTGAGGGGCTTCCCGGTCAGCTTCGGAGAAGACGGCCACCGTCTCCAGTCCTAGTTCCCGGCAGGTGCGCAACACTCGCACCGCAACCTCACCTCGATTTGCCACCAGCACTTTACCGGGCATCCCCATCTCCCATCATTTGGCCATCTAGCATTCACACCGGCATGTTGCCGTGCTTGCGAGGCGGTCGCTGAACCCGCTTGTTGTGCAACATCTCCAGAGCGCGGATAATGCGAGGGCGGGTCTCGCGGGGAACGATCACCCCGTCCAGATAGCCCCGCGCCGCTGCCACGTAGGGGTTGGCAAACTTCTCACGGTAGTCGTGCAACAACTCTTCCCGCAGGCTGTCCGGGTCCTCTGCCGCCTTTAGCTCGCGGCGGAAAATGACGTTGACGGCCCCCTGTGGACCCATCACGGCGATCTCCGCTCCCGGCCAAGCCAGGCAGACGTCGCCGTGCAGATGCTTGGAACTCATGACGATGTAGGCTCCGCCATAAGCCTTGCGGGTGATGACTGAGAGCTTAGGCACGCTGGCCTCAGCGTAGGCGTAAATCATCTTCGCCCCGTGGCGGATGATGCCGCCGTGCTCCTGCGCCACTCCAGGCAAGAAGCCAGGCGTGTCGGTCAGCGTGAGAAGCGGGATGTTGAAACAATCGCAGAAGCGGATGAAGCGCGCCCCCTTGTCGGAGGCATCTATGTCAAGCACGCCGGCCAGGGCTGGCGGCTGCTGAGCCACGACACCTACCACGTACCCCCCCATGCGAGCGAAGCCCACGACCAGGTTGGGAGCGAACCGCTCCTGCACTTCTAAGAAAACCTCCTCGTCTACGATACACCGGATGATCTCCCGCATGTCGTATCCTTGCGTCGGATCCTCCGGCACCATCGTGTCCAGCATTTCATCAACGCGGTCAGGGGGGTCGGTTGGTAAGACATAAGGCGGGTCGTCGGCGTTGTTGGAGGGCAGGTAGGAAAGCAACTGGCGCACCAGGTCGAGCGTCTCCTCGTCACTGGGGGCAGCGAAGTGGGCCACGCCGCTGGTCCGATTGTGGACCTCTGCACCGCCCAGTTCCTCAGCACTGACCTCCTCACGGGTCACCGCCTTGATCACGTCTGGACCGGTGATGAACATGCGGGCCGCGCCCTCGGTCATAAAGATGAAGTCGGTGAGAGCAGGCGAGTAGACCGCACCGCCGGCACATGGGCCCATGATGACCGAGAGTTGGGGGATGACGCCGGAGGCCAGGACATTGCGGTAAAAGATCTCACCATAAGCAGACAGCGCGTCCACGCCCTCTTGAATGCGTGCCCCACCAGAATCATTGAGGCCAATGACAGGGGCACCGTTCTCCAGCGCCATGTCGAGCACCTTGCAGATCTTCTGGCCGTGGACTTCCCCCACCGACCCGCCAAGCACGGTGAAGTCCTGGGCGAAGACGTAGACGAGCCGGCCATCTATCTCGCCCCAACCGGTGACGACACTGTCGCCCAGTGTGCGGCGCTCAGCCAGGCCGAAGTCGGTCGCCCGATGGGTGACGAGCTCATCCAGTTCGTAGAACGTGCCGGGGTCGAGCAGGTAGTCCAGCCGCTCACGGGCGGTCATCTTGCCCTGGGCGTGCTGGCGCTCGATGCGGTCGGAACCTCCACCCAGGTGGGCCTGAGCGCGCATGATCTCCAATCGTTCAAGCAGAGTTTGGAATTTGGGAGTTGAATTCCGAGTTTCGAGTTTCGAGTTTCGAATTCTGGTCCTCACTCCTTCACCCCCAGGGCGAACAGCCAGCGCAGGAAGCGGCGCACCAATGAGCGCAGCGCGGCGTAGCGATAACGCAACCTATACCAGACCTTCTCCCAGCGTGAGGGTGGCGCAGGTGGCAGGGGCGCACTCCAGCGAACAGCAGCCGCTGCCCAGGTCAGCCCCGCGCCGAATCCCACGCACACCATCAGATCGTTCTGCTGGATGCGTCCCTGTTCCACCGCCTCGCACAGAGCAATGGGGATGGAGGCCGCCGAGGTGTTACCATACCATGCGACGTTGCTGAAAACCGCCTCCGGCGGCAGGCCCAGCGCTTTGGCCGAGGACTCGATGATGCGCTGGTTGGCCTGGTGGGGGATGAGGAGATTCAGGTCAGAGATGGTCAAGCCAGCCCGCTCAAGCACCTGGCGCGTGGCAGCGGGCATGGTGCGCACGGCGAACCGGAAGACTTCCCGCCCCCTCATTTTGATGTAGTGCAACCCCTCGTCCACGGTGCGGTGGGAGGCCGGATCCCGACTGCCCCCGGCCGGCAGGTTCAGCAGGTCACCCCCGGAACCATCAGCACCAAGGACGCTGGAGAGGACGCCACCGTCAGCCCCATTGGCCTGGAGGACGACCGCACCGGCCCCGTCGCTAAAGAGGACGCAGGTAGCCCGGTCGTTCCAGTCGGTGATGCGGGAAAGAGTCTCGGCCCCGATGACCAGTATGCTCTCGTAGGCGCCAACCAAGATGAGATTGGCAGCCACACTGAGGCCGTAGACGAAGCCGGTGCAGCCAGCCGCGAGGTCGAAGGCCCCTGCGCGGGTGGCCCCCAATGCGTCCTGAACCAGGCAGGCCGTGGCCGGGAAGGAATAATCGGGTGTGGCGGTGGCAACGATGATCAGGTCCAGTTGCGACGGCTCGAGGCCAGCCACCTGCAGTGCCTGCTGAGCCGCCTTGATCGCCATACTGGCCGTCGTCTCGCTGTCATCGGCGATGTGTCGCTCGGCGATCCCGGTGCGGGCACGAATCCATTCGTCGGAGGTGTCCACCATCTGCGCCAGATCGTCGTTGGTCAACACGCGCGGAGGCACATACATGCCCCAGCCGACGATGTGAGCGTGAGTCGTCATCCCACCTCCTCCCAGCGACGAAAGACGAGACAGCCGTTGTGGCCGCCGAACCCGAAGGAGTTCGAAAGGGCCACTTGCGGTTCCAGCCGACGTGCCTGGTTGGGTACGTAATCCAGGTCACACTCCGGGTCAGGATGCTCGTAGTTGATAGTGGGATGCACCCAGCCAGTCTCCAGGCTCTTGACACAAGCGATCGCTTCAACCGCGCCGGCTGCGCCCATGAGGTGGCCCATCATAGATTTGGTGGAACTGACGGCCAGGCGGTCAGCGTGGGGGCCGAAGACTCGGTGGATGGCCTGGGTCTCAATGCGGTCGTTGAGGACAGTGGCGGTGCCGTGGGCATTGATGTAGGCCACCGCCTCGGGCGCAAGGCCAGCAGCGCGAAGCGAAAGTTCCATCGCCCGGGCCGCGCCGATTCCTTCCTCCTCAGGGGCAGTGATGTGGAAAGCGTCGGCAGTAGCGCCATAACCCACCAGTTCGGCATAGACACGGACCCCACGCCGCTGGGCATGCTCCAGGCTTTCCAGCACCAGGACGCCCGCTCCCTCGCCCATGACGAAACCATCCCGCTCGGCATCAAAAGGACGACAGGCACGCTGCGGCTCGTCGTTGTGGGTGGATAGTGCCCCCATATTCTTGAAGCCAGAGAGAGACAGAGGGATAATGGCCGCCTCGCTCCCACCGCAGAGCATGGCCTCTGCCTGCCCCCGCCGGATCATCTCGGCTGCCTCCCCGATGGCGTGGGAGCCGGTAGCACAGGCGGAGGCCACGGAGATGTTGGGGCCCTGCAAACCATAGGCAATGGCAATAGCAGCAGAGGCGGAGTTGGGCATCATCATCGGCACCGTGAAAGGGCTCACACGGCGAGGGCCGGACTTCTGAAGGACGTCGTAGCTCTTCAACAATGTGAGGACACCACCGATGCCGGTGCCAATGACCACACCGGTGCTCTGACCCAGCCCGTTGTCAAAACTCAGCCCGGCGTCGGTGATTGCCTGGCGGGCCGCCTCCAGCGCGAAGAGGGTGAAACGGTCGTTGCGTCGTGCCTCGCGGCGGCCGAAGAGCGCCACCGGATCGAAGTCCTTGACCTCGGCGGCTATCTGCACCCCCAGGTCAGAGGGGTCAAACTGGCTGATCCGGCCCACGCCGCTGTGCCCAGCGACGAGTGCCTCCCACATCGTCGGCACATCGTTCCCCAAGGGGGTAACTGCGCCAAGACCGGTGATAACAATGCGCTGTTTCACAAGCACACCTCCTATGAGTAATCAGCTCCAGAAATGATAACACCGTCGGGGAGCAAAAGTCACGCCGTTCGGCATTGTTTGCGGCAAATTAAGAAATGTGAGGCGTAGTGAACTTGCTACCCTATCGAAATCAGCGTAAAATGGCACCCAATAACCCGTGGAGGAGAGAGAAATGCATCGAACGTCCCGACGGCCCCCAGGCTACTGGCGCAGGCTTTTTCTTTTTGGGTTGAGTGCACTACTACTCGGCCTCGCGCTCAGCGTCGTGTTCGGCGGGCTATGGTTGGCACACGAGCGCGCACTTGGGTTAGTACGCCCAGGGCGGACCCTCCCCCAGCGCACGCCGGCCGACGTCGGCATCACTCACTGGCGCGACGTGAGCTTTGAGTCACAGGATGGCCTGATGCTCTCGGGGTGGTACGTGGCGACGGAGAACGGGGCCACGGTAATCCTGGTGCACGGCCTGGGCAGCAACCGAGAGGAACTGCTGGACGAGGCTGCGCTGCTCGTCGCTGAGGGGTACGGCGTGCTGCTCTTTGACCTGAGAAGCAGCGGGGCCAGCGAGGGGGATCTGACCACGTTGGGTTATCTGGAGGTGCTCGACGTGGGGGGCGCACTCGCCTTTGTGCTGGCGCAGCCGGAGAGCGACGCGGAGCGGGTGGGGTTGCTGGGCCACTCGATGGGCGGGGCCACCGCCATTCTGGCGGCAGCGCGCTACCCACAGGTCAGGGCAGTGGTGGCAGAGAGTGCCTACACCAGCGTCGAGGACAACGTCTCTGATAGCGTTGAGGCCCTCACCGGCTTACCGGCTTTTCCCTTCGCCCCTTTCGTCGTCTGGTTTGGCGAGCGGGAGACCGGCCTGGACATCAAGCAGGTATCCCCAATTGAGGCCATCGGAATACTCAGCCCGCGCCCCATCCTGCTGGTGCACGGCGAACTGGACGCGGCGATTTCCGTCGAGAACGGACGGCGTCTGTACGCAGCGGCCGGCGAACCCAAGGAACTCTACGTAATCCCTAACGCCGGTCACGGGGGGTTCCTGCAGGCACAGCCGGAGGAGTATCCCCGGCGGGTCGTCGGATTCTTCGACCGGTATCTGCTCCACAGGGAACGTGACGCGGCGCCGTAGAGGGGGCAGTTGCAGAGACGGAAAAGGCGGAATAGCCAGCTTCACCCCTTCACGCGCGGCCTCAACCGCCGACCTGAGCAGCGCCGCTGGCTATCCGATTTCTCACAGGCGGTATCCCACGGCCGCTTTACTCCGTCCATTGTTACCGTGCGGAGCCATCTTGGGGCGAGCTATCTGTCCCCATTGGCCTGCCTGGGGAGGTTGGGAGGGCCGGGCCTGTTTACCCTCTTTGTCAGGGGCCTGCCGGCCCTGTCGTATCAGCACCACGAGCAACACGACCGAAGGCACGCTTATCAGGCTGCTCATGATCAGCGCCACCAGCGAGAAGCGGTAGAGCCTCTGCACTCTCTGCTCCCGCTCCGCCAGGTCCGCCCCTTTCGCCCGCAGAGCGGCTTCCCTATTGCCAAGGGACTCAAGCTGGGCCTGGATGGCAGCCTTTTGCTCGGCCAGGTCGGCCGCCCACTCCCGCAATTCATCCTCCCACTTGAGGAGCATGGCCTCCCACGTCGCCGGATCACGCCCACGCTTTCCACCATTATCTGCTCTGGGATGATCTTCAAGGGAGGCCGGTGGGGATTCGATGGTCTTCATATCGGGTGACGGTGCAGGTTCAGGCTCTACCGACTCCGCGTGGCTGGCAGGCTGTGTCGGTAAGTCTTGGATGGAGGGGAGAAGCGGAGGACGGAAGACGGCGATGGCGAGAACGACCCCCAGGGACACCAGCACCAGAGTGAACCTCGTTACGTTTTGTGCCATCATTTTGCCACCTCCTTCATCGCAGGTTAACCAAGGCCACCCTGATTGTACTCTACGCCGTGCTTCTTGTCATCAAGCGAAATGGTCATTTGGAAATAGAAATAGGGCTTACCCCGGGTGGTGCTTTCGCGGCCCTTCCTTGTACCCCCTTCGTTTTCCCTACCTGCCCCGCCAGGGTATAGTGCGTTCGACCAGTCCGACAATGAAGCGTTCTACCTAGTGACAGAGGCTGTAAAATGGTGTACAATGTGAACAAACCAGGTACGTCTCAACGAAGGAGAGCTATGACCGGTGTGGCAAACTCCGTAGGCGCAAGAAGAGTCGTAGGGATGCTTCTGGGCGAGGATCAGGTTGTTCGCTGGAGCCGCCCGGTTCTGCGATTCTGGGGCTTTCTCTTCGTGGGTTTTGTGTTCCTGTTTGCTTGGTTGCCCAGCAGAGGAGCAGCGCAAGAATCGTCGCTGTTTCTGTGGATCGCCTCCTATACTGTCTATCTGCTGGTGCTCGAGATTCTCGGCCGAAAAGCACAACGCTTGTACGAAAGCCAGCCCTGTCAGTTGTTCCGCGTTCATTTTAATCTCGCTATGATCACTGTTCTTATGCTTGTGGGACCGCCGGCCGCCTCCGGCTACCTGTGGTTCTTCTTTTCGATGCCGATGCTGGCCATACTTTTGTACTTTGGCCGTCCAGTTCTCCTGGTGATCGTCTATCTTGAGATCTGCGCTGCGATGCTGGCTGTCTCCGCCCGGACTGGGTCACCCGACTTTGCTACAATGCTGGCCCAGGATGCCATCCTGGGGCTGCTGACGGCGGTGCTTTACTTTTTTATGCGCTTTTTCCCTCGGCTTCGGGAAGAAGGTACGCTCCTGAAAGCGACCACCACGCTCATGCACGTTCTCGATCGAGGGGAACTGGCCCAACTTCTTGCCGACGCTGCCAAGGAGGGGATTCCGGATGCAGAAGCGGCGGTCGTTCATCTCCTGGGGGGTGAAGGGAATCAGACGCTTGTCCCCGCCGGGTCTTCGCACGTAGACCTCAGTGCGCTAGGACGGTCGCTGATGAGCGTCGGGGTAGGGATCGCAGGCCACGCCGTCCAAAACCGCCAGACGATAAACGTGCCCGACGTGGACAAGGATGAACGATACCATCGCCTTCCTTCATCCTTCGTCCCCCTCAAGTCACTCCTGGTCGCACCGATGTACGTGGGCGACAAGAGCGTGGGCACCATCAGCGTCCATAGCGCCAAGAAGAAGGCGTTCAGCGAGAGGGACGAGCGTTTCCTGACGATGCTCGCTGCCCAGGGAGCCGCGACGATTGCCAATGCTGAGCTCTACAACACCCGCTCACGGCGCAGACAGGAGATCTCAGGCGTCCTGGAGGCCAGTCGCGCCTTTGGTCTGAACCAGTCCCTCGACGATCTGCTGGAGACGATCGCCACAGAGGTATGCCGGTGCAGCGGCTACCAAATGGCCGTTGTGAATCTGCTGGACGAAACGAGCGGCGAGATCGTAGTCAAGGCGATGGCCGGAGTGCCGCCAGCGGGCAGGCGCAAGTTAGAAGGGTTGCGCATACCGCACGACGTCGTAACCCACCTGCTCCAAGACAAGTTCCGCATAGGTCAGTCCTACTTCATCAGACATGACCGCCGCCCGGACGTTCCTGACCTCAGCCCGTACACCTTCACCCCGGACCTGGGCGAGCGTAAGCCTGGCGGGTGGCACCAGGAGGATATGCTGATCGTGCCCATCCGAACCCGAGAGGGAGAACTGCTGGGCTACCTTTCTGTTGATGACCCAAGTGATCGCCAGATTCCCTCCCTCGACACAATCCAGGCTCTGGAGATTCTGGTCAGCGTGTCGGCTACGGCCATTGAGAACGCTCGCTTGTACGACCAGGCTCAGAAAGAGATCGCCGAGCGCAGGCGGGTGGAGGCGGCACTGGAACAACACGCCGCCCAGTTGGCGCTCCTCAACGACATCGGTGGAAAGATCGCTGCTGTACTGGATTTGGAGAGTGTGTTGGACAGAGCCGCCCGCCTGGTGCAGGAGAGCTTTGGTTACTATCACGTGGCCCTCTTCACTGTGGACCGTGAGCGAGACGAACTGGTGATGAGGGCCAAGGCCGGCGATTTCGCTCATCTGTTCCCCCCTGACCACCGGCTGAAACTGGATCAAGGTATGGTCGGCTGGGTGGGCCGCCACGGTAAAACCCTGCTGATCAACGATGTAGACACCGAGCCGCGCTACATCAACCTTTACCCTGATGTGATACCGACCCGGTCCGAACTGAGCGTGCCCATCCTTGCGGGTGATGATATCCTGGGGGTGCTCGACGTCCAGAGCCCGCAAACCAATGCTTTCGATCAGAACGACGTGATGGTGATGGAAACCCTGAGCAACCAAATCGGTGTGGCGATCGAGAACGGACGGCTGTACAAGGAAGCGCAGCGCCGTGCCGCGGAACTGGATGCCCTCAATTATACCGGTCGGGCTATAGCTTCTACCCTGGACCTGGACCAGGTGCTCGTCACCGTTCTGGAAGAGGTGCGCTGTCTACTGGGTGTGCTCGCTGCTTCGATCTGGTTGATTGACCAAGAGACAGGCGAGCTGGTCTGTCGGCAGGCCGCTGGCCGCCGCAGCGAGATTGTGCGCGGCTGGCGTCTGGCGCCGGGACAGGGAATCGCTGGCTGGGTGACCCGCAGCGGCGAGAGCCTGATCGTGCCAGACACCCGGACTGACGAACGTCACTACAAGGGCGTGGAGCAGCAGATAGGGTTAACACTGCGTTCCATTCTCACCGTCCCACTGCGAGTTAAGGAGGATGTGATCGGCGCGCTCCAGGTGATGGATACAGAGGCAGAGCGCTTCGATCAGGCAGACCTGTTGTTGGTGGAGGCACTGGCCGCGAGTGCGGCTATCGCCATTGATAATGCGCGGCTGTATGAGGAAACCGACAGGTTGCGAGCCTTCAACGAGGACATCGTGCAGAGCATGGAGGAGGGCATCCTTCTCGAAGACGCGAACGCCCATATCACCTTTGTTAATCGCAAGACGGTGGAACTGCTGGGCTATACCCGTGAGGAGTTGATCGGCCAACATTGTACGATCATCGTGGCTCCCCAGGAAGTGTCGAAGATCGAGGAGGAGATTGTCAAGCGCTCTCAAGGCATCGCCAGCCGGTATGAGACGGTCCTATTGACTAAGGAGGGCCAACACGTGCCCGTAATTGTCAGCGCAACCCCTGCCTTCAAACAGGGATCGTTCGCGGGTGCATTGTGCGTCTATACCGATATCACCAACAGAAAGCAGCAGGAAATCCGTCTACAGGAATACCTCTCCGCCGTGACGAGCAGCCTGGCCCTCCATACCAGTTTGGAGGGATTGTACCAGTTCATCGTCGAAGCAGGTACCAGGTTCCTATCGGCGCGTGATTGCTCGCTGTTCCTCGCCAATGATGGAGATGATAATGCTCTGGAACTCGTCGCGGCAACCACCTCGCCACTTTGTGCCGACAGACCACGCACCGCAAGGCCCGGTTGTGGGCTAGTCGCTCACGTGGCAGAGACGTGCCAGCCAGTCCGACTGCTAGGGAAAGATGTGCTGCAGCACCCGCTCTGGAACAGGGAACTTTGGGCAAGATTGGGGTGGGATTTCGACCCGCAGGGCGATCACAGCTTGCTCGCTGTGCCGATGCGTACGCCCGCTGATCGTCTCGTCGGCGTCCTGGTTGCGCGGGATGCAGAGAACGACGAAGGCTTCTCGGAGTTTGACGAGAGGCTACTCCAGACGTTGGCGACCAATGCTGCAGCCGGTATTGAGCGGGTTAGGAGTGTAGAGAAGGCTCGCGCGGATGCGATTCGCGCCGAGCGAAAACGGCTGGAAACCGACCTCCACGAGGCAATGAACCTCCTGGCTACCGGCGTACGATGGGAAGCAGAGATCCTCGCCGATGAGATAGAACACAGTGATCTGGAGGCGGCAGACGTATCTCTGAACAGGCTTCAAGGTGCCCTCACCCGCGCCTACACCGACCTCCGTTCCTTGCTCGAAGACCTGCGCGACCCCACCTTGGAGCAGGAGGGGTTACTGATCGCGCTGACGAAACGGGCAGAACTGATTGGGCGTGGGCGCATCGTGGTCAGCGGCGATCTGCCGCAGCGGCTACCATCCGAGATCGAGGGGACGCTTTACCGGGTTGGGCAAGAGGCAATGAGTAACGCTGTCAAGCACTCGGGTTTCCTCCACAATCCCAACGTGAGAATCGAAGTTTGGCTGGAAGGAACCGACGAGCAGGTCAGGCTCTATGTGAAGGACGACGGCGTGGGTTTTGATGTGGAGTCAACTCTTGCTCTTGCGCATAAGTGGGGCCTGCGGCGATTCTACGACATATTACACGAGATAGACGGCGAGCTTGAGATTGACTCAGCACCCGACAAGGGGACCACCATCTGTGCGATCATCAATCTGACAGGGAGGAATTATGAACAATAAGATCCGCGTCCTCATAGCGGACGATACCGACATCGCTCGCGAAGGCATGAGGCGCATTCTAGCAGCAGAGGTGGACATGGAGATCGTCGGCGAGGGCGCTACAGTGCACGAGACGGTTCAGAAGGTGCACGAGTTACGGCCGGATGTCCTGTTGCTTGACCTCAAGTGGTTCGGGGATAAGGATGCGGGCATTGAGACGATCAAGCGACTCACCAGCGAAGTGCCGGAGACGAAGATCGTCGCCATCACGGTCTATCCGCACCTCATCGAACAGGCAAAGAATGCAGGCGCATTGGCCGCATTGACCAAGGAAGTCCCCAAACAGCAGTTGATTGACGAAATCCGCAGCGTCTATGCGGTTCCACCTCCGCCCCCTTCCCCAGCGCAGGTTGTGACGTCACCTGCACCTCCGGCGGAGGAACTCACCGAACGGGAGCGTGAAGTGCTGACGTTAATGGCGGAGGGTAAGAAGGACAAGCAGATCGCAGTGGCGCTAGGCATTGCCGAGAGTACAGCCAAGAATCACGTCGGCAATATCCTGGGGAAGCTCGGTGTGCCCAACAGGGCGGCTGCGGTGGCTATGGGGTATGAACTCGGGCTCATTGGCACGGAGAAAAAAGACCCTTAATGGACGAGACTCACGCCCGCGACGCCCTCGGGGCTTCGCCGTGAGCTCAGTCGAACGCTCAGTCGAACGGACGAGGACTGGGAGCCTCGGAAAACCGTTCTGTACCAATCCCACTTCTCACTTCAGCGGGCGCTTCTGGGGTATGCCTGGCCGGCGGGGGTACTTCTCCGGCGTGGCGGCCGTCTTATCCACCACCACCAGATAGCGCGTCTCGGCCAGCCCGCGCAGTTCCACCGGTACCAGTTGTCGCACCCGCCCCCCCAGCGTGACGATGGCCGTATCGGCTCCGTGCACCTCGGCGGCGGCCCCTTCTCCCTTTTGTGCCAACATCCCGCCCCCCACCCGCACCAGCGGCAGCAGGTACTCCGCCAGCGTCGGCATCTCCGCCACGGCGCGGGCCAGCGCCCAGTCGTACCGCTCGCGATGGGCCGAGTCATGCCCCAGTTCCTCCGCCCGCCCGTGGATCACCTCGACCTCCTTCAATTCCAGTGCGCGCACCACGTGCTCCAGGTAGGTCACTTTCTTACCCGTCGCCTCCAGCAGCGTCAGCCGCATTCCTGGACATACGAGCTTGAGCGGTAATCCCGGAAACCCCGCCCCTGTGCCCACGTCAATCACCTGCGCCCCGGCCGCCAGCTCCTTCCTGGGCAGCGCTTTCAGGCAGGAAAGGGAGTCGAGGAAATGGCGTATCAGCACACCCTCCCAGTCGGTGATGGCGGTCAGGTTGAAGCGCCGGTTCCAGTCCACCAACTCCCGGTAGCAGGTCTCGAAGGCGGTCAGATGGCGGTCGGTGAGCTTGACGTGCAATTCTCGGGCGCCTGCGATCAAGGGTTCCATACGTTGCTTGTCTTGCTCCATTGGAATTGCTACTACTCTTGAGGCGGATCGGAAGTGGGTGAGTGGATGAGGAATGAGTTGCCCAGGAACTCGGACGGGGTGAGAACAGTGAGCGGCGTCTTATCGCGGAAATGGCGGGCATTCCAGGTGACGAAAGCCTCGATGTCGGGGGCTCGTTCTGCCAGGCCGATGATCAGCGCGTCTAGAAATGCCATTCGCTGCGCCTGCATCTTGGCTAATGGTCGGTTGTATATCTCATCCCGAAAGAACGCCACTGCCCTTTGGGCCTCAACCGCAGGCCAGATCACCGCAAGCCCGTAGGCTGCCTGCAGCCACGACCGCCACTGGCTCAACCGGTCTGGAGACAAGTTAAACGAGAGTTGCCCCAGGATTTCCATCAGGTTGTAGACGGTGATGGCCGGCCCTCGCTCGCGCACAGCGATCAGGAAGTCGGCATTGACGGCGTGGCGGGAGTCATGGTGGAAGGCGAACTCGAGTATGAACACGTCGGTGTCTATGACAACCACGAGCGGCCTCGCAGGGAGCGCATCATCTCGTCAAATGTGGTCGTAGGCTCGACGGCGGCCAGCGCCTCTTTGATGGTGTCCGCCAATGCCCGGCCCTGGGTGATTAGGTCTACATCGCTTGGGGGGAGCTCCAGGCGCACGCCTGCACCAGTATGCGGCTCAACTTGCGCCATCTGTGCTTTGAGGCGAGCCACCTCCGATGTCGGCACGCGCCGATAGCGGCTGCCGGGCAGACGTACGAGTCGGATTATGCCTCGCCGACCCCAGTTGCGGATAGTCTGTTCGTGCACGCTCAGCGCATGCGCTGCCTCTTTCAGCGTAATGTACGCCCGTTCACCAGCCATAGGTCTCTCCTCTGTCAGATTCGTTTAATATTTTAGAACATTTGTTAAGGTTTGTCAAACTTTATTCCCTACTCACTTACTCATCTACTCCCTTCACAATCCCCCCCCGCACCTCCCACAACGTCGCCTCCTCCCGAAACTCGGCGCTGAACATTTCGGGGTCGGTGGCGGTGAGTAGCGCCTGCTCGACGCTATCCACCTGAGCCAGGAGGTAGCGCCGCCGGGCCGCGTCCAGTTCGGCCAGTACCTCGTCCAGCAGAAGCACAGGCGTCTCTCCTGTCTGCTCCCGCATCCATTCCAATTCCGCCAGCTTGAGCGCCAACACCGCCGTGCGCTGCTGCCCGCGCGAGCCGTAGGTTCCCAGGTCCACCTCGTGGGTGCCCTGGCCGGGGCTGCCGGCGACGAAGCGCAGTTCGTCCCGGTGCGGACCTGTGAGCGTCATCCCGCGCACGATCTCGTCCGCCCGCCGCGCCAGGAGCGCCTGCCGGAAGGCCATCACCAGTCCCTCGGCCCCGACCTCTGGCGGCGGGCCTGCGTATGGCTGCAGACCCAGTCCCATCTGGTACTTCAACGCGGGCGGCGCGGCCGGGTCGAAGTTGGGGCGGTACTCCAGTCGCAGCCATTCCGCCCCACCGGTAAGTTGCCGGTGGATGCGGTCGGCGCGCTGTGAGAGCGCGGTCACCAGTTCGCACCGGCCATTGGCGACGACGACCCCCTCACGGGCCAGCACCTCCTCAAAAGGGGCCAATTGGGCCGGGTCGCCTCCTTCATCGCGCAGGTGGCGCAGCACGGCGTTGCGCTGGCGCAGGGCCTCGGTGTATCGCTCCAGCGATGCACAGTAGTCCCCGTCCACCTGGCACAGCGTGTCGTCCATGTAGCGGCGACGGCTGGCGGGCGGCCCGGCGACTAACGCCACGTCCTGTGGCATGAAAAGCACGGCGTTGAGCAGCCCGGCCAGATCGGCGCGGCGCTTGCGTGCCCGATCCACGCGAATCGTCTTCCGCAGTCGCGTCGTGCCGTTCGCCAGCGGTCTGCTTTCCAGAACAATCTCTACCTCCCGGATGCGGTCACGATGCACGACCTCAGCCCACACGCGGGCGTAGGACAGTCCTTCCGCCTCTGCCTCCCACTTGATGAGTTGGCGATCAAGCGGGGTGAGGGGCGAAGACCCGGTGGCGAGCAGGTAGACCGCCTCCAGCAGGCTGGTCTTGCCCTGGGCGTTTGCGCCGTGGAGGAGCAGCGGTTGCTCAGGCAAGGTCAGCTCCAGGCGAGCGTAGTTGCGGAAGTTGGTCAGGCTGAGGTAGCGGATGCGCATGGTGGCTCTATTGTACAACGAGAAGGCCAAAGGGAAAAGGGGGGGAAAGCGTGAAACGCTAAGCCTAGATTTCGCACTCCGCTAGCAGCTAAATCAGGCCAGTCGTCCTG